>DULJ01000062.1 GCA_012840465.1 Caryophanales bacterium
TCGGACTCTAATCGTTTAAATCTTGGGTTACTGTCCGAACTTCGCCAAACTTCGGACTCAAATTGCTCATATCTTGGATTATTGTCCGAACATGGGCCAACTTCGGACTCTAATCGTTTAAATCTTGGGTTACTGTCCGAACTTCGCCAAACTTCGGACTCAAATTGCTCATATCTTGGATTATTGTCCGAACTTTACTACGCAGTAGCCCAATATTGTTCAACAATCTTTTTAGTTAGATAAATTATTTATCGAATGATCGTCAACCGTTTGAACCGCCAGTTCCTTTTGCGCCCATTACTTGAATAGCTAATTTCCTTTGTTTGTATTTCCCAAAAATTCTTCTGTAAGTTTTCGTAGTTCATCTTCATTTTTAAATTTACTCAATTCTATTCCGTACGACTCTTGTAGTTTTTCTTTTGTTATTGTATATTCTTGGTTATCAAAGTTAAATGTTATCCAATCAACATTTTGAACCAACGCAAAAATAAAGGTAGCATTATAAATCGCTGTTTCTTTATAGACACTTTCTGATTCTGACCAATCATAATTTAAGATCATTCCATATGGCTTCTCTTTTGTTTTAAGTTCAAAGCCAACTAAATGTTCCCCACTTTGTAACTGATTTACAATATTCCCTACTGCACTATTATCGCCTACAAACGAATCTTTATATTGAAATATATCTTGGCTTTCATTCTTTGCACTACAGCCGTTTAAGAAAAGGATTATCACCAATGAAAAAAGTAGAAATTTAATCATTTTCCGCACCTGTATTCCCCCTTATAATCAAATTTGCCTTGGCGCATTTGCGCCCAGATTTTATCAAGCTCGCTCGATAATTACCTCTAAAAATCTGTGGTATCCGCCGGAGGCTTTAATTTTATTCAGCAGGGGGATGTGCCCCCCCACTGAATTTAAAATACTAACTTGCATTCATCTCACCACTTATGGAAGGGGGAGACTTCTGCTGAATGAACTTAAAAACTTGGCAATCCAAATAAAATAATCGCTATAACTAAAGACGAACTCGCCCAAGTTATTATCAATTTCTTTTCTACCTTCATTGATTTATCAACAATGGCATGTACAATCGACAATACCAAAAGGTTGATGAAAAATAAAAAGTAATAAGCAACGATGAACATAATCCATGCATGGGAGGAAATTAAACTTTCCAGCGATGTCGTAAAAAACAAGAAAATAAATACAACAAACGAAATCATTAACCATATTAAAATAACGATAAACATTTTATTCCAAACCTTGTGTTGCATAAACCCTTCTTCTTTTTTTGCGTAATTATAAATAAGTTGATTACATACAAAAAGAAGAATTGAAATCGCTATAAACATTATCAATTGTTTTATTACAATACTATCTATATCAATGTTTACATTTTTAATATAATAATCTACTATAAAAGCAAAAAGAAATAAAAATAAAATACAAGTAAACTGCTTAAAAACATAGCCCTTCTCCAACTAATTTTCCCACCTTTCTTCCTTATAGACATACTTACGAAAAATACGTATAAAAAGTTTCAAGGTTTTATCTTCTCGTCAGTGGAAATATGCGGAGGCACGGTTATCTAAAAGCAATATTCGGCAGAATACAAAAATATCGAAGTACCAGGCACTTGTTCGCTTAAAATAACTGCATCAATCTATTAATTGCGGTTCGCTTCCGACAATTTTATATTTATACTCTTCCACTATCGTTCCGTTTTCATTTTTCTTCTGAAAAGTGATGAGATCAAAATCATCATTAGTTTTGCTTTGCGAAGTTTCATAAATGTATCGCACACCATTTTCCACCTTCTCTGTTGTTCCTAGCCAATAAGGACAGTCATTAAGAACAGGATTATCCTTTGTAAATTCTGCAAATAATCGGTTGGAAGCCTGCACATCTATATCTGCCAATTGTTTTTCGACATGATCAGCACTTACTTCTGCAGTTCTGCCAATGATTTTTAAATATGCTTTAGCCTGTGCTTCTTGCTGCTTTTCTAGGGCAGGGTAATCATCATCGGCGGCTAATACCTTGTTATGTAAATGGGGAGGAAACATTTTCTTGATTGAATCTGTGTAGTCTGAGCCATCCATCGGCTCTTTATATTCCAACAAAGTATATTCACCATTTTTACTTTGTGAAAATTTAATAACCGTTGGAATAGATCCACTTCCACTTACTTTTGTGAAAATGCCATTTTCAAAACTGAATGCACCATAGCTGGCTATTAAATAAACCTTAACCATTCCATCTTGATGCTCTGTATCAAGAATGATGTGCCCTTCTGTTGCTGTTTCCCCCGAAGCATATGAGGTGCTTTGGCTCTTAATAGCCATACTAAACAGCCTCATTGATATTTTGCTGATTTAGCTTTACTGTGGTTTGATTTGGCGTAACATCTAGCTTATCATTATTCTGATTAGAACAGGATGCCAAACTGAATGTTAGCAATATCGTCAAACCGAGAATATATAATCTTTTCATTGAAATTTTCCACCTCCCCCAAAGCGGGGCATATCAAAATACCCCCCTCAATCATTCCAATTCCAAAAGCTTACCTCATCAACCTTTAATCCTTCAACCCACGGTTCCTCGCGTAGCTTTAAGATTTCCTTTGTAGGCCCTGTTATAACAACACCATAATGTTTAAAGCCATTCGTTTCAAGGTAATCAATTCGTTTTGAAAGCTCTAGTTTCCCAAAATAGAAGTTGTTCGCTTTCCGTTCATGATCTTTTAAAAAATATAATGTTTTCAAAAATTGTTTATGGAGAACATCTTGATCCCCCGCGATATAATCAGGGGAGGAATGACCTTCTGATACAATCTTACTTCCAAATAGCCCCTTTTTCACTTCCCTGGAGTCCAAAATCATATCATCATCATGCCAAATTGGAAAACTCGGAAACCCAATAGGGTCAAAAATAATCTGCTCATTCTTCCCTTCCAAACCAGTGTCAACCGCTAACCAAATTAAATCCATCTCTTTGCCCTCGAATAGTTGAAGAACCTTCTTTGTTTCGATTAATTCAGCAAAAGATAAATAGGCTGAAACGACAGTACCTTCAGGGAGCCGCTCTAACTTATTCCACTCTGACACGTTACGAACTTCTCCCACGGGATATAAAAAGTTCGGGTTGCTATCCGATACTTTTCCAAAGTTAATCCTTTCCGGATAGGACATCATTGAGAAAAGAAACTTAGTTTTTAACTCTCCGACTTTTACTGTTTCATCCCCCACTTTTTTGTTCAAATCTCTCTCGGTATTCAAACCAAAAAATGGACCCGTATTCGTACTTGTTCCACCTAAATATCCATACGGATCTGTTACGGTTAGTGAATAGTCGATTACATTCCTGAACACATCTACACGGTCCGGTGTCCCCCATGAATAGTAAACAGCCGTTAGTATCGATGAAAAAATAGTAAACGCAAGGATTAGTGCAAGGGCAGAAAAGGCCGTTTGCAATCTTGCTTTCCATTTACTTCGTCTTAATATCTTTTGCTGTCTTTTTTCATTCCCATTGGAGTCTTTAATTTGCTCGACACTATTTTCTTCAAGAAACTCCTGATATTTCTCTAACTTTTCTAATTCCTTTTCGAAGTCTTCTAATTCTATATCGGATAGTTCACCCTTTTCATACGCTTCTAGTTTTCTTTTAAATTCATCGCTCACTCTTCTCCACCCTTCCTTCGTCTGATCGCCTGTCTGCCACGGAATAATAACACTTTGAAATGAGATTGCTTCACATTCATCACTTGTGCTGCTTCATTGTAAGATAATCCATGAAAATCATGTAAAAGCACGGCATATTTATGTTTTTCCGGTACATCTTTTAACAGGTCGACAATTTCCCTAACTTCTTCTTGTATAACAATCGTATCTATAGGTGTTTTTCTATTATCCGAAAGTGGTAAGAAAAAGCTTTGTTCCTTTATTACGGTTCTATTATGCTTGCGATAATGATCAATAAATGCATTATGTGCGACTGTAAACAGCCATGTTTTAACCTTATCCCCCTTGTAATTTTCAATATAAAGGTAAGCACGAAGAAAGGTTTCTTGAACAAGATCCTCAGCCTCATGGTGGTCATGACATAGGAAAAGGAGAAATCGATATATTTCATGAAAGTAACTTTTATATATGTCATCAAGATTCTCTTTCATCACATCCTCCCCTCATTAATAAAACGGCTTGGAATGAAAAAGGTTACAGCAATTTTATTTATTTCAATTTTTGATTAAACTTAATGCAGTAAACTTAATCTCTGAAAGAAGGTTTGTTAGTAATCTCTACTGTTAGATCTACAAAAAAAATTTTGGTTGTATTTTTTAACTTTATATACACTTTAAAAAGTGTAAGATTACAAAGGAATTAAAAACGGCTCATAAACATAGGGATATGAGCCGTCTTTTTTTATATTGCTATTTTTCTATACTTTTTTAACTCAAATCATCTGGGGTATATTGCTTATATTTACGTAGAAATTCATCTCTAGATACTTCTTTAATTAGCTCAAAATTAGATTTTTTTAAATCATATCGATATAATTTAAATTGATCCGAGTTTTCTTCTACTACATAGTCTATAAAATCCCCTTTCTTATGCCACATTATACTTAGCGTGTTTATAAAGTGACTTTTGGTGGGAATTACTGTGATTTCATTACTATTCAAATCGTAAATAGCTAGGTTACTTAATGATGGATCACCAAAGGCAAAGGAAATTACATCTTTATTAGGCCCCCAATTATATGTATGAATAGTTTCAATACGTTTATATCCTAAACCGGTTAACTTTTCTAGCAAATCAATTGTTCCTCCATTGTTTAAATCGATGATATACAATTGATTTCCAAGATGGCTATAAAAGCCGGTAAACGCTAAATAATTATTGGTATCTGAAAATGATAAGGAATTAATTTTATCAGGTTCCTCCGTAAATTTGAGTTTAGAAGTGACCGTACTTCCTTCCCTTTCAACTATAATTGATTGATATTTACCTTTTTCCAATCCAGATTTTTCTTTAGTTTCTTCAACTATTATAGAGTAATCTTTGCCTTCAATTACTAAAGAATTTGATTTGTGAGTTACGGTAAAATTTTGATTGTCAAATTTATATAAAATCATGGTATCATCAGCTTCTGGTTCCCTTTCTTTGTTTACTATATTCTTTTCGGAAGAGGGTGTTGTTTCTTTTACAACTTCATTACTCTGACAACCAGCAACAACTAGCAATGAAATTAAGAGCGCGCAAATTAGTTTTTTCATTAACAATTCCACTCCTTTTTATCCGATTTCTACGTGTTATTACTAACCACCACTTATTTTAATAAAAATTAATTGGAAACGTTATAGCCCCTTAAAGAAAAGGCAATACCGCTGTTCCGGTAAAGCTCCCCATTTGTTTAATATCATCGCTTTATATGCAACTTGATAACATCTTTTTTATCTTTAAATTTTATAGTGATTTTATATTCATCTTCTTCAAATGTCTCAAAATTAACTGTACCAACTAAAAAGGAAATAACGTTACCTTCAATTTTTGTTTCCATACTTCCTAAATTTCCAGTAAGCAAACCATCTCTACTTTCAAATTCAATGTCAATACTATATATATCTTCCTGGGATAATTCTAAATCTTTCAATTCGATTTTAACCCAATTTATCTTTTTTTCATCATACAATTCTGGATTGTATATGTAACTAACATTCCAATAATCTCCTTCTCCATAAAAAATTACTTCATCAGCTACAACAGTTTGTGTAATTGATGAACAAGCCGTTAAAATTATTATAAGAAAAATACTGAACAGCATTCTAAACTTCATTTTTACCCCCTTTTTAGTAATAATGGCGATCTCACTGTTATGTTAAAACTCCCGTTAGTTAAATGTGGTTAACTCTTCCGAAACTGAATCTAAAAAATCCTTTTCAAATTTAATATAGTAAGACTCATCTATCATTGTACTTATCATTCCATCGATCAATGATACCGATTCTATCGAAGGCATATCCATTTTATTCTCTACCAATTGTTCCATTGGAATATTGCCCTCTATTTTAGTAGTAAATTGTTTTAATTGTGGTTGTGGTAATACGTTTATTGTTTGATCTATAACTGCGGTAAAGAGGTTTAATTGATCTTCTTCATCCAAGCTTTTTCCCACAGTAGCATCCATCATTAATGCCACAACCTCTTCTCCATTCAAACGATGCGTCCCCTTTTTGAAATCAAATGCCACTTGAGATATAGCTCTTACTCGAATATCTTCTTGCAAGTCGTACTCTATCCCATTCACTGCATCAACTATACTTGAGAGGGTTTCTAAATCCATAACTGCATAATAATCGATTGGTAAATCAAATAGGTTAGAAACTGTCGTTCTTACCTTTTCAGCTACTCCCGAAGCGTTAATATAAGCATATGATAATTTATCATATGGAGTAGTTCCATCATTTTTATCCAATATCGGAGCATAAGTATCACGAGGGATCGATACAACTTTCATCATATTTTTATCTTTACTATAAGTAAGTAAAAGATTAATAGGCATTCTATTATTCTCAGCCTTTACCATAAATAGAGTGGTAACATACTTGTCTTCTTGAGATACTACTCCATTCGAATCAGTTCTGTTATTTTCGTTATTAACATTTCCTTGAAGAATCGTTGGAATAAACAAAAATAGACATAAGCCTACCGCAAACAAAGCAACAGTAAGTGGAGCGAATCTTTTTGAAACAGATACTAGAGATTTCCTTTGGATATTATTCTTTTCCATTTTATGAAGTTGTTCAAACACTTCATCACGGTCTTCCTTCGTAAATGTTAGTTCTTGATTAGACATATGGTTAAATGTATCTTTCAAATTTTTATCTTTCATTAAGTTCGGCCTCCTTTAACATCGACTCTAATCTTTGTTTTGCTCTTCTTAATCGAGTTTTCACTGTATTAGCTGGAATGTTTAAAATTTTAGAAATTTCATCTGTTTTTAAAGAATCATGGTAGTATAGATAAACTACTTCTCGATACTTGTTTGGAAGAGAATTGATTGTCTCTTTCATTTGTTCGTTATTGTATTGATCAATAACGGACTTTTCTACTGATGGTAATATTGACCTAGCAGTTTCATTTATAAAACTTTTTACTTGAACCATTCTGTAATTCCAACTTTTTAAATAATCTTTACATTCGTTAATGGTGATACGATAGAGCCACGTTTTGATCTGTGCGTCATAACGAAACATATCAAGGTTTTTGTAGCATTTAATAAACGTATTTTGAACCAGATCCTTAGCTATCTCGGCATCTCTCACATAAGAAAATGCCAATCGTACCAACTCATTACCATATTCAATCATTACTTTATCTAATATGTAATCTTTTTCTGATTTGTCCATTCTACTACCCTCCCTTTCAACCTGCTTCAAATTCTGCTATTAGACGATTATCAAATCATAATAGGTTCAATTTTTAAAAAATATTTATTTATATATTTAAATTAATAAAGACTCCAAAAGGAGTCCTTTGTTAACATTCAGTTGTGTTTATATTAATGCAATTTTATTAAGAGTTTTTCTCTTTCTGTTTCTCTCTTATTTCAATTGTTTTTGGTATTTTTTGATTGTAAATGGACGAAACCTCTTTTATAAGTTGATCATTTGAAAAAGTGCCATTTCCTTTTTCAAATATATTTAGTTTACCAAATATTATCTTCAAAAAACCTTTAGCATCCTCTTCATTTAAGTTTTCAATAGCATTTAAAACATTATCAAACTCTTCAGTGTCATGCGTTTCCTTCAAGATATATCCTCCTAGTAATTGTATTTCCAAATTGGGTTTTACAATATATTCCAAAACCATTTTGCAACCTTTTAATAAAATTTTTATTCTCTTATTGATAAAAGGAAATCAATTATTTGTTTAATAAATTGGCTATCATTTGTTATTGAAAAAACATCAATATGACACCAATAATAATTAATAAGAATGTAAATGCCAAAAACCCTAAAGTGCTATATTCGTGCAGCCAAACCTCCCCAAGTCCTTTCGTAAACTTTTTTGAGACATCTGTTTCACTTCGTATTTCTTTATACTTTTCATAAAAGGATTGCGTGCTATAATACGAAAAACCAATGCCAAAGATAAACAATATTAAACCTAAAGTAAAAACCCCTACCCTTGACATAAGCCACTCCTTTCAACTTTTTCCCTCGTTATCACAACATCACGTACACATTAATTTAACGGGGATTCAATCTTTTTATTTAATTCCTCTGCCTGTTTCATAAATGCTTCCATATCTGCGCTGATGGTTATATTCATACCTAATCCTACCTCACGTAGAATTTCTCTCAACTCTTCAAAATTCCTTTTATCTTCATCAGTTACATCAGCAAACCTATATAATTCATCGTAAGGATATTGCCTTAATTTTAAATACAAACGCTCCAGAGTTTTCTTGTCACTTTTTGAAAGTGTTCCTAATTGCTCCCCCGTAGTCTTACCAAGCCAAATACCATTTAAAACATCCCCGAGTTCGATGGTAACCAAATTGGGTTCAGACCAATTATTATCCATCTGGTGTGCAATCAAACCCTCCAATTCAACTAAATTATTCTGTACTTCTGTGACAAGAACTTGCTCTTTAACAAAATTCATCTTAATAATTCCCCAAGCCACAATTACGACGAGCAATATATTCAAACCTATTGAAATTCTGAATAGTAACTTCCTTTTTTCACTCAATTTTATCCCCCTTTACTAAGATTACTTTACCATAAAGGCCCATATTCCTTTTTGAGGTATTGTGCAGTACATAGTAAAAAAGCGACTGCACTTCTTATGCAATCACTCCCGCTTGTTGAATAAACTATGCTTTTAAAAAACGGCAAGTATAGAGGTCCCCCTTTATACTTGCCATTAGCTATTTGACTGCAGTGTTAATTCATCTATATTTATAACTGCTTTCAATTGTTGTAACAAATCCAATCCAATGATGCCATCCAAATCAAAACCATAATTCATTGCACCAATTTCTAAAAAGAAATCTTCAGTTTTCATGTCTCCAAGCTTTACTAAATCGACCTTTTTTGAGTACACAAACTCTGATCCCCCAACACCACTTATGCGGTATATCATATCATTTTCTTCTGCTACAATCCCTATTGACTCTGCTAAATCTGTTGATACAACTGTACTTCCTGAACCAGTATCAACTAAGACACGTTGTAAATGAAGCAATTGTCCGTTAAATGTTAGTTCCATGTCCGCAAGTAACAAGCCATCTTGAATAATTAGTTTTTTCACTATCGCCTAACACCTACCCATTTTTTCTCAATGATATTAGGCTCCTTACGGCTAGTATGAAGAACATATAATTCCCGTGTAGGATCTTCTCGATGAATTTCTTGATATGCTTTCATGGCATCTGGAGAATCAGAAAACTTTTCCAAAGGGGCAATCTCATCTAAAATACGCTCACTTTTCTCGTTTGTATGCGCTCGAACAGCTTCTATCAAAACCCATTGTTCTGGGAAAGCTTGGCACACATCTTCCCACTTCATTTGAGTCACCTCCGGAAATTATTTACTTATATTGTATCATGATTAAGAAGATTTTAGTTACTATTGAAAACAGCAGCAAATGCTTATTAAAGATAAGCACCCCGTTAGTAGAAGTATTTTAATATGGTAAAGCAAATCCATATCCCATTTTTTCATAATGAATAAGTCGAAATTGCAGTTTGCTAATTTCACCAAAGTTCTCATCATCAAACTCTAACACTCCTACATCAATTATAATTAATTCATCTATAAACCTTTTTCCATATTCCTTAAAATGATGTTCCATAATTTCATCTGCAAGTTTTTCACCATCCATTGCTTTCGATATACTATACTCATGATTACCGTGAAATTTCCAATGAACATTTTGCAAAGATACCACACCTTAACTTTTTATATTATTTGTTGAAGTATTCTGCCCAATAATAGAAGAAGCGATAGCCTTGTTCAGCTATCGCCACCCGTTATTTAATAAGTAAATTCTATATCTAAATAGTAGTTTCACCTGTAATCCAACCTCTATTGAACCCTCTCATGGCTAAAGCCACGAGATTCCTAAATACAGAAGCCTATCGGTTTCTAATGGATTAGGCTATCCCCACAGTTCCTGCGGTTAATCGCAATGCTTCATTGCGAATATTGATACTTGCGTTAAGGTCGCGTTGATGATGGCTTTTGCACGATGGGCATGTCCATTCACGCAGAGCGAGATTTTTAACGTCTTTATGTTGGTATCCACAATTTGAGCATAGTTGACTGGAAGCAAAACTTTTTGCAACGGTTACCACTTGCTTTCCATACCATTTTGCTTTGTACTCTAACATCGTTCTAAATTGTGACCATGATACTTCACTAATTGCCTTGGCAAGATTGCCATTTTTAAGCATATTGCTTACAGACAAATCCTCAATCCCTATCAAGTCGTGGTTTTTGACAATATGAGTTGAGATTTTATCTAGCCTATCCTTCCTTGCATTCGTGATTTTTTCATGGATTTTTGCAACTTTTACACGTTGTTTATGCCAATTAGAAGAGTTTATTTGTCGTCTCGAAAGAATACGCTGTGCTTTTGCTAATTTTTCTTCCAATGTACGGAAAAACTTTGGGTTTTCGTATACTGTACCATCTGAAATAGTAGCAAAATCTTTAAGTCCTACATCGATCCCAACCGTTGAACCTGTCTTGTCTAATGGTTGTACTTCCGTTTCAACTAGAATAGCTACAAAGTATTTACCAGTCGCATTTCGCCTAATGGTAGCATTCATAATTCGACCATCGACTTCCTTACTTTTTGCAAAACGCACAAGTCCAAGTTTGGGAAGTTTAATTTCACGATATACCAGTACGCATCTTGCTGTTTTTGTTTTTCTACGAAGTAATTATAGATGAAACGACTACAACCAATCGTTTTGATAATGAAGATTTCTTGTTTTTGAGTAGGATAGATTCTAAATTTGTATGCTTTTTTCACCTTCATTTTCTACTCACCCCACTTTCTGATTTAATATGTATTTATAACGATACCTCACGTACCCTATAATATAGTATTCGCGTATAACTACTGCACCTGTATTCAAACGTATGTTCCCAATTGTTTGAAGGTATTGTAACATATTCCACGGATATATTCGAGAGTATTTGTTTAAAAAGTAGATTACTTTTCCTAATTACAGGCTTAAAATATGTCGGACAATTGACGTGTCTAAGACACGCCTTGTCCGAAGCCGATTCATCTCATGACTAAAGTCACAAGTGTTCTCGGCTATTTCATAAATACTTGCAATGATGGGGCAACCACATTCAGCTGTCATCTTCGTGATTCCATACATAAATAGCTTCTGTTTGAAAACTACCATTTAATATTTTGGCTATGTTAAACTTTATTGTTGATATTTGGCAATTATGAACATTTGCTTTATAATAAGGACAATATCACTGTTCGGATTTGCTTCGTCTATTAGATAGAATAATTTACATTTGAAGAGGAGAGGACGAATTGAGGAAACATTTTATTGCTGGTGTGTTATGTGGTGCCTTCTTAATGGCAACAACTTCTGTATTTGCTTCGAGTGTAATTGAAGCAACAATCTTTCCAAGTAAAGTTACTTTTTTTCTAGCTAACGGGCTTTCCAAAGAAGTACTACTACAGGAAAGTGAGGAGGTGCTTAACTATAATAACAAGGCATATGTACCTCTTCGTTTATTCACTGAGGGCAGTGGTGCTCTTGTAGAATACACACAAGCCTCTCCTGAGACGGATAACAAACATAAAATAGATGTTCACTATGTTGCTGAAGAGGCTCTTTCAGAGCAAACCTCAAATGTAGATGGTAATAAGCCGCTTGAAGATTCAAAAGAACTGCAGTTACAAGATATGCTTGTTTTAATTCTACTTCCACATATGCAGGAGAAACTTACTGGGGTATACGCAGATGTAATTACAGTACCACCAGTTATTCATCCAGATTATGTAAATGTGAAGAGCATTGAAAGGGTAGCTGCTTTTCGTGGTTTTGATTTTTTAATCACATTAGATGCTCAACCCATAGTCGGTCCTCATATCCCTGTCGGCGAAGATGTACTTACATATCGGATCTCGTCGGTTGGAGTTGAGCTTAAAAATTTTGAACATCTTAGAGGCCCCGATAAGGATGATTTCCTCCCCAATTACCAAAACCTTTTGAAGTAATGGGGAACGATAGCAATAAACCGCCTTTTCTGACGAAGGCGGTTTTCTTATGGTCAAATGGCATATAAATATCTTTATAGTCACCAAAAGTTCTAAAAAATAAATTATCCTTATTAAGAATATTAAAATTCGAGAGGTTAAGCATACTGATCTTCATCATTCCCTCTATCCATAACAATTCAACAAAAAGAGTATTTACCCTTTCCTGGATCAAAATGAAGCTTTTGTTAAACTAGTGTGTTGAAATTTTTATTTTAACATCTTGTCATTTAATCGGTATTCGAGTGCCATTTACAATTATTGCTTTAGCTTTAGCAATATCTAAAGGTGCTTTCGTATTCCAACTTGAATTGAAAGTATGCTTATCAGGTTTTTCGCTTCCCCCAACACCTTCCAATGGAATAATTCCATCAACAGTTTCAACCCCAATTGACATATCACCAACCATGCATTCCTCTCCTTGATAGGTTCCAATAACCCGCAGTCCTAAAGGACTAAGAGTTATATATTCAAAGAGATGGCCATCAACTGAAATATCATTTGTCCAAGTGCGCGTATTTTGGTTAGAATCACTTAAATTTACTGATACCTTCCAGCTACCTTTAACGCCAGTAGAAACTGAACCGGTATAGCTAAGCTTATATTCGCTAAGATCTTCAGTGCTTATAGGAAATACGAATTCATTGTACCTGTCAATTCCATCAGCATAATCGTCTTTTTCAAGATTAAGTAAGTCAGTTTTCTCATCACCGAGAAATACAAAACTATAATCTGGGGAGATTGAATTACCATCTGGATCTTTTAGAGAAAGCTCTGGCGTACTAGTACCAAACTCTTCGTTAAAGATTTCACCTATCTGCACATGCAGTTTTTCGTCTATAATACCGATATTTGAAACCCATTGATCCTTTTTTCACCATGGGGCAGGTCAGCTAAATAACCGGGCATAAGTACCTCTGTAGATGAACACAATATTAGTAGTTCAAATAAGGAGGAAACGGGGCATTGAAAAAAATATTCTTAGTATGTCTACTATCTCTTTTATGTATGCCATTAACAACTTTAGAGGCTACTACTACTGCTTTAACCTTCGACAAATTACCGATCAAGCAAACATCAAAACAATGGTCAGTTCAAGTAGGAGAAGCCAAACAGGGTGGGGACTTAGCTAAACCCGTAAAAGGAAAGTTTCACACTTACTCTTTAAAGATTGATAAAATCGGTACTGATGTATTAACCATGGAAGTGTATATGTATAGAAATGATCCTAATTCTAAAACGAAATATGCACTTTTTGGATGCCCTGATGAAAAAGATTGTAACCAAGATCGTTATGACCGATCAATCTCCTGGGCAGAACAATTAAATCGTGGGTTGCCTTATGAACAAGCCAATTTCCTTTTAGATGAAAAGGCGACTGAATTGGAGATAGAAATAATCTGGACACAAAAAGGAAGTGAAGGCAGACCATTAAAAGAAACATTTATCTTTACTGCCGAACAGTGAAAAGGAGAATTTCAAGACTGACTTTTTGGATAGCCTCATTTTTTATTTTGGATATGTTCAACCTGAAGGTTAAATAAAAACAAAGCATGAGAAAAATAAAATGGATCCTCATGCTTTATTTATTAAAATTCTTTAGACCATCGTTCATTTTCATACATAATATTTACACTTGCGTGTTCGACATTTAATTCATATTGGAGATAATCAATGAAAGATTCAAACATATCTTCGTTTATCTCTTCTTTTTTGTTATTTAATTTAATATTAAGCATTGAGGGGTAATTGATTTGTGGCGTAAATGCCATACCTTTTGGTTCTCCGAATGTTTCAGTTATATAACTGTAAATTTTCGGTTTTACTTGTTCTATAAATTTTGTTAATTCTTGAAATGCTATATCATCTTCCATTTGTTTCGTATGTCTATTTTCATAAACCAAGAACTTATTTTGTGTTTCTGTATTTAAAATCACTGCAGCATAGTCAAATTCATCATATTGCGAATCTTTATCATGCTTAAAACTAGAGATTTCGTATTCCATAGTTGGATATTTCTCTTGTAAGTATTGTTCGGCTTGTGAAATTACCTTTGCTACTTCTTTTTCATCTGGTATTAACGATGCCCTAAAATTTAAAATTAAGAAGACAGTCCCGAATATTAGTAATATTACTAGTAATATCACTATTCCGCCAACTGAAAAAATGAATATGCTCCAACCCTTTAACCACTTATTCATCATTTCCCCTCCCTATATTCGGCTTATTACTACTAACCTGCAACATATAGTAAAAAAGCGACTGCATCTCTTTTGCAATCGCACCCCGTTCGTTGGATAAACTGAATTTTAAGAAACAACAAGTACAGAGGTCCCCCTTTATATTTGCCGTTAGCTATTTGACTGTAATGTTAATTCATCTATATTTATAACTGCTTTCAATTGTTGCAACAAATCCAATCCAATGATACCATCCGAATCAACACCATAATTCATTGTTCTGGGAAAGCTTGGCATACATCTTCCCACTTCATTTAAGTCACCTCCGGGAATTATTTACCAATATTGTATCACAATTAAGAAAATTTAAATAACCGAAGCCTATGACCCACATCCAACAAGTGCTTTACTTTAATAGAAATTAAACGTCGAAGAATTTCAAATTAAAAGTATAAAAGTTTTAAAGATTGGACATTCTATAACTAGAATTATTATTTGGAGGTTATCGAAATGCATAGTACCAATTTTTTGCCTGAAGAACTACCAGAAACGCTAGAGGAATTTTTGTTATTCTTAAAGGACTTTTTACTTTTATAGGCTGTATCCATGTTTATTTTGCTAATAATGTGTAATAAGCGTCAATAAATTGTAATAAAGGATAAGAAATAATATTGCTTCCACTATCCCACACTAGTTGGAACATGTATCACAAAAAATGGCCCAGTTCATTGGAATTGAGCCATTTCTTATATTCTTGCAAGAAAACCCCTACTAGATCCCTATTTTATTCACTAATAATTATCAATAACCCCACCTAGTGAAGAGGCTTTAATAATAGGATCTTTCATGATTTCTGCGATTTCATCCTTCGTCCCATAAACGACCACCCCCAATATTTCTACATCGTCTATATTAATGTCTTTCATCGTATTGTAAGCTTTCTTGTGTTCACTATAAGTACTCGTTTTCAGCAACTTTAGAAACTTATCATATTCACGTGCCAAATCTGTCGCCCCAGTATAAGTGTTTCTTATTGAAAAACCCAACGCTTCATTCTCCCTAATAAACGTTGCAGACCAATCGTTTTCCTTCGCCTCTTGTTGAAATGTGTCTAATTGACCCTTACTATAGGTATTTAACCAAAACCAAGTCATTTGAGGTAGTTGCATAATGGGCAGTTCACCCTGTTTGTATGGCTTATCAAAGGAGAGGGCTACCTCATATATTTTTTCCCCTTGCATACTTTTAATCAGTTCTTCATCGCTTTTATATTTTTTATAAGCAACATTAGGGTGAAAAAACATCAATTCTCTCCAACCATTTTCTTTATAGGAGAATTGCCAATCCTCTCCTGTGACTCCGATGCTACCACCTGAACCTCTTGAAATCAAAACAGATGGAATAAGACCGTATTGATATTGCTTTTGTTCGACGACAAGGGATTTAATTTTCATGTCTTTTGATATTTTATAATGACTCATTCCTCCTAAAAAGCCCCGTGAATCCACGGTTTCACTGATATAGCCATTCGGAGTGCTTAGTCGGACATAAGCATCCCATTGCTTAAATGCCTTTTGGCTAAAATAAATAGAAATGGCGAAATTGGCTATGTTTAAAACAACAAAAACGAGTAAAGAAACGAAAACAATCGTGATGATTGACTTCTTTTTGCCTTTTTTTATCGCCTTTTTTATCTTCTTCTCATCAAAAACATCATCTAAATTATCATTCATGAAGATACCTCCACTTCTTTTGAAATTCTTTTCTTGCCCGATATAAATAGGTCCTAATCGTTTCTTCCTTCATTCCTAGCACTAGGGCAATCTCTTTGTAACTGAGATCCAGTTCATATTTTAATAATAAAAGCTGCTTATAGACTTCTTGAATGCGTTCTAAAGTAATGGCGATTTCATGATTCATTTCGATATTTAATACGCTGGCTTCAGTATCTTGATCATTCGCAAAATTATTCCAGAAGCGCTGGTCATCAATCGAAATCACTTGTTCTTTTCCTTTTTTCTTTAACACTTTTTTGAATTCATTCATAGAAATGGCGAAAATATAGGATAGGGCCTTATCCGAAAGAACACCACTGCTATAAGCGATATATTTCGTATAACTTTCTTGAACAATATCTTCTGCATCTTCGTGACTGCAGCCATTCTTTTTTAAATAAAAATAAATCATTTTTGCCTGTTTTTTGTATAATTCCAACAAAAGCCGCGAATCCATAGTTCCTCCTTTCCAAACGTCCTTCACTAATAAAGAGTCTTATCCCTTAAAAAAGTGTACAGCAAAATTAAACTTTTTAAAAAATGGTTTTTATTGACCTGCCAATTGGATACAAAAAGGATAGATTTGTATGCTAACCTGTACTTGGGGGTGAAAAGATGGTTTTTAGGCTTCTTTTAGTTGAAGATGATGCCGAGATCAGAGAAATTATTACGGATTATTTTATAGAGAAAAGTAGTGGGATTTTGGCTATCAATTTTGCCGAGACGGGATATGAAGGCCAACAAAAAGGCATGGACAACGAATATGATTTGGTACTTCTAGATGTCATGCTGCCAGAGGTTGACGGGTTTACAATTTGTAGAGAGCTTAGAAAGACGAGCGACGTTCCTATTATCTTTATTACCGCAAGGGACACAGAGGGTGATCGATTACACGGATATCAGCTTGGGTGCGATGACTATGTTACTAAACCTTTTTCGCTGGCAGAGCTTTTTGCAAAAGTAACGGCTTTATTAAGACGTTCAAAAGGTATGGTGAGAAATGAAATCATGACGGCTGGCACTATTAAGTTAGACCCTTATCGCTGTACAGTATTTGTAAAAGATAAGGAAGTCATACTGGCGCCGATAGAATTTGCTATTTTAAAAATACTCATGGAAAACTGCGGGAAAGTGGTGGGTCGGGACAGCCTACTACTGAGAGTTTGGGGATATGATTTTGATGGTAATGACAGAGTGGTAGATAATCATGTTAAAAAACTGCGCAAAGCCTTAGGCAACGCCTCTACCCAAATAAAAACTGTGTTTAAAAAAGGCTATAAGCTGGAGGTGGAAGAATGAAAAACAACAAAACAAAGCGCGTGCTCTATTTGCGTATCTTTAGTTCATTTTTGGCTATCTATCTAGTACTAATGATTGGATTCAGTGTGTTTCTTATCTCTCAGCAAAAGAAAGTAGCTGAAATGAATCTACGAACATACGCATTACAAATAAATAATAGAGTTGAAGGCATCCTAAAAGATTATATTGACAATAATAATCAGATTACGGATCTTTCCAAAGTAAAAAAGGAATTTGCAAATGAGTCAAATTTTTTCACATCTAAAGATAATGAAATGGCTGTATTCACAGGTGATTACGAACTTCTTCTTCATACGAATAGCCACTGGAGAGTCAGCTATACTTCACATAGAGAGGGTAGCAAACAATACACAGCACAAGGCTTTATAAATCCTAAAGATTGGTTTAGTGACGAAGAAATAAAAGAAATCGAAAATTATTTATATGCAACTCCAAAGTCAGAAAAGGTAGGAGACCTATCGGCTTATACAGTCGATGTAAAGGGCTTTTGGGTCGATAATGAGATGATTATCCCAGAACAAATAACCGTAAATGAGATGTATGCCCAAACTTTTGATGAAAACGGAGATGTAATAGCAAGCGGAGGTAAGCATACCAATAATATTGTCTACCTTTCAAATTATGAAAATTCTACAGGTTTACCGTATTTTGAAGAATATGGTGGCATCCAGCCAGAGAATACTGGCAATCCTAATAACGAAAGACAGGATGAACTGCGTCAAATGGTGACCGATCAGGAAAAGTTAAAAGAAGCTTTGCCTCAGTTAATGGGAGCAAAGACCTTTTCACAAAGAATGAATCTATTAAACTATCGTTATTACTGGCCACAACCTTATCAGTCAACGATTTATATGAATGATAACGAAGATTCATATAGTGATTTCTGGGTCGTGGTCGGTCGTGACGTTAATCTGTGGGAACAGTGTTTTCCTACATTAGCCTTTGTCTGGATTTCCTGCTTACTCACATTTATTATCGCGGCTCTCATACTTTCGAGACAAACTTATAAAACTTATAAGAAACGGGAGGATCTTGAAAGGCAACGTAAGGAAGTAACCAATGCCCTGGCCCATGACTTAAAAACTCCGTTGAGTATTATCTCCGGGTATGCTCAGAACTTACATGAAAATGTCCATACAGAAAAAAGGGAGCATTACATTGCCCATATCCAGTCAAATATAGATCGCATGGACAAAATTATTAGGCAGATGCTAGAATTGCCACGATTAAAGTCGGATTCTCTTGAAGTGAAATTTGATAATGTATCACTCAATGAGATATGCAATGAGATTATTAAGCGTTACAAGCAGGTTAGTGATGAAAAATCGATAACGACTTGTTTGGAAGGCGATGCGGTGGTAATGGCTGACCGCTCTTTAATTGGAAGAGTGATAGATAACTTTTTCATTAATGCTATTGATCATATGCCTGAAGGTGGCAAGATTTGTATTGGAATCTTTAACAATACACTTGAAGTATATAATAGTGGCAGCCACATACCTGAAGAAAAAGTTGAAGAAATATGGCTTCCTTTCAAAAAAGGCGATGTGTCACGCAGTGATACAAAAGGGACAGGTCTAGGATTAGCCATTTCACGTTCAATTCTAGAATTACACAAATTCTCTTATGGCGTTAGAAATAGTGAAGATGGGGTAATATTCTGGTTTAAATTTAAGTGAGGTAATGCTTCCCACTTTTAAGTAACCATATTCCACAATGGGGTGCAATTCTGCAACAGGAATTGTGCTCTTTCTTTAATATCGACGTGCCTTGCACTTGTCACTTCTGATAGAAATAATTGCTTCGCTTGAATCTTACTCTTTTCTTCCTCATCTTTATCGGGCTTCATTTCTAATAGAGAGGCAACTACCAGTAGTCTAATTCCTGCCAAAAATCAAATTCACCTTGGCGTATTTGCGCCCAGACTTTTTAGGCCCACAGGACGTGGGTCACAAAGACGTTGCCACAGGATGTGGCGTTCTTAGTCTTTGATCTGCTCGAAAAGCTACCTTTTAAAATCGCAAGGCTCGCCGGAGGCTTTAACTTTATTCAGCAGGGGTTTGTACCCCCACTGAATTTAAAATACTAATTTGCATTCATCTCACCACTTATGGAAGTGGAAGACTTCTGCTGAATGAAGTTAAACATATCAAAATTCCTGTCATTATTTTTTTATTGGATTGATCCGGCATAACCCCCCTATATCAAATTGCTTTATCCTTTCTTTTAGCCAATCCCCAACCTACAAACGATCCTGCAAAGGCACCCAATACACTGTAACGAATTATAGAAACGATGTAGTCGTAAACGGGTACATACTCTGTCGTATAAGCACCGTCAAAATGATAGACTACTTTATAATCAACAAATAAGACTGATAATCCCAACGATATTAAAAATCCATAAATAGACCACTTTTGAATACTTTTTTCCACATTCTCACCTCATCTTAATAAAAACCCATACACACGCTTTAGCCATTAACCCAATCCCCTTGAATTTTGTTACTCAGCTACTCCAGTAATGCACCAGGCACTTAAATTAAAATTATTTATCAGTATTATTGTTGTTAATTTCCCCTTCCATAGGAGAACCCGGTTTTTCAGTTAAACATTCTTCTTCAGGCTTCATGTTCACCTGTATCCACTTATCATTGCTTAGTTTTCGATATTGAGCAATTTCTACATCGGTTCCATTCGTCAATGTAACAAAAATAAAACAATAATCGGCTCCATCTGTCCCATGAAAATAAATATTTTTAAAGTATCCGTTTTTCACAGTTGGGTACATTTGTTGTATCAATTTGCACCAACTTCCATATTTCACTTCTATGACATCTTCCCCATTATGGTCCCAACCATGATATGGTGCACATAAAAAGTCTTCTTCAAACTTACTCAAATCCGAAATTCGGAAACCGTCCTTTTCATGAATAAGCTGAATAAATCCATATGAATAACCGAAATATTCCGCTCGCTTCCCTTTAAACCCCTCAATCGTCTCAATTTCATAAAAAAACTTTATCCCTCTTTTTCCATTAGGTACTCGACAAAGCTTTATTAAACTCGTATGTCCTATCCCAGCAAACGAATGAATATATTCTTCATAGCTTAATTTACGTTGATACTCTTTAGACAGGAAATTATAGGCGATTGGAAATGGAGTACGTGCCTGACCAACTGAACCGCAACTCCTCCCGCCCATATTTTCAGCTTCACGCAGTACGCTAAAATAGTTAAGAAGGGTATCTTCGGGGGTTCTGGTCAATTCAGGAGGTAATTTAATTTGGTCATAAGTTTTTTCAGAAAAAGGTGAATAGAACTCCCCACTGTCAAATCTTAAATTTAAAGCCTTCAAGCAAGATGGACGAAAATACTTTTGATGATAAGCAGTTATGTCCAATTTATTCCGTCTTTGCATATTCATCACCCACTCTTAGTCTATGGGCGAAATATGGATCGGTGAAATAAAGGTTCATTCACGTTGGACTTTGATTGCTTTAAATCTCGGGTTTGAGTCCGAACTTCGCTATACTTCGGACTCAATTCGCTTAGATTAAAAACCCTTGATAAAATCAAGGGTTTTTATCCGTCCTCGTAAGGAGTGTTATATGTAGCTCTAATTATTATGCAACTCGATTTCTCGTTATAACGGTTATAATTTCATCATTACTCATGGATGAGTTTAATTTATATTCACCAATTTGAATATATTTAGCACCATTCTTTGATTCAAGCGTTTTAATGAACTCTCCTTGGTTTTTAATAAGGCCGTTTTTCTTTAACTCATAGGCTACATCACTGCTTACCATACCTTCGGTAATATTAAATATTTTATCTTCAGGTTTACTTTCCTTTTTTTCTTGATTATCCTTAGAAACTTGTTTCGCCAACTCTTTGTCATTATCCGCTACCATTTGAGTAGGTTCATTCACAGAACTATCGTTTCCCTTTTGTGTGCTATAATCACTTTGTTCCATATTTACTTGTTCTTCTTTAGAAATGACGACTAAATTATTATCTTCTAGGTACGAAGTCACGGTTTCTTGGTCTAGGACAAAAATCGGCTTAAAAACTATTAAAATAATGGCTGTAAAAAAGAAACCGATTGCTAGTCCACGTGCAGTATGTTTATCCACGGGTATTACTTCCTTTCTCCAAGACCTTGATTTTATCTTTTAATTCTATAATTTCGCGCATAAGGTTAATATTCACATTAGAAACTTGTTTCGTAATCTCGGATTGATAGTCTTTTGCAAAAAAAGAGTAAATAAACAAACTAACACTTGCTAGTAACAAAAGTGTAATCAAAAGCGTCATATGAGGTTCCCCCTCCTTTATTTTCCGTACAGTATATTATATTATCATATATTCGTTAAAACTTCGCTATCATACGACATTTTTTGCATCGCATATTTTATCATACCATCTTTTCAATATTTTTTTATCAATCTTTTGACCTGGAACACTGGAACGGTTCTTCGTGCGTTCCTATTGAGCTGTTATACATAATATGAAACAAAAATAGAGATCTATCGTCTAATAAGTTGACAGTTAATTATTGGAGGGATCACTATGAAAATGTCAGCTTGGATAGTCGCTGTATTTTTAATATTAAATTTAGTTGCTTGTACGCCACAATCCGGTGGGTCACAGAACAAAGAGGGACTGCAACAAGATAATATTCAACATAGCGAAGAGTTAAGCGAGGATTCTAATTTAACTAATAATAATCCTGAAAAGGAGGAAGTGACAAATTTAGTTGAGGAGTTTGGTCAAACGTTACAATTAGTGTCTATTTTGGCACCTGAAGATATATTGAAAGAAGCGATTAAAGAGAAATACAGTAATTTCATTACATCATCACTTTTATCGAAATGGTTGAGCGATCCAGAAAGTGCGCCTGGGAGAGAAGTATCCAGTCCTTGGCCGGATCGGATTGAAATTTCAAGTATAGAGAAATCCTCAGAGGTTACTTATGAAGTAAGGGGGAAGATTATCGAAATTACAAGTGTGGAACTGGAACAAGGTGGTAGTGCGGCTGAACGACCAATTACACTTACCATACAAAAGGTGGATAATCGTTGGTTGATTGATGAAGTATCGGTAGGTGAATACAACGATATTAATAGTAATGCTGTTTCTTACACAAATGAAAAATATGGCTTTAGATTGACATTACCTGCAAGTTGGAGGAATTATCAGATCGTAACAGATCGTTGGGAAGGAACCCCGTTAGCAGCTAATCAAATGGCGGAAAATGGACCAATCCTATCTGTCCATCATCCTAAATGGACTAAGGAGAATCCAAGACAAGATATCCCTATTATGATTTTTGCACATAGTCAATGGGAGAGTATTCAAAATGAAAAGTTCAGTGTAGGTGCCGCACCAATAAGGCCTAAAAAACTCAATCAAAATAAGGATTATGTATTTGCTTTACCCGCAAGATATAATTTTGCATTTTTAGAAGGATATGAGGAAGTTGAAAAAATAGTAGAAAATGGTGCATTACAAATAATTGAGAATTAGCGGAACACGGGGAACACAGGGACGGTTCGTGTGTTCCTACTTTTCTTTCTCTGAAAAAGCTTATCAAAATCCCCCTTCAAATTCATATTTTACTTTTCTACATAATTTTTCCCTTTGCCCAATCTCCAACCTACAAATATTCCTACGAAGGCACCTATCACACTGTACCGAATGATAGAAATAATGTAATCATAAACGGGCACATACTCTGTTGTATAACCACCGTCAAAATGAATAACTACTTTGTAATCAACGAATAAGACTGATAAAGCAAAGGATATTAAAAATCCATAAACAGACCATTTTTGAATACTTTTTTCCATATTCTCGCCTCTTTTAAAAACCTCAAATTAATGTTCTAATGCTGCATTAACTGCTGCAACCGCATGTATCACTGTTGTATCGAATAAAGGAACTTCTGAGTCCTCTTGTTTGACTAACAATCCAATTTCCGTACATCCTAATATTATTCCTTCAGCACCATTATCCACTAAATTCTTAATGACCATTTTGTAATAATCCCTTGATGATTGCTGAATATTACCTAAACATAATTCTTCATAGATAACCTTGTTCACCATCTCACGTTCAGCACCATTTGGTACTAAAACCTTTATGCCATTTGACTCTATTCGTGATTTGTAAAAGTCTTGCTCCATTGTGTATTTAGTTCCTAAAAGCCCTACTGTATGAAGATTTGATTTTTTTATTTGTTTTGCGGTCGTATCAGCAATATGTAAAATTGGAATTCTTATTTTTTCTTCAACATAATCTATTACTCGATGCATCGTATTTGTACAAATAACGATAAAATCTGCCCCTCCTTTTTCTAAAGAATGAGCGACATCACCTAATAGTTTTCCTGCCTTTTCCCACTCACCACCTGCCTGAAACCGCTCAATCTCTTCAAAATCAACGCTGTATAAGAGACATTTTGCAGAATGTAAACCACCTAATCTGTTTTTTATCTCTTCATTAATAATTCGATAATATTCAACCGATGATTCCCAACTCATTCCACCAATTAGCCCTATAGTTTTCATAATAACCCCTCCGTATAATTTGGGGTATATACCCAATTATTCAAATTCATTCTTACGTTCTTTGAAAAAGTTGTAGAAAAATCTTACATTTTCAAGTTCTGTCCATCTATAAGTTCTTAATAGGGGAGCATCAAGATTATAAATTTCGGTATCTAATGTTCCTAACATAAATGGCGAATGAGTCGCTATAATAAACTGACAGTTAAAAAATCTTGCAAGTTTGTTGATTTCTTCCGCCAACTGAATCTGGTTTGTAGGTGAAAGAGATGTTTCCGGTTCATCAAGCAGGTATAATCCATTGGGGACGAGATATTCATCAAATATCTGGATGGATGTCTCTCCGTTAGAATACTTCTCATTAGCAAACTTCATAGCTTCGATTTGTTTGTACATCTGTGAAGAGTGTTTCAACTTTTCTATCTGCTCCTTAGTATACCCCAATTTAGATTGTTGGTACAGATACCCTTCCTTTAAAACTTCCTCTTGCTGAATCTTCTTGATCTCATATAAGATGTCTTCGCTTTTGATGTATAAACTATTAGCTGGTATTTGATCTGACTCCCCGTCACTTTTATTTTCCCCTAAACTAAAAGAACAAGCTAACATGTAATCTAACGGGTAGTTGTTTTCTCGAATATTTGTAAATTCCTCAGCCCCTGTAATATTCAACTTCTTTGCAATTAAGTTAAGCAGCGTTGACTTCCCGGAACCGTTGTTACCATACAAAACCGTGATGTTATTAAAAACAAATACTTCTCCAGCTATGCTTTTGAATACATTGTATGGATATGCATTTGGATTTTTGACTGTATGTGGGGAAAGCTTGAAGCTTTTTAAATATATCATTTGGTGTAACCTTCCTTTGGTAAAAATGAGTGGTTATGATCAATACTATCATCATTTTATCATATTCACAGAATTAAAAAGTGAGGGGTGCAATAGTTGTTCCCTATTGTTAAATTTTCAGTTATTCCAAACCGGAGTGAATGGGATTACAGGTAATCCTGGGACAGTAATAAATTCTGATGAGGATTATAAAAAAATCACTGAACTTTCCACGATTTGGGCGTATGCACTTAAAACAAGAGATGGAAAACCACGCTATGCAATGATGTCTGGAAAGGCGAAAGAAAAGTTCAAGCAAGAACAAATTATTAGAAGTGGGGAAAACTGGAATTATAATATTGGTTATTCCAGTCCATGGGTTGTTGATTTTGAAATTGTAATTGACGGTATGACTGCAACGATAACTTATTTTACCCAAACAAGCATACCTGAATATTACAGTACGAAGGAACAACTTACATTTATTAAGGAAGATGGGAAGTTGTTAATAGATGATTATCAATATATTTTTGAGGATAAATTAATCGAAAGTAATGGAATTGACAATAAGGACCAAAACAACGAAAAAGAGTACATGGAATTCCAACAAGTAGCTTGGCAGAGTTTATCTGAAAATGAAAA
>DULJ01000063.1 GCA_012840465.1 Caryophanales bacterium
AACAATCTCTATTATAGCGGAAAGTGAGTTTTTTATTGGTATAACCATCCGTCGCGCACCTGCATAGCAGGTGGTTTATTGTTTCGCACGCTTTGGCGAGCTCAACAGACTAAAGTCGTAAATCAAAACCATTATTCCGTACCCGAAGGGCACGTTGGTAAATATATAAAAGCGAAAGCCGGTGCGGAAACCATAAAGCTATTTATTGATGGGTGTTTAGAGGCGGAACATCAACGAAATTGGGGTGTGCATCAATGGAAAATGGATTTGTATCATTATTTAGAAACATTCAAAAAGAAAAAGGGTGCCATCGCTCAAAGCGAATGTTTGAGACAAGCACCATCACAAATAAAAAAAATATACAATGATTATTATATCGGAAAAGAGAAGGAAGTCATAGAGTTACTCTTCTATATACGGGAGAACAATAAGCTTGAGCATGTATTGGATGCCGTCAAGCAGCTGAATAATATTCGAACTGGGTATGTTTCCACGGAAAGTATCTTGTTTATCTGTGAGCAGAGTACCCCTGTTAAAGCTGATGGATTCTATCGGGATGAAACCGCACATCAGTCTGAAAGCAATATGAAAGCATACGCAAATATGTTTAATCAGGAAAAGGAAGTGGCTCACTATGGATAATAAACAACAACTTATCGATATATGTAAGGAACTTCGCCTGCCAAGTATCAGGAGAATGGTTCTTGATGAAACGAGTTTTCAGGATTCCGAGCAGGTATTTGAGATATTACTAAAAGTCCTTTTACAGGAAAAAAGAGATCGATTTATACGTGCCAAGCAGAGTCGTATTCGAGCTGCGAATTTCCCACAAAAAAAGTTACTAGATGAATTAATTTTGGATTATTTGCCCGAGCAAGCGCAGCAAAAATTGCCTCAACTCAAATCACTTGATTTTATTAAGGAGGGTCAAAATGTTATATTAACAGGCTCCCCAGGAACGGGGAAATCGCATATAGCGGTTGGGTTAGGTATGGAAGCTTGTCTAGCTGGGTACAGGGTGTTTTTCGCAACTGTCCCTTCTCTTATTAATCAATTGAAGGAACACAGATCAGAAAGAACTCTTCGTTCATTTGAATTAAAATTTGAGAAATATGACCTCGTTATTATCGATGAACTCGGCTATATTTCTTTTGATAAGGAAGGTGCAGAGTTATTGTTTTCTCACCTTTCCCTTCGGGCTGGAAGGAAGTCAACTATTATTACCAGCAATCTATCATTCTTAAAGTGGCAGGACATCTTTCACGATCCAGTCTTAACAGCCGCCTTGACTGACCGTCTTACTCATAAATCGCATGTAGTAAACATGGTTGGTCCGTCATTTAGAATGAGGGAAACTGAGGAATGGATGAAAGGAAATGCCGAAAAGATGGTGGCTCAAAATTAAATTGCGAAATGGCTCACTTTTCACTTGCAAAATACATTTTTGGAAACCTTTGCCTTTTTGCTTGGATCAACCATACCTGTGAGCATAGCCATTTGGTCATAAAATTTTTTCTGCTCTTCCACATAAATCTTATCCAATTGTTGTACTTCGAGCTGTGTAATACAGATACCTTCACTCTGTGCTTCTCTCAGTCGCCAATCCATTTGCATATGAAGAA
>DULJ01000125.1 GCA_012840465.1 Caryophanales bacterium
CGCCCACCAACAGGAGGAATGCCAGGCCCCGCTCTTCCTTCCGATACAGGAAATGGTAGAGCGCCACGGCAAAGGCCAGCATACCGGCGATCACCACCAAGAAGTTCAGCCTGGGATCGGTCACAACCACGCTGCCAGAACCGAACAGGTACACTGCCAGGCTCTGCAGGAGAACATAAAGGGAATCGAGACCCATGATCGCAGGGGTGAGAATGCGGTTATTCGTAAGGGTCTGGAATGTGACTGTGGAATAGGCCGCGGCGGCGCCAGTTACGATCATGGCCAGCAGTCTCGGAATGCGCAGGCTCACGGCGTACCGCCAAGTGCTGCTCTTCAGCCCCACACCAATGTAGAGCACGCTCACCACAGCAACCAGCAGGCCGAGAAATGCGATCAGCCGCCGATCCGCCGCATAACGGTCTTCCATCACCGGCGTTCCCCCCTCAGCAGCAGGTAAAGGAAGATCACACTGCCTGCAACCCCCACCGTCAAGCCGATGGGAATCTCGTAAGGTGCGATCAGGACCCTCCCCAGAAGATCCGCCCCCAAGAGGAACACGGCCCCCGCCAAAGCCGTGGTGGCGATGCTTCTGCGCAGGTTGTCTCCCAGATAGAGAGTTACGATGTTGGGGACGATCAGGCCCAAAAAGGGGATACGACCAACGGTAATCACCACCAGCGCCGAAAGCAGGGAAACGATCACCAGGCCTACAGTCACAACCTGCTTGTAGTTCAGGCCAAGGCCCACGGCAAACTCTTCACCCATACCAGCTAAGGTAAATCTGTCAGCGTAGACAAAGGCGGTCACCAACAGCGGTATGCTGAAGTAGAGCAGTTCATAGCGGCCTTGCGTGACCATGGCAAAATTGCCCGTGAGCCACGTGTTCACATTCTGCACCAAGTCGTAGCGGTAGGCTAGGCATGTGGTTAGCGACCCAATGACATTCCCCAGCATGAGACCAAGCAGCGGCACCATCACGACGTTTTTCATCCTGATGCGCCGCAAGATACCCATGAACAGCAGGGAACCGGCCAGAGCAAAAAAGAAGACCAGCAGCATCTTCCCCAAGGCACTGAAGTGGGGAAACAGAATGAGCACCACCAATACACCGAAGCGGGCAGCATCGATGGTCCCTGCGGTGGTTGGAGAAACGAAGCGGTTTTTGCTGATCTGCTGCATGATCAACCCGCTAATGGCCATGGCCATCCCGGCCATGATGATACTGGCCACGCGGGGAATGCGGCTTAGGATGATAATCTGGCTGACCAGATCTTCTCCAGCGGCCAGCTTGGCTACACTGAACTGGGAGAGACCCAGAACCAGCGACAGTATGGATAAGGCAGCTAGGCAGAGTACTAAGGCGATGTTGTGCATTGCTCTTGGTTCGGGCACCTCCCTGTCCAGGGTTCAGCATAAACTATGAGAATGATTTTCAGTCTCACCGTTCCTAATATACCATGAACAGGGCCGTTCGTCCAGCAGGACAAAAAATAACTCACCGTAAAAGTGAGTTATTGCCGCTTTGGAGCCCCGCTCCTCCCCCGGGGCCCCTTCCCCCAGCCTGTCCAGTTAATCCGTCACCTCTTGGGGATAGCCCAAGTAACGCAGGAGCGCGAGGGCATTCCTGGTGGTGGCAGGTCCCGCTTTAAGCTTGTAGTCGAACTCCAGGCCCAGATCGCCCACGCGCTCGCTGAAGTGATAACTGGTATACTCCTCCGCGAGCAGGTCGCAGAGCTCCAAGTCGTGGGTAGCCGCCAGGACCAAAGCGTTGCGCCCGATCAGGTACTGCAGCACCCGCTGCGCGGCGAAAATCCGTTCCTCCGAATTGGTACCCCGGAAAAGTTCATCGAAGATGGCGAGGATGGTTACCCGCTCCTGCACGTTTTCCAGAATGCGCAGGACACTCAGGGCCTCCTCCAGATAGTAGCTCTTCCCCTCAATCAGATTGTCTGCCCGGCCGATGGAGGTAACGAGCCGCAGGGGACATGCGCGGTAGCTTTTGGCCAAGCAGGTGGCAATGGACTGGGCCAGCAGCACATTCACCCCCACCGTCCTGAGCAAGGTGGACTTGCCCGACATGTTGGAACCGGTAATGAGAATCCCCCGGTTAGAAACCCCAATGGAGTTGGGCACTGGCTCATCCAGCAGGGGATGGTACGCCCCCTCGAGCTGCAGGCCGCGCTGTGCCGTGAACTCTGGCTCACAGAAGTAGGTCAAAGAAGCACGGTAAGAAGCCACCGACTGCAGAGCATCTAGCTCCCCCACCGCCAGAAACAGAGTCTGCAGGGCCTCCCGGTTTTGCGCAATGAAGTCTAAAGCCCGGTAAAACCCGCGCACTTCTGCAAGGTAAAAAATGGTCACATACTGCTCGAACATGTGGGTCAGGGGATCGGTGGACTCCATGCCCACGTACCGCACGATTTTGTTGAACGCGGTGACCCGTCCTAGGGCTTCCCGAATTGTCTGGGGAAGCGCGCCGAGACACTCCGCATCCAATTGGGCAAGCTGCTTACCTACGCTGATCAACTGCCTGAGGGCACGCACCCCTTCAAAGTAGGCTCTGATTTCCTTCTGCACCTTAAAGTGCAGGTACATATTGATCTGGAACAGAAACACAAGGGCAAGAACAAAGCGCGGGGATAGCAAGAGCAGCAGCGGCGAAAACAGGGCCGCCAAAAACAATAGGTTGTACACCAGCAGAGGAAGGTGGGGTTTGCTCTGGGGTGTATCCCAGAGCAGGGTACACAGACCAGACCCGATCCGCCGTTCCATGCTGCTGAGCATCAACTGCACCTTTTCCCTCAGATCCGCATCTTCCTGGAAGCCGGCAATGGCTGCACTCCTCCGGCGCAGCTTTTCCAAGTTGCCCAGCTCAGGCAGGCGCAGCAGGCGGTAGAGTACCTGCATGCCCGGCCAGGTCAGGGTGCGGTCCAGCCGAGCGAAAACGGCATCCATGGTCAAATCCTGCCAAGTGCGGTCATCAAGGGCTTCCTCTCCCCGGGGAGCCTGCAGGAATAGGGAGGCAATGGCCTGAAAATCCCTCTCTTTTTTAAGCTCCGCTGTTCCCCACTGGCTGCGCAGTTGGGTGAGGAGTTTCTGGCGCTGCAGGCGCCTGTACTCGAGATAAGCCAAACCAGCACCCAAAGCGCCTGGCAGCAAGAGCCATAGATAGCGCGGTGACAGATTAGCCAACACAAAAGCAAGATAGACACAGATCCCCGTGAGCAGCAGAAGAAGATAGAGCCGCCAATTGTGCTTCCATGTTCTCCAATTCAACAGTGTTTGCCTCCCCAAAAAAGGGACTCACCGTCAAAAGGTGAGTCCCTGCAGCTTGCTTACGGTCCCACCACAAAACTGGTGTAGTACTGGAGATATTTCGCCGC
>DULJ01000064.1 GCA_012840465.1 Caryophanales bacterium
TCTATTTATGCTGATGAAGATTCCCCATATGATAAAATACAAGCACATGAATATTTTCGACAAAAGCCAATAACATTCTCAAATGATGATATCTCATTTTTGGAATATGAGTTCTCAAGTAAAAATGAATATGCTCTTTATATTAATAAACACCCATATTTAGTATGGATGGGAAAGAACGAATTAGTTCAACGTGATGAGTCTGGGAAGCCAATCTGGAATAGTGATAGAACTGAGTTTCTATACAGATATACTGATTGCTTTATTATAGTTCAAAGATTTTATAACGGCTTTTATTGGGTTGTTTCTTCTTATGAGGAAAATGATTCTAGGCAAGATAAAAAACAGCAAGCTGTAGAAGATATGTTGGATATGATAGGACAAAAATCTGGAGCAAAAACAATTGAGCAAATAGCAAAAGAATTACATGAATATATGTGGCTTACTCCAATTGAAATACAATCTCTACTTTCTTTGGCTGCACTACGCTATGTTACTCAATATAATGACAAGATTTGCAAAGCACTTCATGGGCAAGAACTTGATAAACCAAGAAGTGGCATAGCACAACAAGAATTCTCAAATCCGTTGACTATGTTAATAAGGTATCCATAAAATATATCTGAAGGACATAAAATGGTATACAATCAGGCAGAAAGGTAAACACAACTACACCAATTTATCTGCCATCACCACTCAAGCTATATTGAGTGTGTCGTCTTGATAACGAGAAAGTAAAATCCTGGAGGGCTTGAAAATACTGCATTTTGTAAAATGAAAGTAAATCTGTCCACTCGACCTTAGCCCTCGATAAATGAAGAAAAGGATAATGCCACCGATGATATTGATGGCAAATTAGAAGGATTACAGTAACAACTTTTTGTACAAGCAAAGTCCAAGAATGACTATGATGATTTGGCTGATGAGATCTATCGCTTGCGGGAACTGAAGCAAAATGCACTTATTGAGAATGCAGAACGTGAAGGAAAAAGACAACGAATCGACGAGATGACTGATTTCTTGAATGAGCAATCATGTGAACTTGAAGAGTATGATGAACAGCTTGTAAGGCGTCTTATTGAAAAGGTTACAGTATTTGATGATAAGCTCACCATTGAATTCAAATCAGGTGTTGAAATAGATGTATAAATACAACCTTCATGATCGACCGTTAATCAGGAGATACATTCTCTTGGTTGGCGGTTTTTCCTTTTGTAAATTGATAAAGTTGGTAATGCGTATATAATACTAATAACAACGTTGTTGGCATTGTTATTATAAGGAGTGGACAACATGGGTGATGTAAACGAACTATTGGAAGAAGCTATCAAAGAAACTAAAAACCTGAATCAGGGTGAAGTCTTTCTGGTTAAGGATCTGTTCAAGGGTTATGTATGGAACAGAATACCAAGAAAGGATAGACTTCTGCTTGGGACATTATTTCTTAACAGGGTTAGTAAAATGAATGGTAATTTGAAGGCTATTGAAAAGACTTCATCAAATCAGCAACGGTATATAAAGGAAAGTTCAAATTTTAAAGGAGATTACAATGATTAGAGAATTTAAAGAAAATGATTTAAACAGTATTATGAAATTATGGCTTAAGACCAATATTTCTGCACATGATTTTATTAATGAAAATTATTGGGGAAGTAACTATGAACAAGTAAGACAAATGATGCCGAAGGCAACAATTTTTGTTTATGAAGAAAACTCTATTAAAGGGTTTACTGGATTAAGTGGGAACTATATAGCTGGAATATTTGTTGAAACAAACAGTCAATCAAAAGGTGTCGGAAGGGCTTTGTTAGATCACATCAAGGAAAGAAACGAAGGACTTTTTTTACAAGTTTATAAGAAAAATAAAAGAGCTATTAGATTTTATCTTAGAGAAGGGTTCATTATTGATAATGAACAAATAGATAAAAACACAAATGAAATTGAGCTTGTTATGAAATGGATGAATAAATAAATAAGGAAGAGATTGTTGCTGTATATAAAAAAGGAACAAAGTAACTCCTTTCAGATCCATATGCATAGGTATAGAGCTATGTTCAGTAAAGAGCTTTTATATAATTCAGATATAATAAATTTGAATTTAAAAGAAGGGATAGTAGGAGTATGTGTGAAGAATGTTATAGTGATAAAAATAGAATAACGCCATTACTTAATCCATTGGAGTGCTTACAGAAACATACACAGTACATTTGTGGGACTTGTGGGCGTTGTATCTGTATAGAACATGATGAAAAGCGAGGACTGCAAAGATGGAATTTTCCATTTAAATCATTGGAGATTGCAAAATTGTATTTAAGAACCGCTGATTATACGATGAAAAAATCGTGTGGTATTTATGAAATTAGCAATAGCAAAGGACGAGTATCATATAAGATTTTTGTCGGTATTGAAGATTTAGAATTATTCTTGAAAAAGAATAAAGATAAAATTTGTAAGGAAATGGCTCCTATTTTTACAGCCGAAAAATATAAAGAATATCCAAATACGGAAGTGAGGAAATTGACTTCTAAAGAAATTGAAAAATATATGTCAGAGCGATAAATTCTAATTTGTAGTGAACAGGGAGGTTATGTAAATGCAAATAAAAGATTATATCACAATAATAATTTCGCTGGTTGCTTTGCTTTTTTCATTTTGTAGCCTACTATTTACTTTTTTAAATTTTAGAAGAACTGCAACAAGATTAATAATTGAACAGTTGCAATTTTTTCCTAATCCATTAGCAAGTGGGGTTCGACCTAATATGTTATATTTAGATAGAAAAAAAATCCAGACTTGTGGACTGTTGTTCCTATATTTTATTTGATTATATATGTAAAAATAAATAATTTGAGCCATACAGGTATTACAATAAGTAATTTTATCATTAACAATAAATTTTTTGTTGAAAATAAAAAATATCAGTGTCAAAAGTGTAAAACTGTATTACGAAAATGCCATAAGAATGGCTGTGTTAATATGGTTTCTTTTGGATTATATTGCTCAAAGTGTGTTGGACGTGGGTTAAAGAACGTAGGAGCTGGTGCCATAGCCGTTATTGCTGTTGGTGGAGGCGCGGCTATTAAAATTTTATTAGGTGGTAAAGGTAAAAATAAATAATGAACAAAGCATGCTGGGGGGGATTAGAATAGATAATCATAACCCTAATATGTGCGTTTTTGGACAGCAAGGCACCCTACATCGAAATTCCGTAGAGTGCCTTATTTATTTTTTCGTTATGCTTCAACATCTACCGTCACGCTAGGCTTGAATTCCACCGCGAATTTGTCCTCGTAGACTGTGACCTTTTCAATTAGTCGCCTGACCAGTTGTTCGTTGTATTCGGTGATTGCCGTGGGCTGCTCCCGCAGGAATGTGTTCATTCAGCAATTCGTTTACACTGTTCATCCCGTCCGGCATTTTCCACCTGGATTTTTTGTTTTTGTTTCCGGAGTTGGTAGATTTCCTCGACCACATCTTCGTAGTCAGCCTTGGAATTGGCAAGCTTCAAAAGCCCCGTTTGCAGTTCTACTAGGCACTTGTCAACTATGAATTTATCGAGCTTTATTTTAAGTTTTAAAAAGTTCTTAAAACAAATCACCCCAGCTCTAGCCGATGTGGCGGAGAAGGGGTGATTTCTTAATCGCTATCAGCTCTAGTCGAGTGTGACGGAGAAAATAACGATTAACCGTATCTTTTTCTTAATTTTAGTTTATTATACATTGTTATGGGTGTCAATAACCCTTAAAATAAAAGTAATATACATATAAGGTGCTGAGAAAAATGAAATATCAATTATATTTTGATGAATCTAACAAGCTTGATCAGCCAAATGGAGGTTATTCTTATTATGGGGCATATGGTGCTAACGCCTCTGTCATAAATGATATTACTAGTAACGTTATTTCAATCTATGATTCTCTCAATACAAAGAGTGAAATGCATTTTAGAGAGTATAAGGATGATAAACATATAAAAAAGTATTTCAGGACCTTAAATTATGTTCTTAACCAAAATGTTAATATAAACATCTTTATTGTTAATAACGAAGATGCAAAAAATACTGCAGTAAAAATGAATGTTGATTTAACTGAGCTACGCAAATTATTTTATGTGAAAATTCCAGAACGGTTGTTTTACGGTATAACAAGGTACCTTCAAAGTGGTACTGATGTAGAGATATTCGTTGATTCTAGTGATGAATATGAAAAACTGGGGTTATATACTAAGTTAAAAGAACAAATGAATGCGCATTCAGCTTATAGGAATAAATGTTATAAAGTACATGCTGCGATACCTTTGGATTCAAAGATATCAATACCATTACAAATTATAGATACGTTAATGGGTATCGTAGTATTTTTGATGGAAAAAGCTTATAAAACTGCAAGTTCAACTTCAAAAATAAAAAGTGACTTAATTTACCGATTATTAATAGAAGGGACAAATATTCAATTTTTTCAAAAGCAAATTACTTTATATAAATGGGAAGGAAATGAAGAGCAAATCTCAGAGATTCCAGTTAGCCAATATATAACTGAATTCCTTGTATATAAGACTCAGTATGATCTACAAGAAATGGGGAAATTTCGTGAAATCATGCTGAGGAATCCACATCTAGATGCAAAAGAATATAGAAAATTAATAGAGTATCCCAATGCACGTTTAAGGATGTTGCAGGGATATTTTGATGAAATTACAACTGGTGATAGAAATATTTCCATAAGATAACTTTTCCTTTTGTTAATGGAATATTGTTTTTCAATCTTCTTAAACACAGGTAAACACCACTACACCAAATATGTCTGCGATCACCACTCAAGCCATGCGGAGACAGTCGCTCTGCTGGAATTTAAATAATAACTGAAGCCCTTGAGAATGCTGAATTGACGGCATTTTTGGGGGCTATTTTTATGTTGGGGTTTGAGATAGAATTCCCTTATTTTTAGCCTAGAGTTTCCTTAGAAAGCGAAAATATGATTGAAATAGTTGTGCACTACGGAAAAAGTGATCAAATATACGAGGAAGATCTTCAACTGGTATGTTACAATTTCCTAAATACATTGAGGATATATCTACTTCAAAACAAAACCAATTAAATTCCAATTGATTTTGTTTTAATGTTATATAATATCATTATAAAGGAAATATTATGAAAAATGTCATGAAAGAAAAAGATATAAGCGTGAAGTGTAGAAAGGTGAGTAACGATGGTAAAGTTAGTGCTGCTCTTACTAGCTGGGAGAAGTCCAATGCCTGGTCTGGAGGAGAAAAGTGGAGTAAAAATATGACACTGTTCCTTGGTATACTTAACTATATAGCCGAAAAAAGAGTACCACTTCAAGGAAACCAAAAGAGACATCGAACAGTTATTGTTGACAACCCATTCGGGAAAGCATCAAGTGATCATGTATTAGAGCCAGTATTTTTTATCGCTGAACAATTAGGATTTCAAATAATTGCTTTAACCGCTCATGCGGAAGGGAAGTTCATTCGAAAATATTTTCCTGTTGTATATAGCTGTCGCCTAAGAGATTCTGCAAGTGGAGATACACAAATAATGACTAAAAATAAAGAAATCAGAACAGCTTTCTTTAAAGATAATGACCCGGAAGCAATGGTAAGGCTAGGGGAACAGGAACAATTATCCATGTTTAATTGAAATAGTAAATAAACCAGTTGATGCATTCTTAAAATCTGTAGCAAGCTATGCAGAAGCAATCTACGAATTGGCTAAAAGTAATCATCTCATTTGAGAAGTTGCTGAAAAACACATTGAATTCCCCAATTCAATGTGTTTTTCTTTATAATAGACCTACCATTTATGGTAGGTGTTTATGAAATTTTGCAAGAATTAAGTATTGCATAAAAGGGCCAGTCTCGTATTGCATTTTAAACAAACGGTCTGACCTTTTTCAATAAATCAATCAATAATCAATTCCATGTATACAGTTTTCATATGTCCACTGAATTATTTTTTCATCATTATTTGATTCGTAGAATTCCGATAGTAAACTATTCCAATGTTCCAATTGTTTTTCATTGATATTGACTACGCCTATACCATGAAACATCATAATTGTATTTGCTGAAACAATGGCTGTTCGTTTATTTCCATCCCAAAATAGTTGTGCCCCCATAGCAAAATACATGTATTTCAATGCTTTATATGTCTCGGACATTTTACTATTCATAATCTCTTCGATTGTATCCCTAACCTCTGACTCAATTGGAACAGTAGGGGTATAATCAACACCATGTATTCCTACATTTCCGGTCCGTAAAACGCCCCATTCAAGGGATTCATTATATGAAATAAAACTATTTATTTTACATGCTACTTCTAGATTAAATTTACTATGGTGAGGCAGTTTCAATACATATTGATAAGCATTTTTAAGGTTGAGGATTACTTGTATATCATCCATAGGGACTCCGCTAACACTCATACCTTCAACGATTGTTTTTGTTTGTGGAAAGGTTGTATTCACATTCTCAAGACGTGAGGCTGAATGTATTAGTGCTACAACACTCTTTTTCAATAAAAACTTCGATTCTCGTTCGCTCAGGCTGTATTTATTTTTGAAATTCAAAAAAACCCCTCCCTTTAAATTTTGCTAAATACTGCGAACCAACTTTTTCTATATAATAAATTGTACCATATGTATCCAAAATATTGAACTTTATAAGGTAAACTCTACTACATCTATACTTATCTGCCATCACCACTCAAGCCACGTTAAGTGCGTTATCTTGATGACAAGGGTGGAGACAGATTAGATGAAATCATAGGGTTGCGGAGATAGGATAGATGTGCTTGATTTACTATTTACAGAAACTGTTCTAATGAAAATTATTTATATAATTAGGAAAGAAGGTGCTAAAATAGCAGTTGTTAGTTTGTCGTGGGGTGAACTAGGTAATGCGCCATTCCTATTACTGATATTTTAAGAACTTTCTTTCAGAAAAAGGCATAGAAACGGAGTGTCCCAGTGTATCCATCACATTCGATAAATTTCACGTTATGAAAATTATGAATGAGGCTTTAGATGCTGTTCGCCGTGCTGAACAACAAAAAGAAAACCTTTTTAGATCTTAAAGACACAAATTTAAAAACAGCTAGAGCTTATCGTATAAAGCTAGCCCCACAAAAGATATGGGCAAAATCATCATGGCTTGCCCCAATCTACTTTGAAGAATGGTATATGCCACTGTCAATAAGTTGGATATCACCGTGGAGCTTCATGGGCTAGTTTAACTCCTTCTTTAGCTTACAAACCTATCCTTAATCCCTAGATAGTCTGTCAAGTGATTTCCTTGACTGGCTATCTAGGGATTGAGAAACTAAGATTCTTTTAAAATACAGCTGTTTCCATACTAAATAGCGAAGAGCCATAAAATTTAAGTAGGATAAAGAGTAGAAATAAATAAAATTGTGCAAGGGCTAAGCGTGATTTAATTTAGGGAGGATTTAGAAAATTTCTGTTAGTTTGAAAGGTAATCCACTTATATCAAAATGATATAATATCACTTTCGAGGAGTGACAGGCACCACGATCAACCAACCTTAAACGATACGCTCGTACCTTTACCAATTGTACTTTTAATAAGCAGTCCCGTACCGAAATGACGTTTAAGCCGTTTATCTGTATTAATTAAGCCAACTCCTGATCTACTTTTCGTTTTTCTTTCCAATATGTTTTGTAATGTAACATCATCCATTCCAACCCCATCGTCTTCAACAACTATTGTTGCAATTGTGTCAACAACGGAAATTCGAATCGTAATCGTGCCGCCGCAAGCCCGCTTCATAATGCCATGCCGAATGGCATTTTCGATTAAAGGTTGAATAGAAAGAAATGGGACTCTTAAATCATCACAGTCGTCAAGCTCCCAGACAACCTGAAGCCTTTTGTCAAATCGAACTTTTTCAATATAAAGATATGAACGTACAATGTCTAGCTCCTCTTCGATCGGAATAAGTTCATCCATGTTTTGGAATTTGAATTTATGTCTTAGAAATTCGCTAAATTCCCCTAGTAGATGATGCATTTTCTCCAAATCAATTTCACTTAAGGCGATAGCAGCATTTAACGTATTGAAAATAAAATGAGGTTGGATTTGCGCTTGTAGCCATGAAGCTTCTAACCAAAGCTGCTCTTGAATCATATGTTTAATCGTCGTTAATGCCTCAATCCGCGACCTAATTTCAATTGGTTCTACAGGCTTTGTCACATAGTCGTTCGCCCCCGCTAAAAAGCCACTTTGAATATCCTTCGGCTGACTTCTTGCCGTAAGGAGTAATATTGGCAATTCTGTTAAGGTAAAACGTTTACGAATCCGCCTTGTCAGCTCATAGCCGGACATCTGTGGCATCATCACATCAGAAATTACTAAATCCCACTCCTTCTTATCTATCAAGGTAAGCACTTCTTTCCCGCTTGTTACCATCGTTACCTCATATCCATCTGGCGGGAGGATGGCTTCAAGCACTTGTAAGTTCACAGGGTCATCATCCGCAACCAATATTCGCGGGCGCTTACGCTTTCCATCCATTAAAGTAGGTTCAATTATTTTAGTGGAAAGAGCTTCATCCTTTCCGTCAATGGCGGATTTTTCTGCATGTGTCACTGTAAGCTGCTGAAAGGAGGATAAAAGTGGCTGTGTTTCATCTTCCGTCCGTATTCGTGATTTTATTCCAGCCATTCCGTCCTTGTTTAGTAAAGACTTTGCTTCTTCCGCATCCTCATCGTCATCAGCTTGCTTTAACGAAAATGTGAACTGTGAACCCTCTCCTACTACAGATGATACCTCCAACGTTCCACCATGAAGCTCCACTAACTGTTTCGTTATACTTAAACCGAGCCCAAAGCCGCCTTCAATCATCGTTTCGCGATCATTCGCTTGTTCATACGGGTGAAAGAGACGCTTTTGCATGTCTTCATCTATGCCGATACCCGTATCTGCTATCACGATATAAGCTCTTCCGTTCTTTATGAAGGCTTGGATTAATATTTCACCTTCATTCGTAAATTTCACAGCATTATGAAGAAGATTAAACACGATTTGAATTAACCGATTTTCATCGGCAATAATGGGAGGAAAATCTTCAGGAATTTGCATAACGATTTTTACAGGTTTTACTTCAACGATAAACTGCAGCATATCAATGACTCCTGTTATGATCGACTGTATGAGAATAGCTCTTTTTTGCAAGCGAGGCCTGCCCTCGCGTAAGCTCATGACATCAAGCAAATCATCTAATATTAAAGTCATGCGCCGTCCAACAGATACAACGGTTTCAAGCTCGTTAATACTTCTCTTTTGAAGCAAATCCCGCTCCCTTTGTAAAACGGATTGCGACATGTTCAAAATGCCATGAAGCGGATTTTTAAATTCATGTGAAGTATTGGCCAAGAATTGATCCTTCGTCTCATTCATTCTTTGCAATGTAGCAGCAAGCTCCTTCGTCTCCGCATGTATTTTAAAATATTTTTTAAAGGCAACAGACGAAAAGCAACCGAGCGCAATAATGAGATCAAATGGATAATGAATTACGCTAACACCTATTCCTCTCCAAATGAGGACCCAAATATAATGATGTATAAGTGCCATTAGCGAAAAAAGCAGTAAAAGATTGTCTTGTATATTTTTGATGATTTTTTTATAGATTGCTATTGCCGTGACCATTGCTGCAATGACAACTAATATGTAATAAACAGGAAATATCTTAATAACTTGAGGAGGAGACAAAAACAACGTAATGCCAGCAGTACCTAAATTTACAAGTGTATAATAAGGAAATATTCTTCGCCAAAGCGGAAGATCCCTGTGATCTGTACACTGCAGCAGTGCGTAGGCCCCAAGAATAAGCATCGCATTTGTTAGCCGAAAATCCCACTTATACCCGATATCAAAAAATTGATGAAATAATTTCTCATCATTACTTAATAGGCTAGTAATGGTGATTGAGAATGTAAGCAAAGAAAAATAGATCAATTTCTTTTCACGATTCCCTAGAAAAAACAAAATAAGAGCATAAACAGAGTGAAGCAGAAAAATAATAGCTGAAATCAGTTGCATGGATGATGACAGTTTCGTATCCTTTAATATAGCCTCTTCTGTACCGAATTTAATCGATCGAATAATGCCGCTGCTCCGAACATCTACATAATTTGCCGCTTGGACGACAATTTCAATAACCCCGTTTTCATCGGCGGTAAATGATGCAGAATATGGTAAATTTTTTGCAGCATATTCGTCCTTTGTTTCGGCGACTTGTCCTGATTTAGCTAGCAGTCGTCCATTTACATATACCTCTGAAGCACTGCGTATGCTTGACATACGGATACTATAAGTCAGATCCTTGTCGGGATTAACATAAAGGCGCAGCCGATACGAGGCAAATCCATATGGATCTGGGTCCTCAGGATGAAGTGCATCATTCCATTCTCCAGGAACTTGAATCAACTGTGGAGTTTCCTCCGTTAATTCCACCCTCTCTTTCTCAGCAATTAGCCATTGCTGAGGGAAAAATTCCCAGTCTCCATCAAGTAAGAGAATATCACCAGATTCTGCATCCCAATGACGTAAGTCCAATTCTCCATGTTTAATCGCCATCTGCTTCTCATTCCAAAATGATTCCATCCATAAAATCCTGATACTTGATAAAGCCACTAAAAATAACACAAGTGATAAAAAAAGATAGCGCTTTTTCATAAAGTCATTTGGCGACTATTTTGCCAAACTGAACCCCTTTCATGACAATATTCTTTAGATTGATTATACATGATGTGGAAATAAAGATAGGAATTTTTCTCTAGAGGAAAGAACTTTAAATTAATTGTAATTACTTCCTATTCAAAGGGAGGTCTATTTTTTTAGTGCAATGTATCCCTCTGTCAAGACACGAAATTCGGATATTTAAAATAAACTACTTCTCCTTTCGTTTTTGTTGTAATGACACCATCTGGTTTAACGTACTTTGAGATGAAAGTAAGCCCGTAGGAATCTAACTTGAGCCCTTGATAATTAAAACTAGGACAGCCCTGTATACAAGATTGACTAAATATATTTGATAATATAAATTCCCAAAAGTACTGAAAATTACCTTCCGTTATTATAATGATATTGCTTTTTTCTTGCTCTCATAAAAAGTACAATGGACTCAGTAGCGGTTAGGTGATTTCTCCTATAAAAGCCTTTTGGTGAGTGAAAATCTAGGATCATCTACCCTACGTAGCTTTAATTCTAGATTTCGGTTAACTCTTCTACAACCCTATGACTTTTATGAAATTTAAGAGAATTGTAAGAGTTATAACTTATTATGGTATTGTGCCAAATGGAATAAGAAATGATACTGGACAAGAAGGAAGGCAAGTCTAATGAAAAATCAACTATTTAACCTGGGAGATCTCGCAGAAAATCTCACGAATAAAGAATTGATGGGTATTATTTCCTCCCTTTTTAACATATACATGGTGGTTTTAGTAGATTCAAGCGGGGATGTCGTAAAAGTAAATGAGAGGTTTTTAAATACTTTCCATTATTCTAACGATGAAATAGGAGAACTGAAAATTAAAAAGATAATCAGTGAATATGAAAAATCAAATTTCCAACAAACTGTGAATGAAGATATCGATAGGCAGAAGTATTGGTCAGGGCAATTAAGGTTGAAAGATAAATCTAATCAAAATATTGATGCCATGGTTCATATTATTGAGTGGAGGAGCGGATGTGAACAAACAAGGAGTTTTCTGTTTTTACTTTCTCCATTATCTAGTGTGAATGAATATGAAAGATGGAGAGAATTGGCATATAAAGATGAACTCACCGGTCTTCCTAATTTAAGAAAGTTTCGAGAAAGCATTTCTTTTCAAATACAAAAAAGCGCTCAACAAAAATCGGAATTTGCTCTGTTATTTATTGATATTGATGATTTTAAGAAAATCAACGATCAATATGGTCATATCACTGGGGATAAATTTTTGAAGGAATGTGCATTAAGATTAGAAGAAGCATTGTCAAATAATCATCTTATTTTTCGAAAAAGTGGAGATGAGTTTATCATCATTGTTGAGGATGTAGAACAGATAGCTGAAGTCCGGGATGACATTCTTAAGCAATTAATGAAAAAATTCCATGTTGAAAATCACCAATTCCTAGTCAACGTTAGTATTGGAATGGGCATATACCCTGATCATGGTGACAGTATTGAAGCATTATTGCATTTTGCTGATAGAGCCATGTACGAAAATAAGAGAGAGAATAAATTTCTTAGAAAGGAAATACCTCATAGGAGTGAAAAATGTGAATGAATCAAAGATAAGAGAGAATGGTTTACTGTTAAATGAATATGTACTTAATGAAAAACAAATGACACGATTTTTTGATGTTTTAAAAGCGAACGTAGTACGTTCAAGAACTGTTATTTCGGCAATCTTCCTTACAGTCTATGATCAAAGCATTTTTCAAGAGGAGGATATTAGTCATGTTGAAGAGGAAATTACTTTATTTTTGCAATCGAAAATTAGACAGACAGATTTATTATTCAAATTATCTAATCGCTTTGAATGGTGTATCATATTGTCACAAAGCGGGGAAGATGAAGCAAATGCATTCCTGCAACGCTTATTTTTAAGTGTGAAAAACAAAGCTATTTCATTATTGTATGATATAAGCTTTTCTGCCAGCATTGCAGAAATCGGTAATAGTGATGTATCCTTTGAAAAATTAATTGCAAGCGGCCGAGAAGCGTTAGCCGCTTCCTTAAACCAATGGGAATGGCATATTGAATATATAGAATCACATAAAGAGAGAAATATGGAGAAAATCAAGATTAGTATTTTAGAGGAAAATGATATATTTCGAAATGTTTTACAGACAACGCTAGAAAAATTAACCGTTCATCACTTTCAATTAGATATAAAAACATTTCCGGATGGCTATGAATTTCTTCACTCAGAGTGGTTCTCATCCAGTCATACACACATTATTATTATGAATGATATTCTCCCGAGAAAAAATGGGTTGGAAGTACGGCACAAGATTCGAAAGCTCCCGAATAATAAGAGGTTTATTATTTTTATGATGACAAAAAGAAAATCAGAAGAAGACATGATCTATGCTTATGAAAATGGTGTAGATGAATATATCATTAAACCTTTTAACTTGCGTTTATTTGAAGCTCAGCTAAAAAGAACATTCGGAAGGCTATGGTCATGATTAGAATTTCAATCGATTTTTTAATTTTAGTTATGGCTATACTGCTCATTATTCTTATTTGCTTTGGAATCTATATATCAATAAAACGAGCAATGGAAGTTTATCAACAAAGATTAAGAAGAATGTATATAGAGAGCAAACAAAAAGACTGGTATCATTATTTAATTCAGGAAGCAGAATTTAACAGCGAATTGATCCCAAAAAACAAATATGAGATTCAGGGATTAGAAGAAATTTTTCTAGTGTACTTAAAAAACTTATCGAACCTGACTATACAAGAAAAAATTAAACAATTCTCCAATCAATATTTACAGAAGCATTATCAAAAGCTTCTTAAAAGTAGAAAATGGAGTATAAAAGTGAACGCAATGTATCGTATTATTGATTTTCAAATTGTCAGTCTAGTGGAAGAATGTGAAAAATTAGAAAAAAAGAAATTAACAAAGGAAGAAAATTTCCAGCTATTAAAGATGAATTCAATTTTTAGTACGGATGCATTTATTAATAAAATAGTAAATCTATCATCAACACTTTCCGAGTATGAATACAAGAAGCTTTTAATTGGCGTTCATTCTGAAACTCTTAAAAGTTTAATAAATTGCTTAGATGAATTACCAATGCCTTGTCAATATTCCATCATTGATACATTGGGGATGAATCGTGATATTAATGATTTGCCTTTTTTAGAATCTCTGCTTCAGCATGAGAATTGTGAGGTTCGTATCCGATCTTTAAAAGCTATTCATGAAATTGGCGTTATCATTGAACAAGAAAAGTATCTGCCCTTTGTTGTTTCAGAAATATGGGAGGAGCGGTTGATGATTGCCAAAATATTAGGGAATTTACCATTGGCTTATTCTTATCCGTATTTACAAATATTGCTGAATGATGAATCTTGGTGGGTTCGTTCTCAAGCAGCTAAAGCAATAAGCAATATGAAGTCCGGAAAAGAAAAGCTGCAAGAGTTTATAGAAACGGCAAGTGATCGTTATGCGATTGATATGGCAAATGAATATCTTAAGAAAGGATTGTAGAAATGAATGAGCCAATTTTTAGAATATGTCATGTTATTTTTCGGTGGGTTAATTTTAATCTATATGTTAATGGTGATTCTGTCTTATAGCACCATGCTAGTATTTGCGTTTTTTCAACTAAGAAAACAATACCGATTAGATAAAGAGGAGATCGCTGAAGATTATATCGATATGATATATACAAAGCCTGTATCTATTATTGTTCCTGCTTACAATGAAGAGGCTGGTGTTGTTGATAGTATTCATTCTTTACTTAGTCTCCGCTATTCGCAAACTGAAATCATTGTGGTAAATGATGGTTCGACAGATCTGATGCAGGAAAAAATGATTTCTCGGTTTCAAATGAAGAGTGTTCATAAAGTTGTAAGAGAGCAAATATCTACGAAACCCATTCTTTGTATTTATCAGTCAGACATTCATCCGAATTTATGGTTGATCGAAAAAGAAAATGGGGGAAAAGCAGATGCGTTAAATGTAGGAATAAATTTTGCCAAGTATCCGTATTTTTGTTCGATAGATGGAGATTCAATTCTTGAGGAAAAGTCCCTTTTACGCGTGATGAAACCAATTATCATGTCAAATGGAGAAGTAATTGCAGCAGGCGGGAATATTCGCATTGCAAATGGAATTGATGTTCAGCTAGGTGCCATATTTCAAACGAAATTATCAAAGAATTATCTTGTTGTTATGCAAGTAGTAGAGTATTTAAGAGCATTTTTAATGGGAAGAATTGCTTTAAGCAAATTTAATTTAATACTAATCATCTCCGGTGCATTTAGTGTATTTTCAAAAAAGTGGGTGGTCGAAGTTGGCGGATATTCTACACAAATGATCGGTGAAGATATGGAGCTAGTGGTAAAACTGCATAGATTTTTGAAAGAAAATAAAGTTAAGAAAAGAATTGAGTTTGTATCTGATCCCGTATGCTGGACAGAAGCACCTCAAAGTTTTTCTGTTTTACGAAAACAGCGAAGAAGATGGCAGCAAGGGTTAATCGAAAGTTTGTGGAAACATAAAAAAATGACGTTTAATCCGAAATACGGTGCAATTGGGATGATTTCATTTCCTTATTTTTGGTTGGTAGAATGCTTGGGACCAATTATTGAATTAGGCGGATACGTCTATGTCATCATTGCCTATTTTTTAGGACAAATTTATTATGAATTTGCCTTATTGCTAACCTTGCTATTCGTCTTATATGGAGTCATTTTTTCTGCAGTCTCGATATTGCTGGAGGCATGGAGCATGAATACCTATCCAAAATTAAAGGATGTATTTCGTCTGACGATTTTATCTTTTACGGAAATTTTCTGGTATAAGCCTTTAACATTAGTGTGGAGATTTGAAGGATTTATACAGTGTTTCCTTAGAAGAAAGGATTGGGGGCAAATGCAGCGGACAGGCCTCTCTAAGCAAGGGTTATCACAATGAAGCGCTTCTATTTAGCAGTCATTTGCATTTTGTTCCTTATAATTTTGCCTATCATTATATGGTTTTTAGAACCAGAAAATAAATTACAAATAGCCATTATTGATAAAACGGTTCCGAATGAAACGTATCGAGAGCACTTAGGACTAACATGGATGTTAAATCATTTGAAATATAAAAATGAGAAAAACAAGGAATTTGAACCGAATAGCGACTACTTTGGTTTTGTTCCTAATGAACAACAAGAAAGCTACGATGTTCGTTTGCCGCCTAAAGATTATTCGAAGTATAACGTCATTTATTTAGCTGACACGTATGGTGTATACGAGGGAGATCTTCCTTGGATTGAGAAAGCACGTGAAGGATCACGTTCGGGAAAAATTTATGGAGGTTTGGAAGAGGAAGAATGGACAGCGATTATCGACCGACTAAGCCAAAAAGAGAAAAGTCTACTTATTACTGAGTTTAATACATTTGCGTCTCCCACCAATGAGGCAGTTAGGAAAAGTGTAGCGGACTATTTAGGACTTGATTGGTCAGGTTGGATTGGAAGGTATTTCCGGGAATTAGACCCAGAAAAAAACGAAGAAATTCCGCAGTGGATTTTAGATAAATATAAAGATACTTGGAAATACAGTGGTGAAGGCTTTGTTTTGGTAAATGATATAAATGAAGAAGTTATTGTTCTAGAAAATAAAAAACATATCAAGGAAGGCAAAATTAGCCTTTCATTCACCGAAAAGGGAAAAGATCTCTTTCATTTAGAAAATAGTCCTGAATATAACTATTGGTTTGATATTGTCACTCCAAAAGATTCTTCAAAGGTCCTTGCAAACTATGAATGGAATCTTACAGATGCGGGAAAGAAATTATTGGAAAAGAATCATATTCCAATAGAATTTGCAGCAGTGCTTGAAAATAATCATGCTTCATCCTCAAGCTATTATTTTGCAGGCAATTTTAATGATATTGCCAACGTATCGAAGTTTTATCAAATGAAAGGGCTGCAAAGCATCTACAAGGTTGCAAAGAAATTTTCAGATGATGCCTTTTATTGGTCAACTTACATGCCAATGATGAAATCTATTTTGAATAAATTCGATCAAAGCCCAGAGATTAGTAAATTGAAATCTAGTGAGCTTAAATATAATGCAAGAATTCAAAATGACTCCTTTGAAATTTTGAAAGATAACAAGTGGACACCAATAAAGATTAAGGGAGTCAATATTGGAATGGGAAAACCAGGTTATTTCCCAGGAGAAGCCGCGATAACAGAAGAAGAATATTATAGATGGTTTGAACAAATTGGAGAAATGAATGGCAACACATTACGAGTTTATACGCTTCATCCGCCAGGATTTTATAATGCTTTAAAGCGTTATAATGATAGTCATGAGAATAAAATCTATCTATTGCACGGTGTTTGGATCAATGAAGAAAAACTTGAAGACTCGCTGGATGCCTTTGAAAAAGAAAATGTCCAAGATTTTCAACAAGAGATGAAAAAAATTGTGGATGTCATTCATGGCAATAAAATTGTTAAAGCAGAAGCCGGCCATGCATCTGGTGTATATCGTGCAGATATTTCAGAGTATGTGATTGGATTTGTGTTGGGGATCGAATGGTATCCGCATATGGTATTAAATACGAATGAAAAGCATGCATTGATAGGAGATTATGACGGAGAATATTTCCAAACAAAAAACGGTAAGCCATTTGAATATTGGCTCGCCCAACAGATGGATACCATCGTTCAATATGAGTTGGAAAATTATAACTGGATAAGACCGATGAGTTTTACCAACTGGGTGACAACTGATATTTTAGACCATCCTGCTGAGCCAAACAAAGGTGAAGATCTAGTTGGTGTTGATCCAAATGTCATCTATACAAAAAATGAAATGAACTTAACGCAACAGTTTGCATCGTATCATATTTATCCTTACTATCCAGATTTTTTCAACTTTGATGAATCCTATCTGAACTATGTGGATCATCGGGGAGAGCGCAATAGCTACGCTGCCTATTTGGCAGAATTACATGATGCTCATCGGCTTCCGATATTAGTTGCTGAGTTTGGAGTACCAAGTTCAAGAGGATTAACCCACGAAAATCCATTTGGATGGAATCAAGGGCAATTATCAGAAAAAGATCAAGGGGAAATTATTAGTCATTTGTTTGAGGATATAGTGGCCGAAAAATTACTAGGTGGTCTTGTTTTCACGTGGCAAGATGAGTGGTTTAAGCGAACCTGGAATACGGTTGACTATGATAATCCAGACAGACGTCCATTTTGGTCGAATGCACAAACAAATGAGCAGCAATTTGGTTTATTAAGTTTTGATCGCCATAAAGTCCAAATTGATGGGAATTCTGATGAATGGGAAACGACAGCACTCTACGAAAGTAAAGACAGCATCATGAAGGGATTATATGTAGATCATGACGAAAGATACTTATATATTCGGCTGGATTACGATAAAGAGAGCAAAGGCTATCCAATCTTCCTTTTGGATGTTGTTCCAGAACAAGGAAATTATTTTATCGAAGGAAAAAACAATATTAATTTTTCCAATGGCGTTGACTTCATGATTAATCTAGATAAACAGGAACCACGAGTAGTAGTGGATGATTATTATGATTTCTTTACGTATCTATATGGGCATCAATTAAAGCTAGTGAGTCCAAAGCAGGGCAAACCTATCAAAAATAGCGGTAAATTTTCTAGTATCCAATATGCATTGAATAAAGAGTATTATTTGCCGCAACAAAATAAAATATTGCCTTTTAGTTCATACGAAACAGGAAAGTTGAAGGAAGGAAATGGGAACCCTCTTTCGAAAGATTATGATTCTCTTGCTGATTATTATATAAATGAGGATGGAATGATTGAATTAAGAATTCCATGGTTATTAATCCAAGCAAAAGATCCGAGTCAAAAAGAATTTATGGGAGATTTTTATTCAAAGGGAGTAGCGACCAGTACTTTCATCGATCAAATTAATATCGGTGCGTTATATTTCGATGGAAATGGTAAATTAGTGGATTCATTTCCTTCAGTAAAGGATGACGTATTGACAGAGATGAAGGAATATAACTGGGAAAAATGGAATTTCCCTAAATATGAGGAGCGTTTAAAACAGTCGTATTATATAGTAAAAGAATTATTCTCAGACTATTAATCATTTAAAGATGTTCCGAAAATATGATCGATTTTCGGAACATCTATTTTAATAAGGAATTATATAATTGAACAAGATTTTCTTCGGGCTTGATTGCTAATTCATGTAATAACATTTGCTCATAGTCTTTATACATTTTTATAGCTTTAAATCTATTCCCAAGCTTAACTAACAATTTCATCGTTTGCTTTACTTTTTCTTCTAGATAAGGATTCAATTTTAGTTGGATTTGTAAATAATAGAGTGTTTTTTCGTCATCAATATTTTGAAAGTATTCGATTGTTTTGTTCAAAAGAAACATCATTTGTTGATGATATTCCTGTGATTTTGCCTGAGCCCATTGGTATCCGTTTAATTCCATGTAGGTACCCGTGTAAAGGTCAATGGACTTCTCAATATGTTGAATATCTATTTTTTGAGATGCAGTAAGATATTGAATACTCTTCTCAAACTCTATTACATCACAATGAATCGGTTCTAAAGTGAGGGAGTAGCTCTGGTTTGCAAAGGTAATGCAATTAGAGTATCCAAGTTCATCTAGCAGCTTTCGCAAATGAGATAGGCATGTATGCAGATGGATTTTTGACTTTTTATAATCTTCATCAGGCCATAAATGGTCTATCAGAATATCTCGCTTGATATAGGTACCAAGATATGTAAGAAAGTATCCGAATAATTCCTTCATTTTTGCTGTCTTAAAATGAACTAGTTGTTCATTTTGAAATACTTGTAATTCACTAAAACACTTTATGGTGAGAGGGGAATTGGCACTACTGCCAATTCCGGTTTCCTGTGTTTTAGTTACCGACTTTTTTTCCATAAGTCTATGAATTGTTTTTTGCAATCGTTTTGAAATGACTGGCTTTAATAAGTAATCAGCAGAATTGATTTCAAATGCTTGAACAGCATACTCCATATGTGCTGTCACGAAAACAATATGTATAGATGGTTGGATGGATAGAATCGCTTCTGCTAAATCCAAACCACTTACATTCACCAATTCAATGTCTAAAAAGGCAACATCAATGATTTCTTTTTTTATATCTGTTAGAACATGTTCGTGATTTGTATAGGTTTTAACTACTTTAATATCAGGAAATTCTAGCAACTTTTTTTCTAAAGAAATGAGTGAAAGTTCTTCGTCATCAACAATAATTGCTTGAATCATCAAGCTCATTCCTTTCTATATATACACTTTTTCAACAAATTTTTTCTTTCATTATTATAAAACAATAGTATGTTTAGCGCATTAAATAAGTCATAGGTAACAGTCTTCCAGAATTATATATCTCTCTACTTCATAAAGTTTCACTGTTTCATAACCAAGACTTTTTGAAAAAACGGATAGATGAAATAGCCAATACATACTCCTAAAGTGTTTAGGATCAAATCATCAATATCTAAACTTCCTTTTTTGTTAGAAATTGCATTCCTTCAATCATACTTATGAAACATAGAATTAACTGAGAAAGGATGGTTTTTTTTATGATAAACAAGAAAAATAAAGAGCTTTTATGGAGGAAATATGTCAAACAAGGAGATGTTGTGATTGAAATTTTAGCTGAAGAAGCCTTTCAAAAAGGTTATCAGGTATTAAGCTTTGATTTACCAGAGCATGGTGAAAGAAAAAGTGATAATACTCCTTGCAAAGTACAGTTTTGCGTTAGTGATTTATCTGTAATTATGAACTATGCAAAAGGAAAAGACTATAGAAACTCCAATTGGTCAAAAGCTGTATTGGGATTATTTCTGTTATGTAAAACAACATCCAATTAATACGTGGAATACAGATACAAATATTATGTATGGGGCTAAGGATGAATTGTGTGAATTTGAAACTATTAATCATTTTGTTGAAAAATTCCGTTGTGGATTAGAAGTTATGGATGCAGGAGAACATTACTTTCATACCGAAGAACAATTAGATGTATTCAGGCATTGGTTACGAAAGCATATTGATTAATAAATTCTTAATTTGTCAATGAGATTATGAGCACAATCTGAATTTATGGAGCAGTTTTGAACTAAGAGTTATTTATATAATGGAGGTCCTAATGAAAAGGATCATCGTTACCATAGTAACATCACTTATACTATTCGCGGGATTCGCAACAACGGTATATGCGTTATCGGACGCACAATCTGTGGCAATACAAAAATTGCTGGATGATGCCTGTCGTCTATCAGGTGTACCGGGCATGTCAATTTCTATCATCTCTGGAGATGAAACGTTCTACTTTTCCTCTGGCTACGCGGATCGTGAGAAAGGGTTGCCTGCAAGTGAAAACACGCTATATGAACTGGCTTCAGTTAGTAAGGCTTTTACTGGTGCAGGCATTTTACTGTTAGAGGAGCAGGGACTATTGTCCATGAACGATCCTGTTCATAAATACTTACCTTGGCTTACTATGGAGTACAAAGGGATGCCCGTTGATATGCAGAGCCTTACACTTAATCAATTTCTGCATCATACTAGCGGCTTGACAAATCGAAAGCATATCCAGAGCATCCCGCAGGGCAGTACGCCAGATATGTTGCGAAAAACTGTGAAAACCTTGGCGGACACCGAACTGGCATTTTTCCCTGGTGAGCAATACGGGTATGGAACTGTTAACTATGATGTATTAGGGTTAGTTATTGAGGTCGTGTCAGGTCAAAGCTATGAAAGTTTCATGACGGAGCAGGTATTTCGCCCCTTGGGCTTATATCATACTTATGTTTATAAAGAAGATGCAATGGCAACCGGGCAACTGGCACAGGGCTATCGATCTTCTTTTTTCATAACAAGCCTATATGACGCCCCGAATTATGCCGGTAACAAACCCGCGGGATATATCATGTCTAGTACAAAAGATATGGCACGCTGGATGAACATACAGATGGGTGTTGTACAGGATATACCCGAAGTATTTAAAGCGGTTATCCAAAAATCACATAACGGAAATAGATCTGTTCCGGATGTCAACGGAATGTATTATGCGGCAGGATGGTTGGTAAATGCTGATAAAACAATTATTGAGCATTCGGGTAATAATCCAAATTTTTCAACCGAAGTAGCAATGCTGCCAAGTGAACGTACAGCCCTTTGCCTACTAACCAATGGTGCTAATACTAATACAGCTCTGGTTAAAAGCATTAAAGGTATATTGGACGGCAATCTAACGCAGTCATATAAGATAAGCAGTACACAGCTTTGGGACATCATTGTTTCGTCTGCCACAATTATTGTTAGCTTGCTGGCTATCATGTTCTTTCTTTTGGGATTACGCAGAAAGAAAATGAATAAGCAGCAAGTAATCTCTAAAAAAAGAATGTTCAGTGCGGTTGTGTGGCTAACAGTTACTGTTGCCATGTGCATTATGTGTTGGGCGTTTCCAATGCTCATCGGATACGATTGGCCAACGTTACTTGTTTGGCAACCATATAGTAGTCTTACAGGTTTGATTTCGTTGGCGCTATTAAGTGCATCTATTACATGCTTTATATACACTCGTTAGCATAATGCTATGTCCCGATAATGAGCATAACATGAGGCTGACAAATTCCAATTTACCGTTGTGGATAGCGGAAAGGGATTCCCTGCGGAAGATTTGAAAAACGTGGCGATGCAGTTTTATTAGGGTGATTCCAGCCGCAGTTCGAAGGCACATTACGGTATGGGCTTATTTATTTGCCGATTCGATTGGAAGGCAGCATGGTGATTCCCTTAGCATAGCGAATTTTCCTGCCAAAGGCGGTGGAATGGTAACGATTGAATTCTATGAGAATTTCGGAAAGTATTCTCTTGATGCCTTTTACGGATTAGGTCAACTCTATATTAAAGATGAACGCTTTACACAAAACATTGATCAGTATAGTGAAGGGTTGGCAAAGTTTATGAGTGAGGCAATGGAAATTTTTTCAGTAAGTCAAAAGAAGAAAGGTGGTAGAAATGAAAATAATAATTGAAGATACAATCAAACAATATGAAAAACTATTTTGTATGGGAGAAGGGAGAGAAGACTTCTATCGATATTCAATGATGAAGCCTTTTGAAAAGATGTGGAATACCATTAATATTCCATTAAAAGCAAATCAACCTGCTGGCTTATCATCATTTGCTGGTTATGCAGTAGGATACCAAGCAGTACAGTCCTTTATGAAAGTCAATAATGTAGGAATAGGAGACGCTACCTTACTTGAAACACGGGAAATACTAAATAATTGTGAACTGTTTTCAAGATAACCTATCTGTGACCGTCAATAAAGAGATAATTTCTCTTCATTGGCGGTTTTTCTTTTGTATATTGACTAGAATTGGTAATGTATATATAATCTTATTAACAATGTTGTTGATATTGCTATTTGATAAGGAGAGGACAACATGAGTGATGTTAATGAGCTATTAGAAGAAGCTATTAAGGAAACTGAAAGCTTGAATGAAGGTGAAGTTTTTCTGGTTAAGGATCTGTTTAAGGGTTATGTGTGGAACAGAATACCAAGAAAGGATCGACTTTTACTTGGAACTTTATTTCTTAACCGGGTTAGTAAAATGAATGGTAATTTAAAGGCTATTGAAAAGACTTCTTCAAATCAGCAAAGATACAAAAAGATTAATCTGTAATGAGTTTTTATAAATCTCACTAATGAATAGTAAAAACATAGTATGAAAGGCGGTGAATCCATGCTAAGTATTGAGGAATACATTGCCCGAAGAAAAAAGGAAGATAAACTCAATGAATTTGACATTGATGCACGGACTCAAAGGCGCGATTAAGTGAAATTATAGGAATTAACAGTATTACTTGGGAGGAATTTAGCATGGCTACTTTTCAGGATTTTATGAAATTGGATATAAGGGTTGGAGAAATAATTCAAGTTGAGTTTTTTGAAAAAGCAAAAAAACCTGCCTTTAAACTTTGGATTGATTTTGGTGATGAAATTGGTGTAAAGAAATCAAGTGCCCAGATTACTGAATGCTATAAAATGGAGGAACTTATCGGTAAGCAAGTTTTAGGAGTGGTAAACTTTCCACCAAGACAAATTGCAGATTTTATGTCGGAGGTATTAGTGTTAGGAACATATTCCACTCAAGGGGTAGTATTGATTCAGCCGGAACAACGTGTTAAAAAAGGTGACAAATTGGGTTAATACATAAATTATGGAAATGTTAATAGTGGCTTCTGGTAATAAAATATGAAACTGATTGAGGTTAATGAAATAAACTTAATCCTGATAGAACAACTACTCGAAGTTTGGGATAAATCGGTTAGAGAAACACATTTATTTTTATCTGATTTAGGGATTAAAAATATAGTGAAGTATATTCCACAGGCTTTGAACTCGATATCTCATTTGATTGTTGCAATCAATTAAACGAATTAGGAGTGAATGAACAAAATCCACAAGCAAAAGGCTTTTATGAACACATGGGATTTCAGGTCTACAAGAGAACTGATACAGACGAGCAAGGAAATCCTTACCCGATTTTATATATGAGTTTAGTTTAATAAATAGTAATTATTACCATGGATTAAAGAATATTACCTTTGAAATAGAATGACTAATGGTACTATTGTGTAGAAAGAGAGTATTATGTTAAAGTTTACCAAATGGAAAAGAGGTACATAGTGGGCCTTTGACGAATTGTTAAATTTACTATGATATAGGCACTTATTATAGGCTTGGTCCTGATTATGTTATTTGGAGGGAGAAAACATGGGGGAACTAACCGAACATTACAGAAGATTGGAACGAATGTATTTGGCTGCTCCAGTTAATAATCAGCTCTTTGAGAACAATATTACTCTTAAAGTTTCTAAAGAAAATGCAGAGCTGACTCTTAAGATTTTAACGAAATATTTTCATCCACTAAACGCAATACATGGTTCAATTTACTTTAAACTACTAGATGATGCTGCCTTTTTTGCAGTTAATTCTATTGTTGAAGATGCTATTGTATATACTGTATCGTTTAACACACATATTTTGAGACCAGTTAACAGTGGGATAATAAGATCAATAGGCCATTTAAAATTTAAATCTAAAAGTCTATATGTTGCCGAATCAACTCTTTATGATGATAGTAATAATGTAGTTGGTATGGGCACAGGAAATTTTTTGAAAAGTAAAATTCAATTAACTGAGGAAATTGGTTATGTGTAAGGAGTGCGCCATATTGGGTCATGCGGATACTTTAAATGAAACCATACTATTTTAAGCTACAGGCAGGATTGTTAGGAGGTTTTCCCATGACCATATTTTCAATTGGTTTTACAAAGAAAAGTGCTAGCAAGTTCTTTGAATTGATTAAAAAAATGGCGCTGAAACACTAATTGATATCAGGCTCAATAATAATTCGCAGCTTGCCGGTTTCAGTAAAGGCAGCAATTTGGAATATTTTTTAAAAGAAATCTGCGAATGTAATTACCGGAGTAAACAGGCTGTTAAGACACAACTCCCACAGAGGCACATGACATTAAATTCATATATCAAAGTGGGATGCTCTTTATTGTCCTTCCCTCTGGCAGACGGCCTGCCTATGTGAAACCTCGTATGGGAGAGAATATATTCGGTGGTGAGTCGGTTACTTATGAAGGTATCGGCGGAACGAAACAATGGGAAAGAATTTAAAGAATTACGCCTGATACATCCCCTTTCAATACTTCTTTTTTATTCTGATTTTCACATAAAAAGGATGCAACAAAAGCTGTTCTATTATTTTCTTGCCTTTCGTATTTCTCAATTTTAACTTGACAAACTATTGTATCTCCCGTATAGACAGGTCTTAAAAACTCAAAACTCGTACTACGAGCCAGTACGTTATTATCACCAGCTACTTTTGTTGGCAAAGTTGCCGTTAATAACCCTTGAATTACAAGTCTTCCTTGTTCATCTGGGGTTATATGATGAATCCCTTTATCACCTGAAATCTCAGTAAATAATTCAACATCTCTTACTGTAAAAGTGCGTTCAAACGTAATTATGTCTCCCGCTTTTAATGACATTTTAATCTCCCTCACTTTCTGGTTAATAACAATTTGAATATTACACAAACACACTAGACCTTTAAAGGTTATATATTCCATAAAAATTTAAGAAATCCTTCTTCAACTATCTGTAGTTAACCTAATAAGCTTTACTCCATTAAATGGCCCGTTCGTATCAGTGGTAACAGCGAAAAGAAAGCCTGGCAGATGACAAAAGGTAAGCGTCAAACTATCCCCACATGGTTTGGCGCTTACATAAATTCTAATTTGTCAATGAGATTATGAGCACAATCTGAATTTGAAGTTAAGACGCATCTTTCTTTTATACGAATATAGTCGATATGTTACCGTCTACTGATAGTGCCAAAAATACCGTGGACATGTTTCCGAGAACCGACCGCTTGAGTGATATTCATTCTATCCTCTCGTGCTATGTCAAGTGCGTGGTATTGCTTACGCGTAGATAGGCGTGGTTAAGCGGTTTGTCGCTTGTGACAGTTGACTAGATATAGTTTTGATCATTGATTTTCGTCAAATGCGTGTAGGTTGCGTGTTTGGCGAACTTTTTTGTTTTTAGGTATTGATTTTTGATATGCCCAGATGATGCCTGTTCACATTTTATTTTGTAGTTTTTTGAAATTACATATTCTAATACTTGTGTTTAAAAGTTATTCTTGATATGATCATATCAATGAGTAATATTTAATTTTAGAAAGGCACGATTTTATATGAGGAAGTTGAGCGAAGTGGCTGAATTTGTAAGTGGTTCACCTCAATTTAGAATTACTGAAGTATTTGATGTGAATGCTCCACTTTATACCTATTATGGTCAACCTGATATGGATGATGACTTGGTCGATATCGTTTCATCAAACGTTGATAACAAGCAAGTTAGAACGCAAGATAAAGTCAATACGCTGGATACAGGAGATGTCGTATTTAGTCTAATATCTGGAATTTCAACGATCGTAAGAATTGCGCATGAGGGTTATCTTTACACACAAAACTACGTTAAGTTGATACCTAATGAAAATGTTGATTCACAGTATTTGGTTTATCTACTTAATGAAGATAAGTCAATTAGAAAGCAATTTCTGATGGGACTGCAAGGTTCGCAAGTTTTGAAATACACACTCAAACAAGTGAAAGAGTTAGAGTTGCCTGAATTACCATCCATTGAGAAACAACAAATGATCGGTGAAGTTTACTTTAATCAGTTGCGACTTCAAGCTTTACGAAATCGAGCAGCGAATTTTGAGACAACCATACTTTTAGCCAAATTGGAGGAGGCAAGCGGGAAATGACCGAAAATCAATTTGAAACAGAACTAATTCAATACATCACAAGCGGAACCATTACGAAACCAGAACACCTTGAAGGTATTATTGCAAGAGATAAACCAGTGGATTATGTTGTAAAAACGAAACTTTGGAAATATGAACCGAACATCAAAACAACTGACCAACTTTGGGATAACTTCAAAGCAATCTTAGAACAACACAATCAAAACACGCTTGACCGTCCGCTGAGTGCAGTTGAATTTAATCAAGTGAAAAAAATTATTTCAGATATTCAAACACCATATGAGGCAGGACAGTTTTTATACGGTTTAAACGGAGTATCGCAAATTGAAATTGATTTAGATGAGGGTCGTCATGTATTTTTGACGGTTTTCGATCAAAAACAAATCGGCGCAGGGGATACAGTATATCAAGTAGTGAATCAAATTGAACGGCCAGCTGTGATTACTGGGAAACAAAAGTGCCGTTTTGATACGACACTTCTTATTAATGGTTTACCCATTATCCAAATAGAAGAAAAACGTGATACACGTGATGTTAATGAAGCCTTAAACCAAATGCATCGATATGCCAATGAAAATCAGTATCGTGATATTTTCTCTACCTTGCAAATTTTGGTGGCGATAACACCGAATAATGTGAAATATATGGCGAATACCACTCCTGATAAATTCAATAAAGACTTTGCCTTTAACTGGCAGCGTAAAAGCGATAATACAATTGTGCGTAACTGGAAAGAGTTTGCTGATTCTATGCTTTCAATACCTATGGCGCATCAAATGGCGACAAACTACATGATTTTGGATGGCACAAAAAATAAGCAAATGCTTAAAGTGATGCGTCCTTATCAAGTTTACGCCACTCAAAACGTGATCGAGAATTTGAAGCGAGCTGATTTTGAACTTGGAACCAATAAAGTTGGGTATATCTGGCATACGACTGGTTCGGGAAAAACAATTACAAGTTTCAAGACTGCATGGCTTGCTAGTCGTATGCCAAAAGTGGATAAAGTAGTTTTTGTGGTTGATAGAATTGCCCTTACAAAGCAAACAAATGAAAACTATCAAGCCTATGATCCAGACGGAAGTGATGACGTGATCGGAAGTGTTCAAAACACCGATAACACGAATGACCTTAGTCGGAAACTTAAGAGTAAAGATAATGGCATTATCGTTACGTCTGTCCAAAAACTAGATACTTTAGTTAAACGCAAGAGCTTTAAAGTCCCTGATAAAAATATCGTCTTTATTGTTGATGAAGCACACCGTTCGACTGGTGGGGACAGTTTTGCAACCATTCAAAAAGTGTTTAAGAAATCGGCCTGGGTGGGGTATACTGGAACACCTATGTTCGACGAAACAACCACTGGTTTGCACACAGAAGATATTTTTGGCCCACTTTTACACGCCTATACGATTCGAGAAGCGATCGCGGATCGAAACGTTCTAGGGTTCAAAGTCGATTTTGAAACGACGATTGACGAAAAACAAATGAAAAACGACTACTTGCCAAACTTCTATCGTGAACGCTATCCGAAGTGGACAGAAGAGAAAATTCAAGAGAAGATTAACAACCTTTCACAAGAAGATATGGATGACGCAGTCGAACCAAGTTTCTATGATGAAAATCCAGCTCATATCAAATTGGTGGTAGAGGACATCTTCAAGAATTGGCGCAATCGTTCAAATGAAGGTAAATATAACGCTTTGTTTACCACTCACGTCGGTGGGGGAAAAGCGAGTACGCCAATGGCGATGATGTACTTTAATGAATTTCAACGTGTGAATGCAGAAAACAAAGAGAAAGGCGGTCAAATATTAAAAGTTGCTGTGACTTTCAGTCAAAATACATCGAATAACGATAGTATGATTGCGACAAATCAAGGGTTACATGATGCAATGATTGCCTACAATCAAGAATTTGGGAAAGACTTTGGTATGGATGACGTGGCAGGTTATACGCAAGATGTGACAAGCCGTTTGAACAAGTCCGCAACGGATAAGAATTATCTTGACCTGGTGATTGTAGTAGACCAGCTTTTGACTGGTTTTGATGCACCTGAACTTAATACTTTATATGTGGATCGAACGCTAAAAGGTGCTGGGCTTATCCAAGCCTACTCAAGAACAAATCGCATCGCAGATATGCAAGAAAAACCTTGGGGACGTATTGTGAATTATCGTTGGCCAGCACAAAACGAAAAGTTGATGAATAAGGCTTTGGCGATCTACGCTAATAAAGATTCCGCCATACTTTCAGAAGATGAACAACGTGAATCGAACCAAACTGATGGTATTATCGCTAAACCGTTTGAAGATGTGTTCAATGAAGTGAAAAAAGTCGTTGGAAAATTGGACAGTTTAACGAGTGAATTCCGACAGCTACCACCATCTGGAAAGCAAAAAGAGTATATGCTTGATTTATTGCGTGAATATAATGTTGGTATGGCAAAGTTAAAGCAGTATGACCCAGAAGAAGTGGATGGGAATGCGGTAGGCTTCAACTATGACAATCCCGATGAGTTGGTTGAGAAACTAGGAATGACTTCGGAACAAGAAGTGATGTTGACTACTGTTTTAACAAATGAATTGAAACAATACATTTCAAACGAGAAGGAAATTCCGCTGTATCAGATTGAATTAAGAATGACACACGTCAAGGATGTTAAAATAGACTACGATTATTTAACAGAATTAGTTGAGCAATTATTAAATCAAGTGCATAACGGTCAAACAATGGAAGCAAAAGAAACGAAAGAGAAAATCAATCAATTTGCGAATGGGTTGGATGATCGAAATTATGCGACTAAGATTATGAATGCCGCAATTGCGATCATCAAAGGGTATTTCCCACCAGAAGGTTCAAACTTCAAATACCCTGTGAAACTATCAGATAGTGAACCAATCATTCAGGCAGCTAATAACGTGAGCCTTGATAGAATGTTCCTAGATTTCCGTGTGAAATGGGGAATTGCAGATATTATCACAAGCGCTCAGATGCGTGAGTTATTCAGTCGTCATCGTTTTGGTTTGCAGGACTTGGATGATACTGGTCAAATTCGTGATATTATCGCTCAAGCAAGTAGCGATTATAAGACATTGGCACATGATGAAGAAGTACAATCGCTATCAAAAATTAAATATCGAAACGGTTTGCGCGATGCGATTTACGAACTAGCGGATGGATTGGTAGAAAGTTAAGCCGTTCGTAACAATACAACTAAGTACGTAGAATGGAGGTTAATATGAACGAAATACAGTTTTTAATATATGATGCCGATGAAAAAGTAGAAGTTCTTGTTCAAGATGAAACGATTTGGGCAACGCAGAAGGCATTATCCAAGTTATTTGATGCAGATAAATCTTCTATTTCAAGACACTTGAAAAATATTTTTGCAAGCAGTGAGTTACAAGAAAACACGAGCGTTGCAAAAATTGCAACTGTCGTAAATAATGGAGCAGTTGGTAAGATTGAGAAGGAAATTAACTACTATAATTTAGATGCAATTATATCAATCGGATATCGGGTAAATTCACAAAAGGCAACGAAGTTCCGTATATGGGCAACGGATGTCTTAAAAGATTACATCCAAAAAGGTTTTAAAATTGATGTTGAACGTATGAAACAAGGTGAGAATGTTTTTGGCAAGGATTACTTCCGCGAGCTGATTGAAACCGTTCGTTCAATTCGAGCAAGCGAACGTAGAATTTGGCAACAAATCACCGATGTGTTTGCGGAAATTTCCTATGACTATGATAAAAACTCGGATATTACGAAGAAGTTTTATGCGATGGTGCAAAACAAGTTTCATTATGCGATAACTGGTAAAACAGCGGCGGAAATTGTCTATGATAGTGCGAATAAGAATAAAGAAAATATGGGACTTACTTCGTGGAAGAATTCACCTGATGGGCGTATCCTACAATCAGATGTGGTAGTTGCGAAAAACTATTTATCCGAAAAAGAGATTCGTAGTCTTGAGCGTAATGTATCAGCTTACTTTGACTATGTAGAGCGCTTGCTTGAGGATGAAACCTTGCTTGGTATGAAAGAATTTGCGACAAGTATTGATGAGTTCTTGAAATTTAATCGTTATGAAATTTTGGAAGGGCACGGGCATATTACGCATAGTGCAGCCAAGCAAAAAGCGATTGGTGAATATAAAGAATTCAACAAACATCAAAAAATCGTCTCTGATTTTGATAGGGAGATTAAAAAGATACAAGGAGAGCAGAAATGAGTGAAAATAACATAAATGTACCAAAAATAAGGTTCCCAGGATTCACTGATGCTTGGGAACGGCGTAAGTTGGAGGAAGTAGCAAGTTATAGAAATGGAAGAGCACATGAGAAAGATATTTCTGATTCAGGTGATTTCGTTGTAGTAAACTCAAAATTTGTATCTACAAATGGACAAATAAAAAAGTTTGCTAATAAACAAATAGAACCACTAGAAAAAGATGAGATTGCCTTTGTGCTTAGTGATGTTCCTAATGGTAAAGCAATTGCTAGGACATTCTTGGTACCAGAGAGCAATAAGTACTCATTAAATCAACGAATAGCAGGAATAACTCCTTTCGACAATACTGATCCATATTTTCTTAGTGAATTAATGAATAGACATCATTACTTCTTAAGATTTGATGATGGTGTTGGACAGACAAACTTGTCAAAAAAAGATGTTGAGGATTTTGAAGAGTTTTATCCAGCAGTTGAAGAACAACAGAAAATAGGGTCATTTTTCAAACAATTAGACCACCTCATCACCCTTCATCAGCGTAAGTTAAATCACTTGCAAGATGAGAAGAAAAGTTTGCTTCAAAAAATGTTCCCGAAAAATGGAGCGGATGTCCCAGAAATTCGTTTCCCAGGATTCACTCACGCTTGGGAACAGCGGAAGTTGGGAAAGGTGGTTGACGTAGTTAAATCTTATTCGCTTTCTCGTGATGTTGAAACTGATGAAGATAGCGGATTTCGTTATGTTCATTATGGCGATATTCATAAGAAAGTTGCTGATTTGATTGAAAGTGCTGAACAACTTCCAATGATAAAGGCGGGTGATTATGATTTACTTCAGAAGGGTGATGTAATTGTAGCAGATGCCTCAGAAGATTATATAGGGATTGCAGAACCGTCTGTATTGCTTGATACGCCGAGCGATAAAGTGGTTGCAGGGCTTCACACGATTGCAATGCGACCAAAAGAAACGACACCATTATTTCTTTATTACTTGTTGCATACTGACGATTTCAAAAAGTTCGGTGGCAGAGTTGGTACAGGAATGAAAGTGTTCGGTATTACCACAAAAAATTTATTCAAGTATCCAGCTGTATTGCCTATTAAAGAAGAACAGGAGAAAATAGGTAAGTTTTTCTATGAACTCGACCACCTCATCACCCTTCATCAGCGTAAGTTGGAACACTTGCAAAAACAAAAGAAATCACTACTTCAACAGATGTTTGTATAGAATAATTTGAATCACGAAAGGAAATGAACATAATGAGTAATAATCTCCAAACAATCACCAGCAAGCTTTGGGCGATGGCAAACGAATTGCGTGGCACAATGGATGCTGCAGAATACAAGAATTATATTTTGGCATTTATGTTTTATCGCTATTTGTCAGAGAATCAAGAACAGTATTTAGTTGAAAATAATGTTATTGATGTAGCAAGTGGTCAATCCATTAACGAGGCTTATCTTGAACAAGCTGTTGGAGATGATTTAGCCGACTATTTAGAAGACATTTCATCAAGTCTAGGGTACGCGATTGCGCCAAACGAAACATGGGAATCTTTGATTAACAAAATCAATGACGCGCAAGTCATTCCAAGTGACTATCAAACGATTTTTGATAATTTCAATAAAAATGCGGAGCTAAATAAAGAAGCTGTGAAGGACTTCCGTGGTGTGTTTAACGACATCAATTTGGGGGATTCTCGTCTTGGAAGTTCGACCAACGAACGTGCTAAATCTCTGAACAATATCGTGAAATTGGTTGATGGGATTGAATACAAAGGTGATGACGGCAAAGATATTCTAGGGGAAATCTATGAATACTTAATTGGTCAATTCGCGGCAAGTGCTGGTAAAAAAGGTGGCGAATTCTATACACCCCATCAAGTCAGCAAAATTTTGGCCAAAGTTGTCGCTAACGGGGTTGAACAAACCGATGAATTTTTCAACGTATATGACCCAACAATGGGATCAGGTTCGCTACTTCTTACAGTTGGACAAGAATTGCCTGACGGCACACCTGTGAAATACTTCGGTCAAGAATTAAATACTACAACTTATAACTTGGCTCGTATGAATCTTATGATGCACGATGTTTCATATAATAATATGACGTTAAGAAATGCTGATACATTAGAAAGTGATTGGCCAGATGGACCAGATGCAAAAGGAATCGATCATCCACGTTCATTTGACGCTGTGGTTGCAAACCCTCCATATTCTGCAAAATGGGATAATGACGAAACGAAATTAAAAGACCCGCGTTTTAGTGATTACGGGAAATTAGCACCTGCTTCAAAAGCAGATTATGCTTTTATTTTGCACAGCATTTATCATTTGAACAATACTGGGACAATGGCAATTGTCTTGCCTCATGGGGTATTATTCCGTGGTGCAGCCGAGGGTAAAATTCGTCAAACGTTGATTGAGAAAAATTATCTTGATACA
>DULJ01000065.1 GCA_012840465.1 Caryophanales bacterium
AAGTTCGGACAGTAACCCAAGATTTAAACGATTAGAGTCCGAAGTTGGTCCATGTTCGGACAATAATCCAAGATATGAGCAATTTGAGTCCGAAGTTTGGCGAAGTTCGGACAGTAATCCAAGATTTAAACGATTAGAGTCCGAAGTTGGCCCATGTTCGGACAATAATCCAAGATATGAGCAATTTGAGTCCGAAGTTTGGCGAAGTTCGGACAGTAATCCAAGATTTAAACAATTAAAGTCCGAAGTTGGTCCATGTTCGGACAATAATCCAAGATATGAGCAATTTGAGTCCGAAGTTAAGCGAAGTTCGGACAGTAACCCAAGATTTAAACGATTAGAGTCCGAAGTTGGTCCATGTTCGGACAATAATCCAAGATATGAGCAATTTGAGTCCGAAGTTCGCCGAAATTTGGTTTGCATCAACCTTATGAATACTGTTTCTTTCGCTCCGATCCTGAGTTTCTGTCTTCATGCTATGCCTACTGCACAACATTTCTCTATTGTGTAACATCAAAGGATTTTTTTCTTCAACTATAAAGAGGACAAAAGTTAAAGATTTAAGAAAAACGAATTCCCCCCTTTAGGATGCTTGCTTAAGAAAATTGAGTAGGCGACCCTGAAGGGTTTTTGTTTAATCTTAAGAAATCCCCACCCAATCTTAAGAAATTCTTAAGGTTTATCCACCTTTAATGTTAAGATTTAGCGGCTACAATGGAAATAGTTTTAGAAAGCGGTCATGGGCCTCAGGTCCCAAGCGATTTTCTCCCAATAAACTAGTATAATTTGGAAAGGAGCGTGAGGAAAATGAGCAATTACAATGTACTTGTTGTTGATGATGAAAAAGAAATCAGAGATGCGATTGAAATATATTTAAAAAATGAAGGAATCACTGTAATTAAAGCAAAAGACGGCATCGAAGCGATTGAAAAATTAAATGAACATCCTGTTCATCTTATTGTTTTAGATATCATGATGCCGCGGCTGGATGGAATTGCCACGACCTTTAAAATTCGGGAGCAGAAAAACATCCCAATCATTATGCTGAGTGCAAAAAGCGAGGACACTGATAAAATCTTGGGCCTCCAGGTTGGCGCAGATGATTACGTGACGAAGCCGTTCAATCCGTTAGAGCTGATTGCCCGTGTGAAATCACAGCTGAGACGCTATGTAACACTTGGTACATATGAAGGTGCGACCGACAAAATCATTGACATTCGTGGGCTGACACTTGATCAAGCGGCGAAAGAAGTTGCTGTCAATGGTGAACCTGTTAAGCTGACGCCAATTGAATTTAAAATCGTGGAGCTGTTGATGACCAATGCCGGGCGTGTTTTTTCCATCCATGAGATCTATGAACGGGTCTGGAATGAGCCTGGCTTTAATGCGGAAAATACGGTCGCCGTCCATATCCGCAAAATTCGTGAAAAGATTGAAATCGATCCGAAAAGTCCAAGATATTTAAAGGTGGTGTGGGGAATTGGCTATAAAATGGAAAAGTAAAATCGCAGTCATAGCATGGATCCTGCTGTTATCGTACGGTATAAATGGTCTTTTAGTTGGAGGCTCAAAAGCAAGTTATTACTTCAATCAAGATTATTTTCAAACGAATGATTTTGATCAAACTTTAAATGAATTTATTGATCAGTTAGTGATGTTTGAAATTGGTGGAGTAACGAGTGAGGAAGCTAAAAAGAAGATTACCGTTACAAAAGCAGAAATCGAAGAACATCGCTATCGGTATGGGAATTTAAATGAGCAAATCACGAATATAAAGGAGCAATATGAAGAAAGAATTCAAGATGCCGTAACAGCTAATAATGAAGAGGTAGTCAATTTCTTGAAAGATGAACGCGACAAAAAAATCGAAGACATCACTGGAAACTTTACAAGTGATGATCATGTCCGCCAAAAAATAATAAAAAAGAAAGAACAGAAAATTGACCAGTATTTTAATGAGCTGGATAATCGCCCGAATTTTGCAATCTATAAAAACTCATTTAAATATTATTTAAAAAACAACGAAACAGGAAAAGTATACACAAACCTAGATCTAAATGATGGGCCTGCCTCCCAAATCATGAATGGCAAAAATATGGCGTTCATAAAGAATTATACGGACCTATCGATTGCAGGTCACTATTATAGTTTGGACTATGACTATATGGAGCAGGTAGAACAGCTTTTAAACAATAATAAAGCTACATTTTCAGGGCAAATTGCTGTCCCAAAAACATCGGCGCAAACAAATACTGTCTTAAATGAATACTATGATTATAAAAAGAACCAAGCCACTTACTATATTTATTGTTTAGGTGCAATTGCAGCGCTGATCCTAAGTATATTTTTATATAAAAATACGGCTGTGGTTCGTTCGCTGTCGTTTGAAAAAATAGAACCATACTATAATAAGGTTCCAGTTGATGTAAAAATTATCGTGTTTGGTGTTACTTTCATAGTATCATGGGTGTTACTTGTGCAAGGGTATTTTCTTGGCTACTGGAGCACTTTCTACCAATTGCTAGAAGGAATTCTTTACAATCTATTTTGGTGTACACTATTTCTAGCTTTAACACTTGTTCAAGGCAAATTGCTATTTGATAGATATAAAGACCGTGCTAATTTTAAAAGTGATCTCCAAGGGGCATTGCTTATTAGAATGAACGAAGCCCTCAAGGGTGTGTTTTTAAACAGAAGTGTTGGAACTCAAGTTATCGTTATTTTAGCAATGGTGTTTGCGTTTGGGCTTGGAGCAGCGGTTGTAGTTTTAGAGCCGAAATTTTTAATCCTATATTTTCCAACCATGCTGCTGATAGGGGTGCCTTTACTAATTCTAATTCTAAAACGCATCGGCTATTTTAATCGAATTGTAAGAAATACGAGTGAATTAGCAGCGGGTAATTTCGAACCGGACCTGCCGATTGTCGGCAAATCCGTACTTGCAAAACTAGCAGGAAATATTAATACGTTAAAGTATGGCGTCAAGGCTTCCCAGAAAGAGCAAGCGAAAAGTGAGCGCTTGAAAACGGAGTTAATTACCAATGTAAGTCATGATCTCAGGACGCCGTTAACATCAATCATTACGTATACGGAGTTATTAAAAACTCCGAACCTTGGTGCGGATGAGCGCGATTCCTATCTCGAAATTATTGACCGAAAGTCAAAACGTTTGAAGGTTTTAATAGATGATTTATTTGAAGTTTCGAAAATGGCGAGCGGCAATATTGAGCTTATCAAAGAAAAGGTAGATTTGGCTCAATTATTGGAGCAGGCTCTTGCGGAGTATAATGAAAAAATAAGTGAATCCACACTACAGTTTAGAGTGACAAACCCTGAAAAGCCAATTTATGCAGTTGTCGATGGTCAAAAAATGTGGCGTGTGTTTGATAATATGATTGGCAACATCCTCAAATATTCGCTTGAGAATACGAGGGTCTATATTTCTATGAACCAGGTTGGAGATAAAGTTGAAATTTCATTTAAAAATATCGCTAAATATGAGCTTGGCGGGGACATTAATGAATTGTTTGAACGCTTTAAACGTGGCGATGCCTCAAGGCAAACGGAAGGATCCGGGCTTGGGCTGGCGATTGCCAAGTCGATTGTTGATCTCCATGATGGTGAATTAGAAATTGATGTTGATGGTGATTTATTTAAAGTGACGATTTTGTTGGATGTAATATAATTGCGGCAGAATTGATTATAGTAGCCCCTCCGGGAAGTCGGTTTCAAACCTGCTTCCTGGAGGGGACTTTGCTGTTTCTGAGTAAATATTAATATTTTACGGGTAAAGCGTCAAAAGGTTCTAGGTAAACGAACAAATTACCGTAAAGTGTAAAGAACTCCCAGACTACTTCAAGGATTGGGCTATACTAAAGATAATTTAGTGCATTTATGTTGTTAAAGTTGCAGTTTTTCATTAAAATTTAGGAGGCTTTACGAAAACGAAGTAGGATAGTATATAAGCAATAAACTTAATATTCATGAAAAGGTCCTATTTCTATTAAAAGTGGAGAGAATTGCATATGGAATCAAATTCAAATCAATCAACGGAAATAAATGAAGTAGTGGAATGCTGTTTGTTGGCGGGGAAGTTAATGCTACAAGGCGGGGCGGAGACATACCGTGTCGAGGATACGATGATGCGTATCGCGGCAACCTATGGCTTCAAAAATTCACATAGTTATGTCACGCCAACGGGTATTATTTTTGCGGTTGATCAAATGGAGGCAACAAGAATTATCAGGATCACGGAAAGGTCGACTGACCTCCAAAAAGTGACGCTCGTTAATAGTGTTTCCCGAAGCATTGCTAGTAAGGAAATAACACTCCAACAAGCCAATGAAGAGCTGCAGAAAATTGAATCGACAACACATGCCTATCCGATTCTTGCCCAAATTGCGGCCGCAGCGATTGCAAGCGCCTGTTTTTTAATTATGTTTAAAGGGGGCTGGTATGACTTCTTGCCGGCTCTCGTTACCGGGGGATTAGGTTTTACCTTTTTCATAAATGTAAATCGTGTCGTAAATATTAAATTCTTTTCGGAATTTTTAACATCATTTTTAATTGGTTTATTGGCGGTGTTTTTTGTGAAAACAGGAATGGGACAGGAACTCGATAAGATCATTATCGGCTCCGTTATGCCGCTTGTACCCGGGCTTTTAATTACAAATGCGGTAAGGGATTTAATGGCTGGCCATCTAGTATCTGGCCTCTCCAAAGGGGCGGAAGCCTTCTTAACAGCCTTTGCGATCGGAGCCGGAGTCGCCGTCGTCATCACATTCTATTAATTTTGGGGGACAGGCACCGGTGACGCGTCAACTGACGTATCAACTGGCATACGGGGACAGGCACCAGTGAGCGCACCAGTGATGTACCAACTGGCGTACCGACCGCCGGTGCCAACACCAATCAAACTTGAAAGGATTCAATTTATGTTTATAGTAGAGCACCTTATTACTAGCTTTATTGCTTCGGCGGCTTTTGGGATTATTTTTAATGTCCCGAAGAAGGCGCTACCCCAATGTGGCTTCGTCGGAATGGTAGGCTGGTTCATCTATATAGCGCTTGTGAGTTATTTTAGTGTAGATATGTTGCTGGCAACGTTGGTAGCGGCGGTTTTTATTGCAATTATCAGCCAAACGTTTGCAAAGTTTTATAAAACGCCGATTATCGTCTTTAATGTTTCTGGCATTATCCCGCTCGTTCCCGGGGGAATGGCTTATGATGCAATGCGGCATATTGTCGAAAATGATTACAGCATGGCTGTTCAATTAGCAACTAAGGCCTTTATGTTGTCAGGATCAATTGCGATTGGTCTTGTTTTGTCTGAGGTGATCAATCAAATGATTAAGAGATCTAAAATATAGAAGAAGCAAAAGAATCGTCTTTTGCTACGATTTCGCTTTTCCACGATACAGTGGGGAAGCGACTTTTTTTGTCTGAAAAGCGTAGGTAAAAAAAGGGAATATATGCCTATGAAACTTAACATATTTAATATTTTATACAAATGTTTCGTTTCAAAGATAAAATTAGTGCTTTTTGTCCTACTTGTTATTAAACCTTTATTCCTAAATAATACTTCGAATTCAGAGTATTAATAGGGATAATTTAACAGACAGGATTCGACATAGTCCTGGGACAGTTTGACGAAAGTGTAAGGAGATGATAATTTAAGTATTGGTAAATTTAGAGATAATCATAGTGTGAAAATATGGGGTATTAAATTATAGTGATATAACTTTAGAGGAGAAGAATTAGATGTTGGAGTCAAAAAGAAGAGCGATAATCTTTATTTCCATTTCATTATTGCTTGCTGCTGTAGCCGGGTTTATGTTCCTGATGAAGGTGAACGAGTTAAATGAGAGTTTGGGAGGAACGAAGAAGGTTTATGTAGCTAGCCAAAAGATTGATTCTAGAACAATAATCAGCCCTGATGATATTAAGATTATTGATCTTCCAAATAAATTCGTTGCTGATGATTACATTGAGGTTAGTGAAGCGGAAAAGATAACAAATAAAGTTTCGATTGTTCCGATAACGGCGGAAACGATTATAACGGAAAGTATTTTAAAAGACTTTTCAAATGTTGGTGATCCCAATAACCGTAAAGTAGCCTTGATGTGGAGTGATAAAGTCTCCTTTGATGATAACATAAATGATCAAGACCGAGTAGACATTGTTGTTTCGCATCAATTTGATGGTGCTCCAAAGACGGAAATTTTCATGTCAGATGTTTTAGTTTTTAAAGTACTTGTGAATGACAAAAAGGAATCGATAGGTCTGCATCTTGAAGTTTCTAAACAGGACGCATCTAGGCTCATTCACATGCAAAATTACGCAGACAGCATCAGAATTCTGAAAGCCAATGTAGGTCAGGAACAACCGGAAAAGGGAGCAGCAAAAGAAGGAACACCAGAAAAGCAATCAGCAAATCCAGCTGCAAAATCGGATCCAGCTGTACAACCAGGCCAGCCAGCACAGCCACCTGCACAGCCGTAAGAATAGAGTTAAAATCGGAGGTACTTACATGAGTTCGGGAAGCAATATTCTTCTTGTTAGTGACGATAAGCTAATGACTGAACAAATTTCAGAGAGGGCATTACAAATGTACCCTGATCTACAGCAGGCAACACCCTCTGATGTTCGCATAGAAATTGATCGGATTGCACCAGATATTGTACTACTTGTGAATCCTGATGATGAATCAGGGATAGAGTTGATTCAATATATTCATAGCGAATATCCAAACATCATCATCGTTTTTATTCTTAAAGGCCAGGACTTCCTGCTATTGCGTGATGCATCAAGAGCGGGAGCGACGGACTTCTTCATTCTTCCTGATGAATCAAGCCAGTTTAGTGACCGAATGGAAAGGATTTTATTGATTGCGAAGGAGCAAAAAAATAGTGGAGGGTTACAGAGTATTACTTCAGGATCTGGCTTAAGAAGGGGACGCGGGCAGATCTTTTCTTTTTACAGTGGAAAAGGAGGCAGCGGTACGACCCTTTTGGCCAGTACTTTTGCTCAAACGCTGAAGCTTGAGTCGACAGCCCAGGTGATCCTGATTGATATGAATTTGCAATTCGGTGGAGCAGATACCTATTTAGGACTGGAAAGCAATCGTTCCCTAGCTGCTTTGAAACCGGTAATCAATGAATTGAATGAAAACCATATTCGCAATGTCAGTGATAAAGAGCCCTATTCCAAGATGGAAATTTTATTAAGCCCGAGAGATGCAGAAATAGGAGAAGGCTTGAACGAGGACTTTTTTACAAAATTACTTCGTGCTTGCCGAAGAAGTTATGATTTTGTCATTGTCGATTTGCCGTCCAATATGACAGCTAATACGTATGTTGCTTTAGAGGAAGCGGATATGATCTATTACGTTTTGAATCTCGATACGCCGTCACTCCATGTTTTAAAACACGTTGAAGAACTGTTTAAACGACTTGGAATGGATACAGAAGACCGACTCCAAATTGTCGTAAATCAAAAAGGCAGAGATAACGAGCTTACACCTGCAGATGTGAAAAATTTACTGTCTGCACCGGTCAGTGCGGAAGTAAGAAGAGATATAAAAGGGATTCAGACGCTAATCAATAAAGGAGAACCATTAAGAAAGGCAACGAAGGAAAAGATGCTAACCCCTGTTGCGAAGGATGTCCGTAAATGGGTCTTGTCGATTCTTAAGTAGGTTGGAGTCTGTAGTCAGGAAGGAGGGTAATGGATGTCGTTATTTAATCGTAGTACGGGAATGAAACAACAAGATAGAAATGAGATACAAGTAAGCTATTCTACGTACGGAAGCCCCTATATTGAGGAACTTATTGAGCATTATAAGGCGAGATTGCTGAAAGAAACTGATCTTGAGCAGCTTACGAGCCTAAGTCAAGGTGAAAAACGATTAGCGATTGAGCGCTTAATAAGTCAGTTCATGACAGAGGAAAAAGTGATCATATCGAAAAGTGATAGGGAGAATTTGCTTACACGATTAATTGATGAATCCGTTGGTTTCGGTCCTCTTGAGCCTCTTCTATGTGATGATGAAATAACAGAGATTCTGATAAATGGGCATAAAGAGGTTTATATCGAGAAGAAAGGTCAATTACAGCTAACCAATCTGCAGTTCCGTGATGAGGAGCATGTTAGACATATTATTGACCGAGTTGTCGCCCCTTTGGGAAGACGTATTGACGAAAGCTCTCCGATGGTTGATGCACGTTTGCGTGACGGAAGCCGTGTGAATGCAGTCATTCCCCCTGTGAGCTTGAATGGCACTTTAATCTCGATCAGAAAGTTTCGGGCGGATCCATTTAAAATGAGTGACCTGATTGACTTTGATTCCTTAAATGAAGCGATGGCGCAATTCATTCAGGCTACTGTTTTTTCCAAAATGAGTGTACTTATATCAGGAGGTACAGGCAGCGGTAAGACAACGCTCCTTAACGCACTGGCTAGATTCGTTCCAAGCGGAGAACGGGTGATTACGATTGAAGACTCAGCGGAATTAAGATTAGACCGCCCCAATGTAGTGGGCATGGAAGCACGTCCTCCAAACGTGGAGGGAAAAGGAGAAATAACGATTCGTCAATTGGTGCGAAATGCCCTTCGGATGAGGCCGGACCGCATTATTGTTGGTGAGGTGCGGGGAGCAGAAGCGTTTGACATGCTCCAAGCGATGAACACGGGTCATGAAGGTTCACTTACGACTGTGCACGCCAATTCTCCACTCGATGCTTTAAAGCGTGTAGAGGGGATGGTTATTATGGCTGGAATGGATTTACCATCCAAGGTTATCAGAGAATACATTGTTGGGGCTATTGATCTGATTATTCAAGGCATTCGTCTTCCTGATGGACAGCGAAAGTTAGTCTCCATTTCAGAAGTGGTGAAAAACCAAGATGGAAGTTCAGAGATCCAAGAGATCTTTAAATTTAAACGAACGGGTATAGATCATGACGGCAAGGTACTGGGCTATTTTACTCCAACAGGTATTATCCCTGATTGCTTAGAGAGATTGAGAGTGTTTGGAGCTGACATCGATAAATCTATTTTTGCTGCCGAAGAGGAGGTGAATAGTAGTGACCATATCTATACTTTATAGTTTGGCTGTATTATTCGGGCTCTGGGGATTATATAACCTACTAGGCTATCGAAATTCAAAAAAGGATTGGAGAAACAAGGTCGGAAAGCTGTTTGGAAATAACAAAAAGCGCAAAAGTTTCATCTTGGTTTTAGGAGATAAATTTGACGAGACCAAGATGGGCCAAAACACGACTGAACAATTAAGACGTGCCAATATTCAATTGATGCCTTCAGAATTCTATGGAATCTTACTTTTTGGCGTTTTTACAGCCTCTTTGTTGTTAAATACCTTCTTTAGCATCAAGTTTCCGATCAATATTCTTGTTTCCTTTATTGTGATGGAAGTCATCAGGCGTGCGCTGTTCATTATTCGCCGCAATAAATTTGAAGAGAGAATGAATGATCAACTTCCGGAAATATGCAGGATAATGGCAAATGCTACAAGATCGGGAATGACGTTAACACAAGGCATTGGGATTGCAGCCCAAGAGTTGAATGATCCCGCTAAATCTGAATTTAATCGACTTTACGGCGAAATTCAGTTTGGGGTTGATTTTAATCGAGCATTAAAAAACATGCAGAAAAGAATTCCTTCCAGGGAGTTTCAGCTATTTGCGGCCACCCTTCTTATTCAAAAACAAGCAGGTGGAAACATCCATGCTGTTATGGATGAAATGGGTCAGACGATGGAAGAAAGAAAGCTATTGCTGCAGGAAATTAAGACTATGACAGCGGAACAACGATATGTCGCTTATATTGTGCCAGTTCTTCCGATCTTTTTGCTGTTAATCATGAACAATATCAATGAAGGCTTTATTGATCCTTTATTTTCAGGAATTGGCTTAGTGCTTTTAGCCGTATTTGTAATTGGAACAGCATTAACCTTCTTTTTAATAAAAAAAGTAACGAATATAAGGGTGTAATGTGATGGATGGATTAATTTTAATTTGTGTCATTATGTCCCTGTTTTTACTAACGATTGGTTTGAAGTCCTTTTATCACTATGCGGTCAATAAACAGGAGCTTAAAGAACACCTACAAGAAGAGGTATTTACGAACCGTTTTCATATTAAGAAAAGAAAAAGTTCGCGTGAAAGATTACTAGAGAAAACCTTCTATTACGCAGATGATTTTTCGGTCATCGGGAATCGAATCAATTTCTTTAGTGAAGCCGAGGATGTGGGAAGATGGCTGATGCAAGCCAATTATCCCTATGGATTAACCGTGGACCGCTTTCAGGGGTTAAAGATTTTTCTTTTTCTTGTCGGCTTTGTATTTGGATTTTTCCTTATTATCATGCACTTTCCGTTTTCACAAATCTTAATCATCCTTTTGCCGCTCTTTGGTTACTTTAGTGTTATTTTCTGGTTGAAAAATAAGGCGCAAAAAAGACAGGATGAACTAGGGCTTGTGTTGCCGGATTTTATGGATACAGTTAGCGTAACGCTGCAAGCGGGCGTGGGGCTTGATCAGGCATTATGGGATATTGTTCCATACTTTGATGGACCTGTGGGCGAGGAGTTTTCGCGGTTTATCCATGAAATTGAAATTGGTGTACCTAGAGAAAAGGCCTATAGAAGATTACTAGATCGAAACGATAATGAAGCATTCCAGGCCTTAATTAAGTCTCTTATTCAAGGCTCGCGTCTAGGGGTTCCAGTAGCAACAACCTTTAAGATTCAAGCAAATGAGATTCGAAGTATGAAAAAAGAGAAAATCAAAGAGCAAGCGGCTAAGGCATCCCCAAAGATCACCTTAATCACGACTTTTATAGTCATGCCAACGGTGATGCTGTTAATTGGCGGATTAGTGGTATTAAACATGTTCGCTGGGGATAACAACCCTTTTAACATGTTTAAATAGAGATTTTTAGAATACAAAAATATGAGTTTGAAAGGAGGTGTTAGACCATGAGAAAGATTTCATTAGGTCTTTATCAAAAAGTTACAGCCGCTCTTAATAATGAGAGAGGAGCACAAACTTTGGAATGGGTAGCAGTTGGTGCAGTCGTTGTAACCATTGCAGCGCTTCTTGGGCAAGCATTTGAAGGTGATTCAATTAAAGGAATTGTTACTTCTATTTTAGACAAAATCAAGGATTCGTTATAATACTGTTTTTCTATGACTATATTAAAAAATATTTAGCGGTAATGGCTCATGTATATTACCGCTAAATATTATTTTGTTAGGGGATGGTTTTTTCATGGGGAAGAGGCTTCATGGTACCCTTATTCTTTTATTGTTTATGGCAATGATCTTAGCTGCATGCAGTGGAGACAAAACAGAATTAACAAAAACGGATAATACAAATAACGAAAGTGAAGCCGGATCAAATGAGCAAGACCAGGGTTTAAAAAGTGACCCTTCTATTGAAGAATTGATTAAAGGGCTTCCGAAACCATCAGAAACGGTTGCCGAGCTTGTGAATGCAGAGCCTGGGCCTTTTTCTGGGAAAAAGTATGAAGAATTAACAGCTGAAGAGCAAGAAGGGGCGGTTAGTCTATTAAAGGAACTTCCAAAGGTTGGAGAAAATCCGACTGATGAGGAGATAGAGCTGTATTGGCGCAAAGCATTAGCTCTTTTCCATGAGGATTATCCAAATCCGGCAGAGGCTTTAGGTGTGCTAGAGCTTGAAGCATTTGGCAGTCCAGACATTGAGGATAGTAGGTTCCAGTTTAAGGAGAATCTGAATGTGGAAATTCTTCTTGATAGCAGTGGAAGTATGGCAAACAGGATCGCCGGCAAGACGATGATGGAGATTGCAAAGGAATCCATTAAGGAGTTTGCTGCCTCTCTTCCGGAAGGAGCCAATATTGCCCTTCGTGTCTATGGGCATAAGGGAACGGGTTCTAAAGCCGATAAACAGCTTTCCTGCAGCAGTAATGAATTAATTTATGAAATGAACACATATAATGCAAATACTTTAGGGCAAGCATTAAACGGAATTAAACCGGCAGGCTGGACTCCGTTAGCGAAAGCGATTGAGGAAGCTAAAAAAGATTTAAGCTCTTATAAAGGCGAAAATAATACGAATATCATTTATTTGGTCAGTGATGGAATTGAAACCTGTGATGGAGATCCAGTTGCACAGGCAAAAAGCTTAGCGGATTCGGATATTCAACCCATTGTGAATGTCATTGGCTTTGATCTAAATGCAGAAGGACAAAAGCAATTAAAAGAAGTAGCGGAAGCAGCCAAGGGAATCTATAGCAATGCAAGAAACCAACAGGAACTAAAACAAGAATTAGAAAGAGCAAGTGCTATCGCTAAAAAATGGACAGAATGGAAGAGGGGTGCCATTAATAGTGCCTCTGATTTAAAATATGACCAGCTTTTATCAGATATCCCACGGTTTGGAATTAAGTGGGGTGAATCCAATTCAAATGAAAAGTTTAATATACGTGAGCCACTACGTGTCTTAAGAGATGAGGGACATATTAGCAGGAAGGCTTTCCAACTTTTATCTGATAAAACAAGTGAACGTTTTAGTCATATCTTGGAACTAGAGAAAGTAGTCAGTAATGACCTAAGAGAGATGGCAAACAAAAATTTTGAAACAATAAAAACGGAAATCAACCGAAAATACAGCGAAAACGTAGATATACAGTGATGGAACGCCAAAGCTTGGGGGGATCGTAACATGTCAAAAATTAAAAAGAAATTGAAAGAGGAAAAGGGGTCAATGACGCTGGAGTTCCTAATGGTAATGCCCTACTATTTCTTTTTCTTTTTACTATTATGGCAGGCTGTCGCATCTGGAATTACGTTTATGAATGTTCAATCGGCAGTGAATGAAGCCGCAAAAACGTATTCAGTAACTGGAGATACCGATAAAGCCTTTGAAGTAGCTCAAAATGCAATCGGATTTAGCGATATTATGTATTTTGAAAACTTTAGTATACTCCCTAAATCAAGTAAAGAATTTGTAGCGAAAATAGAGGTCAAACACGGTCTTGTTTTTATACCAAAAGAATGGCGAAATACGATACAACCATTCGACATCGATTTAGAAGTGGCAAGTAGGATGATCAGATGAAACAACATATCACAAATGAACGCGGCAGTGGGGTTATTTTGACTATTTTTTGTTTCGCAATAGTTGGAATCATGCTAATCCTTGTGCTCAATATTACGATGGCTTTTACAAAAAAAGAGCAGGCTTCGATTGCGGCAGAGCATGCCAGCTTAGCCGCGACTAGTGCTATCTATGACAAAGTGAACGATGTTATTAATAGCCATGTGAAAATTATTGAAGTGGAGGATGGCATTGATATTCTAGAGCCGCTGATTGATAAGGTGGATGCCAGAAAGGCTTCTCTCAGTTCATCCGGTCTTTCGAGCAATGAAATTCATATTCGAGCTGTAAACGAAGTATTAGTGGCTGAAATCCCTGATGATCCTGTTTTAAGGAGCAAATTGATTCATGCAGTATCGTCTGCAAAGGTAGGTATTCCTGACATTATTAGGAACATTATTAATTCAAATGGGGGGAAAGATGCGGACCCTGTTTGGAAATTTAAAGACTGTCAAATCGTTGTCGAAGCGAAAACGGAATTTAAAGCAGCTAACCAAGAGGAAATAACTTTTGCTAGTGATCAGGATATTTCACAGGTAGGGACCGGACCGGAAATTCCTTTTTTAGAAATCCTTGGGTATTAGTAGTTTTCGAAATTAATAGGAAAGGAGCATAAGGATGAAAAGGAAAAGAAAGTCCTTTTTAAAAAGAACGGCAGCTTGTTCATTTGCACTTTTCATAGTCCTCATAAACTTTTTTCTTCCTATTGCAGCATTAGCGGGGAATTACAATCCAGGAAGTTTTTCACCGGGGACCTTTTCGCCTGGGACATTTAATCCAGGTACGTTCGGTCCCGGAACATTCGACCCTGGAACCTTTAGTCCAGGCACGTTTAGCCCCGGACAATTTACACCCGGGCAGTTCACTCCTGGACAATTCACTCCGGGGGAATTCAGCCCAGGTGGGACTTCCCCAGGTACGACTAATCCGGGGAATTTTACACCTAAGCATCCTGGAGATGGACCAGGGGGGAACCTAGGAAATAGCATCGTAGACCCGTTTTCACCTCCATCTTCTACTCCATCAGTAACAGACGGACCAGATAAGGGAGAACAGCCTACTGGCCAAGATGGATCTGGTTCTGACAATAATAGGTCACTCCCTTTTCAATATGAAGACAACCCAAATTATCAAGCTTTCAAATTTATTACAGACAATATGGTCTTCCCAGCTATAGAAGGCTTGGACAAACATACGTTAATAGATATAGATTGGAATAGATATGGGGAAGATTATACAGGTAGCCTTTTTAAAGGTGTACTAAAAGGGCAATTAGAGGCAGGTTTTAAAAACGAATCCTTACTTAGCGCACCCGTCAATCTCGGTTTAGATATTTGGAGTGGGGTTGATAATGCTAAGCATATAGGTAAATTCCTTGGCTCATGGTCAGATATTCAATCAGCCTGGACTACAGCGAGAGCTGGTGGAAGCTTTAGTACAGCTGCATCGGGAGCCACAGGGATCTTCCTTTCGGAAGCAACCAAACCATTCAGCATAGGGACGGGAATAGCCGGAAAAGTAGCACCATGGATGGCAGCCATTAGTACCGGTATTTCTGGAGCCGAAACGATCATGAACTTTGCCAATGGAAATGTAAATGACGGTATTGCCAGCTTAGGTGAAACGTTGATGTCAGGTGCCGTTGTTCTTTCAGCAACTGGAGTTGGTGCACCAGTTGCTGCAGGGGTAGCTATCGTAGGTGGAGCTCTATGGCTTGGAGCGAAAATCTATAAAAATGCCGATGCGATTGCAAGTGCTTGGAAAAACCGCAGGAAACTTTGGAATGATGCTAAAAAGAGTGTCAGCAATGCTGTTAATACAGTTAAATCCGGCTTCAAAAAAGTTGTTGGTTGGTTTAGCTAGTGGGGGGAAAGCATATGATCAGAATGCATAATATACCAGAAGATATTAAGGCAGCTCTTAAGCCCTATTATAAGGATGGGGAAAAACCGGATGTGTTTCCATCTAAATTTCGAATCAATAATGAGTTATATTATTATTTTACCTTTGCCCCTGCTGCAGAACAGCTAATCATGAAGGATGATGGAACCATCCCTGTTCATCATGAAATACGTGATGTAGCGTTAATATGTAACAGTTATAATGATTCCATTGAAACCATTGCTTCAATCGGGAAAAAGTGGGTTCAATCAGGCAAAAAGGAAAATTACCAAAAGCTAAGGAATATCCTTCGTGATGCACAAAAAACGTTGGCACCTCTTCCGCATGAAGTGGAGGCTGCCTTTCAATCCTATGTAAGAACAGCAGATCAAATTATTGATAATCAGAATGCTATTCAAGAGGCTGTAGATGATGCCATTATCATCTGGGATCGAACCAATTTGCAGGAGCTTGCTACAGAACAGGACCAAATAGATATAAGAAAATGCATTGTCAACATGGCCCGCGCCTCATACAGGCAAAATGAGATTCAGCTCCAAACGGAAACGGACCGTGAAAAGGTGTGGGATTTTGTTTCTTCAAAAAGATGGCCTTTTAATATGTCTGGATGGTCGGTTTATGTGAAACTAAAGCCCTACCAGAAATATATGATGAAAAACACAGTGCTTAATAGGAAAGAAGCTGAAGAAGTAGGGAGGATGGTTTTATCGGAAGATCTTCCTCTTGAGCAGCATGAAATTGCCAATGACGTTTGGCAGCATCTCCGAAATCCAAGATAAAAAGGGAGGAATTCACTTGTTGGCATATTTAAAAGAGGCTTTTAAATTGTATAAGAACAACTTCCTCCGGGTTCTTCTTATCGGTGTAACCGTTTTACTTCCAATCCAGCTCATTTTTACGATTCTAATCAACTATGTGGCGATGCCCTTTCAATATTTTAATCTACCTTTATGGATCAGTATTTTCCAGAGTATATTTATGCTCATAAGTATATTTGTTATGTTCATTCCTTTAATTAGTATGGCTGCCCAGGACACGCGGTTGGGCAGCGTTAAGACAGGAAAGCTATATGGGGATACGATCAAATACGCCTTTTTCGCTTATTTGATTAGCATCCCAGTTTCGATCTTAATCACGGCAGGCTTTCTGGTATTCATTGTACCAGGTGTAATTTTGCTGGTGTTATTGATGGGAATCCCATTTGTAAAGGTCATTGACGACGAAAAGCCAAAAGCGGTCATTAAAAAATCGATATCGTTTGGAAAAGAAAACTTTTTATCCATGTGTGGAGTGCTCCTTTGCTTCGCAGCATTCGATACGGTTGGATCCTATCTAGTAACCCTTGCAGCAAGTATACTTAATGGTCAAATGGCTGTGGCCAACTGGTTCCTGATGATTTTAAATATGTTAGTGCTCCCACTGTTTGTTTTTACAGTCGCAAAGGCTTATTTAGTTTGGAATGGAGAAACGGATCTTATCCAAGAAAAAGCATATGTTCAGCAATTGGAGCAATATCGTTAAAGTAAGAGTTTGGAATGTTTTAAGGTTGGTTACCACTTAAGGTAGCCTTTTTATATGGCAAATTTTGAAGGCCATATTAATTTTCTGTAAATATTTATAGTATATATACTATAATAGAGAAAATGATTGATAGCTGAAGGATGATTTATATTGAGCACGAGGAAAGATGTAAGAAAAAAATCAAAAAAGAATAAACCGAAAGATAGCATAGCCATCAGAATAGCGAAAATATTGTTTACTCTAGTGTTCGCGGTAGTCGTCGCAGGGGTTTTATTAATATGCATGGAAACGTTCATCCGTGGCGATTTCCTTGAGACCAAAAAGTGGATGGAGGACAACTACAACCCGTTTATATTAAATTATCTAATTTTGTTTGTATTTTTCCTGCTATTTTTAGGCCTGTTTAATGACTTGCTATTTAGCACTTTTGCCTTTACTGTTTTTATTTTATTGCTTAGCTATATCAATCGATATAAGCATATGTTTTTAGGGGAGAACCTTTATCCATGGGATGTTTTGCTCTATCAACAAATGTTTAACCTGTTCCCGGAGCTGATTAAAGAAGTCGACAAGGTGAAACTGTCGCTAGCGGCGGTTGGTGTTGTTTTGATCATCACCGCGCTGATTCTTATTAAGAAAAAGATTAACTTTGTCGTGTTTAGGCTTAGTGTTTTGAAACGCCTTGCTCTAATCGCTATTAGTGTTGCTTTGATCGTTTCGTTTTTCCTGTTTAGGTCGACACCATTGAAACATTTATTTAATGGGTTGCAAATTACGAATATTAATTGGAATCAGGAGTCGAACTACAAGATCAATGGTTTTCTTTTAAGCTTTGTATTAAATACGGAAAGCACGCTCGTTTTTCCACCAAACGGCTATGGGAAAGAAAATATTTTGAACACAGTAAAAGACTTGGAGAGCAGGCTGCCGGTGGAAAAGCCGGAAAAGACATTAGAGCGGCATCCCAATATTATCTTTATCATGAGTGAAGCGTTTTGGGACCCAACCCGGCTGGAATCCGTTCCTTTCAGCGAGGATCCAATGCCAACCATTCGCGAAAACCAAGTAGGCTGGCTTCTTTCGCCACAGTTCGGCGGCGGTACAGCTAATATTGAGTTTGAAGCGATAACAGGCTTAAACGTTTCGTTTTTGCCAACTGGCTCAATTGCCTATCAGCAATTCGTAGGCCGTCCGATTCCGTCGCTTGTATCGGTTCTCAAAGAGCAGGGCTATGAACCAACAGCCGTGCACCCGTACTACAACTGGTTTTGGAATCGTGAAAATGTCTATAACTATATGGGCTTCAATGAATTTATCAGCTTAGACAACTTTAAGGGCGCCGCTTATCGTGGACCATATATTTCCGATAAAGAGGTCAATACAAAAATTATCAATAAAACAGAATCGACCGACAAGCCCGATTTCATATATGCCGTTACCATGCAAAACCATGGTCCATATGAAAAAGGCCGTTATAAAGACGATGTGAAAATTAGGATTGATGACAGTGATTTATCTGAAGAGTCAAAGTACAGTTTAGAAACCTATACACAAGGTGTAGTCGAAGCTGATGAAGCGTTTGCGGAACTCATTGATTATTATGAGAAATCTGATGAACCAACGATAATCATCTTGTATGGAGATCACATGCCCTTCTTAGGCGCAGATTATTTAACATATAAAGAGGCTGGTTTTATTGAAGGGAAAAAGTGGCCATTGGAAGAATACCAACGGATGAGACAAACGCCGTTAGTCGTCTGGAATAACTTTACTGATGAAAAGATAGAGCTGCCAAGCATCAGCCCAGCGTTTTTGGGACCACATATCCTTGATATGGCACAAATTGAAAAGCCGCTGTACTATCGCTTCTTGGAGGAATTTAGCAAACAAATGCCAGGGTACACAACATCCGTTAAAAATGATGCTACCGGTAATTTGTATAAGGATACCCCAGACGCTGTTAAGCCGCTGGAAGATACTTACGAGAGACTGCAGTACGACCTGTTGTTTGGGAAGGGGTATAGTAAGGAAGCGTTGTTTGGTAGTGAGGGAAGTAAATAGTTTGTAAAGCCACATATTGAAAAGGCGAGTTAAGTTTACTCTTACTCGCCTTTTCTTATGTAGACAGACGATTTACTATTGATCACTTCTGTTTTTCATATCATGGTCTTTATGGTCCTTATGCATGCAAGCCCCAGGCATATATCCATTTTCCTTCATCATTTTTGCCTTTTCTTGGATCTTCGCTTTAATCATGTCACCTTTTTCTTTTGTAATCATCCCGAACTCAACATGCTTATCAATCAATTCTAGCTTATTCTCAAGAATTTCCTCGTGAAGTTCGGCAAGCTCCTTCTTTTGCGCCTCAGTTAGTTCCACCTTTGTTCCAGGCTGCCCGACTTTGTCAATCTGTGCCCAGACCGGCATAGCAAGACCTAGTGTTAGAAATAAAACACTAAGTAATACAATTATTTTTTTCATGGTAACCCCTCCTATTCATATTTTTCATAGTTAATATGTAACGGAGGCTCAAATTTTATCCATATTATTTTTATTTTTTTGAAATCAATGTTTCTGGGATAGGGGGTCAGATCCTTTGGCTCGTTTTTTAAAGCTGTTTTGTTGGCGTATGGCGATAAGTTTCGGTAAGATGGAGATATAAATTAATGAATTGAAGTGGGGCTTTTAAATATGATGAAGGTATTTATTATTTTGGGGGCAATTAACGGCTTTTTAGCGGTTGCATTGGGAGCCTTTGGGGCTCATGGCCTTGAACCGATATTGACGGAGAAGATGATCGGTGTTTGGGAAAAAGGTGTCGACTACCAAATGTTCCACACGATGGGTTTATTTATAGTGGCTTTTGCCGCTAATAAATGGCCAGGGGTTTCGGCTGTAAAATGGTCAGGTATTATGATGTTTATTGGAATTATCCTGTTCTCAGGGAGCTTGTATGCTTTAAGTACGACTGGGATTACAAAGCTTGGCATGATTACACCTTTTGGTGGTGTTTCATTTTTGGCAGGCTGGCTCCTGTTGGCAGTTGCTGCTGCAAAAGGGAAATAGGGGAATTTTGAAGGCGTAAAAAAGGAGGCTGTTTTGCAGTCTCCTTTTGCTTGTGGTTTATTCTTTTTATCTTGGTGGGAAAGAGGATAGACTAGGTGTACCGAATGAAGGTTGATAGTTAATTTCCTCATCGAATGTTACATAATCTAAATAGATCATTGGAATCAAATACCGTTGACCTGTTTGTGGGTCACTGAGAATAAGGTGATCACGTCCGGCAGCTTCGATTATACCCTTGAAAACTTTGGCATTCCATTGTGAATTATTTTCAAAAGTTGTATAAACAGTTACAATTTTGCCTTTGTTTAATCGTAAAATATTTTCAATATAAGATTCCTCAATCGGAAGCATTCCGGGAACATTTGCTGCAGATGATGGCGGCTTTTGTGGGAAACTTGGAAAACCCGGCATTTGACCTCCTGAAAATGTAGGTGGCATCTGGGGCATCTGGGGCATCTGGGGTTGCTGCCCGAAACCATATTGTGGGAATTGGCCATATGCTGGCGTTTGAGATGGGAAACTACTTGCCATTTTACATTCCTCCCTTTGATGATAGACAATTTTATACTTTATGGAAGAATAGCCAGTTAAGGATAAGTATAAAACGCCTTTATTTTCTTTTGTGTATGTGTAAAATTGGAACAGCTAAGTGATATTTGATTGACACTCTAATAATAAATTTGTGGACAATCTTCTTGTTCAGGGGCATAAAAACAATGCGATTTATAGCGCCCTGCATTCTGTTGGTTAAACCACGTTGCGGGACAGTCCGCTTCAGGTCTGAAAAACCATAGGGAGTAAGATGCTGGGTGGTATTTCCAGCCCTTAATTACTTGGCGTGCTAACCCAATATCGGCTTCTCTAGCACGTTGATAAAAATAAGGCTTATCAACGGCTTCATAGCCACCAGGCTTTTGGAAAACCATACTCCTTAGGGAACGGATATCCTTAAAATCGAGACAATTTGCAACTACACGATTAACCCCAACATTGCCCACCATTAACATACCAAGTCTTCCTTCGGCTTCGGCTTCAGCCCGCATTAATCTTGCCAGAAGTCTTACATCTTCCTCCGTATGTGGCACAACAGCCATTATCTCACCTCACAATAGCGATTACCCTACAACATATTGCAAGAACAGAAAATGGTGACTTGTATATACTATTTTTTGTGACCATTACATTTAGATCCTATGTAGCTGTAGGGGTTTTTATGATAAAAAAACGCGTGTGGGGGGTGTGGGACGCTGGGGCGGGGACTCTGTCCCAGTCCATGAATGGAAAAAGCCCCCTAATGTGTAGGGAGCTTACGGTTTTGGTTTGCTTATCTTTTTAGAAATTAAACCTGCAAGAATTTCGGTACAGCTTCTTCAGTTAAAATGTTACCAACGAAGAATGAACCGAATTCGCCATATTTTGCGCTTACTTCGTCAAATCTCATTTCATACACAAGCTTTTTGAATTCTAGAACGTCGTCTGCAAACAGCGTAACGCCCCATTCCCAATCATCAAAACCAACAGAACCAGTAATGATCTGTTTCACTTTACCTGCATATTGGCGGCCAATCATACCGTGTGAACGCATCATGCTGCTACGCTCTTCCATTGAAAGCATATACCAGTTGTCATTGCCTTGACGGCGTTTGTCCATTGGATAGAAACAAATATGGTTAGCCTTTGGAAGAATAGGGTATAAACGTGCCAAAACTTCAGGGCTTTGATAGGGATCCTGATCAGATGGCAAGTAGTTACTCAATTCAACCACAGACACATAAGAATGTGCAGGAATTAAATACTCTGCAAATTTTGTTTTATTAAAAGTAGTCTCAAGCTCGTTTAACTCTTCCATTGTAGGACGAAGAATCATTAACATAAAGTCAGCTTTTTGGCCGACAATGGTGTATAAGGCATGACTTCCTTTTTTAGCTTCTTCAGTATTTTTTAATTCACTAAGAAAACCTTGAAACTCTGCAATAACTTCATTTCTTTCATCGCCCGATAGCCTTTTCCAAGATGTCCAATCTACCGTACGGAAATCATGAAGACAATACCAACCATCTAACGTTTTTGCTGGTTCAGCCATTCGTAACACTCCTTTATCTTACTTGCTACATTTTGTATATTCATGTCTATAACAAATATAACAATAGTTTTATCCAGATGAAAGTTTTTAGCTTGAAAAGTTGACAAAAGGTAGACTAGGTCAACTTTTTTTGCGTAAGCATTTCCGTTTTGAATAGCCTGTTTCCAAGAATATCAGAAAAGTATATGGTAATATTAAGCGGAATAGAGTGAATCTTCCTTCGAAAACAGGAAGTGTTTACAGATGCTTAAACGGCAAGGTGCATTTGATTTCATTTTGGGGGTATTAATTTGAGCGACTTATTTTCCATTGTAAAAGAAAAAATTAAAGGTAAAAACAAGACGATTGTCTTCCCGGAGGGCTTGGATGAGCGAATTTTGACAGCTGTTGGCAGACTTGCTTCTGAGGAAGTTTTAAAGCCGATTTTAATCGGGAATAAAGCCGAAGTAGAACAAAAGGCAGCTTCTTTGAATATCACTTTGGGAAATGTTGAAATTCTTGATCCAAATTCCTACGATGAATTTGACGTACTTGTACGCGAATTTATCAAGTGCCGCAAAGGAAAAGCAACGGAAGAAGAGGCTAGCCAAATTTTAAAGGATGAAAACTATTTTGGTACAATGCTAGTTTATTTAAAAAAAGCAGATGGTTTAGTTAGCGGTGCGGATCATTCAACAGCAGACACCGTTCGCCCTGTGTTACAAATTATTAAAACAAAAACGGGCATCAGAAAGACATCTGGTATGTTTGTCATGGTGCGCGGAGATGAAAAATATATTTTCGCGGATTGTGCGATTAATCCAAACCCTGATAGCCAAGATTTAGCGGAAATCGCCATCGTAAGTGCTGAATCAGCGGTGCTGTTTGACGTTGAACCAAAGGTTGCGATGCTAAGCTTTTCTACAAAAGGATCCGCGGTTACACCTGAAACAGAAAAAGTAGCAGAAGCAATCAAAATTGCAAAAGAAAGACAGCCTGATTTGATCATCGATGGAGAGTTTCAATTTGATGCTGCGATCGTACCATCAGTTGCTGCCAAAAAGGCACCAGGTTCAGTCATCCAAGGTGATGCCAAAGTATTCGTATTTCCAACGTTAGATGCCGGCAACATCGGCTATAAAATCACTCAACGCCTCGGCGGATTTGAAGCCATCGGTCCGATCCTCCAAGGCTTAAACCAGCCGGTGAACGATCTATCCCGCGGCTGTAATGCGGAAGATGTCTATAAGCTAGCATTAATTACGGCGGTACAGGCATTGTAATTACAAAAATACAAAAAAGCATGGTGATATCAACACTGGTCCGGCGCTAAGCCTAGTCCCAGCTGATCACCATGCTTTTATTTTTACTGATAAAGCATGTAGGTGAAAATAATGGTTAAATAATAAGAGGGTTAAAGTTTTATTGATTATTGTTACAATACCTTTATTCTGTACGGTAATGAGTTCCTCAACGGAATTTGTAATTCGAGGGAATTTATTGTTACGCTTTCATCCCATTCAAAGTTGTTCAATTAGTATTGAAGAAATAGGTTATGATTTTACCAATGATTGTCATCTGTACAAGGTGAATGAGTATAAACCATACGAATGGTTTATACCTGATGTATTTAAAGGTATGTCCGGTTATATCTGGTGTTTTTAAAAAAACTAAGACTGGATTATATTATATTTATAAAGGAGGTGCAACTCCATGATTGGGGTCACCGTAACAAAATGGTTGCAAAATAAACGCTGAGCGAAGTTCTACATAAAAAAGACTATTTTACTTCTCTTGGTAAATGGTCTAAGAACTAGAGCAACTACCCTGTTACCAGGTCTTATAAAAAAGCTTTCTCTTTAGTTCAAACCTCAAATTTCTTCATTACAGGAATGCTTCCTTGGTACAGCGAGTCTATTAACTCCTTCGATCCTCTGATGAAAGGTTTTTTAGTGTAATTCTATAGAAATGATTTAATGACATACATAAAAAAGAGTAGCAATGGCTACTCTTTAATCTAGGTTTCTACCTTTTTTTTTTCGATTATCAAAAAGATTAAGCAAAATAACAGTAATTAGCATAATAATCGAATATAAAATAGTCTTAATAAAAGTGAACTCTAAAATATAATAACTGCTCATTAATATAAGAACAAAAAATAACAAGTATTTTTTCATCTTACCATCTCATTCTATAAAATAGTTTTTAATAAAATGGTTCTATAATAGTAGACTTATAATATCTAGTAACAATATCTCCACCAGTATCGGTTGAAGATTTTGTAGCTCGATCTACTTTTTTAATTTCATAATCACCCATAAAACTACCGGTATCAGTAAATCTGCCAGGACCTAGTTCTCTGTAGGAATACCTCATATGATGATAGACATCTTCAACATCACTCTCTATAAAATAATAACCACCAAATCCTGCACCAGCTGCCTTTGCTAAAGTCGCAGCGCCACCTGTAGCTCCAGTTAACCATGCTGTCAAAGCCGCGACAAAAGCTGTTTTTGTAGCCTTAGTAAACTTGTTAGAAGTAGTTCTGTCATAGTTTCTCATATAAACCCAACTTGTCGGATATGTTACAGCAGCTAAACTCGTAATTCCTGATTGAGATTCAAAATTACGTTTAGTAAGTAGAACATTTACATGATCAATAAGCTCTGAAGTAGGTTTATTAAGTTTAATTATATAACCATCTTCAATATAAAAATCAATATCATTTTCCTCCAAAACGTTTACAACCTGTTCATTAAGCATAGGCTGTTGATTATTCTCATTACTTAAATCGTTCTCTACAGGATTACTTGCAGCAAAAGTAAATTGATTACCAATCCCTAGGACCATACAAGGAATGGCTAAAATTGCACTCTAAGCAATTTTAAGTTTCCTCCCCCCTTGTTTTGAAAGTTTTAAAAATAGAACACCATTAATATACCACATATTGTTAAAAATAGTAATAATATTGGAAAAATGGGGAATATGGTGTTTATGCGCTTTTATTTAGAAATATATAAACTATTATATAGGTGAATGAATTTCATAATTATGAGCCTTACGGGCTCAAGGCTTTTAGGCACTAAAAAAAGGAGTACCTCCCCAAAATGTCGAAATAAGTAGTTACCACGCAAACCTATAAGACTGGAGGAAGACTCCCCATGCCTATTATACGACAAGAAAGCCTGTTTGACATCCGAGGTTGTCATTGATGCTACACATGGATGCTGGTTATGCTTATGAAGCCATTTATATGCAGATTCATCGTATGGACATCAAGCTATTATTGCATATAATAAACGCAATGAGCCAGAGCCTATTGGCTTTGATAAACATTTTGCACCTACTTGTGTAAGGGAGCATTCTTACCGCTATGATAGCTATGACACCAAATATGAAACATTAAAATATACACGACCAAGTGAATGTAAAGATTGGCCATTAGCGAATGATGGTCTCTGCCAAAAAATTTATAAGGTGAAAATCACAACAGATCTTAGAAAATATACAGCTCCAGCAAGAGGTTCAAAAGCTTGGAAAACGACATTTAAACGTCGTACAGCAGTAGAAAGAGTAAATGCTTACCTAAAAGAATATTTCCAACTAAACAATGTTCGTTATTGTACAGGAAAGCGTGCAAAAGTTCATTTTGATCTTGTTACCCTTGTTTATAATGCATCAAAATTAGCAACTGATCGTATCAAAGCCAAGAAAAATCAGCAACTAGCTGCGTAAACGTTGAATCTAGTAGTAAAAAATAAATTCTGCCAGTCTAGACTTTTTTAAAAAACGGGATTATGAAATTGATTCACATGTATCAAAATAAAAATCTATCTTATCGTTTAAGCATTTTGCAAGCAATGTATATAGTGAACTAAACAGAACATTTTTGTGACAGCCAATTACCGAATTCCCCTGTTATTAAGTTTTAGACATAATTAAATTGGCTTGTTGCGGTGTATAATAGCTTCGCTGGTATTAGGCCAAATTACGTGTTTTTCTAATCATTCCGTTTTAAAATCCGTTCATAATTGTATTGAAATACTTCTAGTTCTTTATTACTTAAAGGAGGAGTCGTGATTCGCGCACCCAAATCCTCAAATGTCTTCAACATCATCGTAATCATTTCCGCAGTTGTTATATTCTCACCCAACAATTCTGACAGGGAAGCCATTGTGGACGGGACGATCGTAGGGTAGGTGAATTTTGTGTTTTCACCCTGCAAGGCCTGGCTGTAAAATTCCCGTACAATTTCAGCGCGCTCACTGCCGCTGCCGGTTACACAAAGATAAATTTGCACCGCAACCCCGCCGCGCAGTCTTCGTTGCGAAATACCAGCAAATTTCTTACCGCCAATACTTAAATCAAAACTTCCCGGGCAATAACTGCCGCCAATTTCCCCAGCTTCAACCCCAACATCAAACTTGGATAACATGAGTTGAATTAAATTCCACATCGCTTCATAGCCACGATTGATATCAATCCCTTTTCCTTCAGGTAAAATCAGCGAAAGATTTAAAATACCTTCATCAAGAACGACAGCCAATCCGCCGGAGTTGCGAACAATAGATTGATAGCCTTTTTCCTCCAAAAACGCCACACCTTGTTCTAAAAAAGGTAATCTGCCATCTTGAATTCCAAGGACAATTGTTGGCGCATGCACCCAAGTGCGAATGACAGGAGCCGACTCGCCACTACCAACCGAAGAACAAAACGTATCGTCATAGGCAAATGACAGGAGTGGACTGAAATACAATCCGGGACTGGAATGATCGATATAACGCCACTCTGGCTGCTGTAAAAGTGGATTGATGTCCGGCATAGTTAATTGTTAATTCCCCTTTTTCGTACAAAATTCTTTAAGAACAATTATAGCATTTGCCCACACAAAATAAAAAACAAGCGAGCTATATTAGCTGCGCTTGTTCTAATGCATATTTGACTAAAAGTATCCTCCAAAACAATATAAACTGGGATGCGGAACCCGACCCTACGTCCCACGCGCTACTTCGCAATTCGCTCCAAGTTCCCATTCTTATCCATCTTAAATGTATTTGTCGGTTTCTCCTCATCCTCGAATAACACCATTTTTCGAGCTCGATCCATAATTTTCACGAGTGCTTGGTAATCCTCTTGGATTGTTTGGAATTCACGTTCAGTCTGTTCAAGTTGATTTTTCAAAATAGCAATTTCATCAGCAAGCTCTTTGTTTTCCATTTTTAATCTATCATTCTTCTGCTGCATGTTCGTAGATTGATGGTCATTATTTTTCAAATTGCTTAAAAATAAAATGACATCATCCATTGATAGCGTCTTTGGAGACTGTACATAGCTTCTCTCAGGCGTGATCGTATTAGTAACCACTGCTTCCTCTTCGTTTCTAGCATCCTTTTCCACGATAATTTCCTCTGAGGTCTCTAACGAAAATGTTGGCGCAGGTGGCGTATACAGTGGCTTTGTTTTTTCTCCTAAAGCACGCTGCCTTTGTTTACGTTGTTTTTTAGCTAAATCAATCGCTTTCATATAGTCCTGCCTCACAACAGCATTCCAGCGGAATCCGCAGGCGGCCGAAGTCCGGTTTAGTTTGTCGCCAACCTCCTCAAATGCGTTTAGCTGGGTGCTACCCTCCCGAATATGACGCAATACGGTCTCCGCTAATAATAGATCATCCTCTTCAGACCATGCATCTTGTCTTTGAATCATCACATCTTACAACTCCCTCAATATTTTTCTAGTAAAAGTAAAATAAGTAAAATTAAAATTTCTGTTAGTTACAGGATGGACAATTTCAAAAAAAATTATACATATTTTGTGAGGATAGTAGAGAAAAGGCGGGAAACTTCTACTTGTGTCATTGATACAAGCAACGGGAAGTGGTAAAATGACTTTTGTTTAGCTTTATTCAGCAAAAAGCATGCTGAATAAAGCAGAAGCCTTCGGCGGATGCCACAGATTTTCAGAGGTAATTTATCGAGCGAGCTCGATAAAATCTGGGCGCAAATACACCAAGGTGTATTTGATTAATAGATAAAAGAAGCCGATTGGCTTACATAATGGAAATCAAAAAAGTTGCCCATAATGGGAAATATAAAATAATTAACGTGAACGGTTGAATGTTGGGATCGAAAATGAATAGAAAGGCAGGTGGACCCCTTATGTCAAAAAATGAATTCAGAGTTTGTGATGATTGCCTAGGCACTAACTTAAAAACTTTATTACCAAAGTTAAAACAACTTGATCCGGACGCCGAAGTTGTGATTGGATGCCAATCTTATTGTGGCCCTGGTCGGAAGAAATCATTTGCCTTTTTAAATAATCGTCCGATTTCAGCAGCAACGGAAGACGAGTTAATTGCAAAACTTCAGAAAAAAATAAAATAATTGAAAAGTGCACAACTGTATATGGCTGGCGAAATAAACCTCTTTTTGTTGAAAAAAGAGGTTTTTTGGTGGGAGAATAGAATGTATAATGGAAAAAGTATAAAAGAGATCATAAGAAAAGCGGAGGCACCCGTTTAGAAACGTATAAACTGGAGCTAGACAATTTAAATAAAATCATGATCCTTTTTGCGAAAGGAGTACCTTTCAAAATGGCATACGTAAATGAACAGTTACATGAAGAAAAGGTATTTAAAGACCCGGTGCATCGCTATGTGCATGTTCGGGATCGATTAATATGGGATTTAATCGGGACGGCTGAATTTCAACGCCTGCGGAGAGTGCGCCAGCTTGGCACGACGTTTTTTACGTTTCATGGGGCGGAGCATAGTCGCTTCAATCATTCACTTGGTGTCTATGAAATTATAAGGAGAATCATCGATATTTTCCAAGGCCGCGAGCATTGGGATAATTCTGAACGGCTGTTATGCCTTTCTGCCGGCCTATTGCATGATGTTGGTCATGGACCGTTTTCCCATTCGTTTGAAAAAGTGTTCCAGCTCGATCATGAAAAATGGACAAGAGCGATTATTACCGGTGACACGGAGATCAATACAGTTTTAAAAAGAGTCAGCGATGATTTTCCAAAAAAAGTGGCGGAGGTCATTGCGAAAACATATGAAAACAAGCTTGTTGTTAGCCTGATTTCAAGCCAAATTGATGCTGACCGCATGGATTATTTACAGCGCGATGCTTTTTATACTGGGGTCAGCTATGGTCATTTCGACATGGAGCGAATCCTGCGTGTGATGCGTCCGATGGAGGACCAGGTCGTCATTAAAAAGAGCGGAATGCATGCGGTCGAAGACTATATTATGAGCCGCTATCAAATGTATTGGCAGGTCTATTTTCATCCGGTGACACGGAGTGCGGAGGTTATTTTAACGAAAGTTCTTCATCGCGCGAAAAAATTGTATGAGGAAGGCTACAAATTTGCACTGGAACCGACGCATTTTTATTCGCTATTTAATGGGAATGTAAGTCTGAAAGATTACTTGGCAATGGATGAATCAGTCATGCTGTTCTTTTTCCAAAATTGGATGCATGAAGAAGACGCGATTTTAAAGGATCTATGTACCCGTTTTATGAATCGAAATCTTTTCAAGTACATAGAATTTAATCCGAATTCCGGCTACATGAAGCTAAGGGAATTAATGAAGCTTTTTAACGAAGTCAGAATTGATACAAATTATTATTTAGAGGTGGATTCATCCTCTGATTTACCATACGATTTTTACCGGCCGGGAGAAGAAGGAGAACGGATCCCAATCTATTTATTGATGCCGAACGGCGAGCTTCGTGAACTTTCGCAGGAATCAGAGATTGTCGAATCAATTTCAGGTAAAAAACGAACAGACCATAAACTTTATTACCCCGGGGATTTTATCGACAATCTTCCAGAGGGTGACGTCAAGAAGAGAATAAAAGAAATATTGCAAGGATAGGAGAGGGCCTGATGTTACAGGATCATGCGAAATTAATGAAGGTATTTTCATACGCGGGGGAAATCGTTGGTAGAAAAAAACTCCAAAAGATGGTTTACATCGCAAAAAAACTCCAATTTCCTTTTAATGAAAGATATAATTTTCACTTTTTCGGCCCATATTCAGAAGAGCTAACATTACGGGTTGAAGAGCTTGAAAACAACGGCTTTTTAAGTGAGCAAAAAGAAAAAAAAGGTGGTTACGTTCAATATCGCTACACATTATCTGAAGAAGGCGAGCAGTTTTTGAGCCATTTCCAAGTCGACATGCCAAACCTAGAATCATGTGTGAAAGATATGAATAAACAGAGCTCCCGTTTTCTAGAGCTCGTCTCAACCGTCCTTTACTTTGATGACCTTCCAAAGGATCAAGTCAAAGAAAAAGTGTTCACCTTAAAAGCGAAACAACGTTATACAGAAGAAGAAGTCGAGCAGGCCTATCAATATATCGAAAGTCTGCGTGGCCAGCGGGGACAGGCACCGGTGACGGTACAACTGGCGCCCCAACTGGCACCCCAACCGCGGTGTGGGGACAGGCACCAAAGGTGAAGTTTCTGTGTTGGAATGCTAAAATAAGGATATTATGTTAATGATAGTATTTAATAAATCCAAGGGGTGCTTCAATTAATGAATAATAAAAGCCAAGGGACTGGTTTTAATATTATAAAGAATGATTCGACAGACGGGCATGGCGGCTATGGAGTGGGGGCTATTAGCCTGAATAATGTTTCACCGGTCATGATTGACACGGAAACACAGGAGGCCTTTATTGATATGGGGGCGCTGCATGCTCGAGGCAAAATTGAAAAAGGGATAAAATTGCTTCCTAATCGCGACGAGGTTCCAAACGGCAAAACCTATTGGGTTGTTTGGGTGACTGTTCACCGCAAAGAAGCGGGACCGTATTATCATGGACTTGGGGCTTGTGAGCTCTTCATTGATAGTGAGGCAAGACGTGGTTATAAATCAATGCCAGAGCACGTAAATAACATGGATCGTTCACTAAAGGGAAGGATTATCGTGAACAATATGGATGAGCAATCTAGACAGGTTTTAGGGGAGTTTTTGAAAAACTTTAATCAAGAAATGTGGGACAATTCCGCAGAGGAGTTAAAAAACGCATTGCAACCTGAAAAATAATGAATGATTACTTTAAAGATTTACCGTCAAGATGACGGAATTTTTGAATTACTTTTGAACATTTTGTGAACATCTTGAGGTTTTTTCTAAAAGAAAGTAAACTAATAATTAGTCTAATTTCACACATAGACTAGGACAGAAAGAAACCAAGGCGCCCTTTTCGGGAACCTTGGTTTCTTTTCTGTCCAGCTCCAGCACCTAGCAACTTGTAAACTTCACCCATCTCCCTACGATAAGTCAACATCGGCTCACAAAGTTCGCCGTGTTTCTTTTATCTCAGTCGATGTGCTCCAGTTTGTACGTTGCTAAACGGGTGCTTCCGCTTTTCTCTCTACCACCATTTAAATAGCTTCTCAAACCAGCCCTTTTCCGGCTGTTCTTCTAAACCTTCTTTTCTTTCGTGGTTTTCTTCGCTATTCGGCAGGTGCAACGAACAGTATTTTGTCGGCTCTGTGCCTTCAGCAAAGTAGGTTAAACGGGCATTTTTGCAATCACTAGTAGCAAGTAAGCCGTTGACAGGGTCGACATAAGCGGGAACGACACCTTTTGGTGGTTTAAACCCTACAAATGGTTTATCCTGCAAAGCCCCTTCCATATAATTCGCCCAAATCCGTTTTGCATAGGCTCGTTCAGCAACGACATCCATCGTTTCATCCCGGTCATATCCAATCCAAACTCCTGTTACAAGTTGTGGAGTAAAACCGATCATCCAGCTGTCTGTTTTTGTTGTACCAGATTTACCAGCATATAGGCGTGTCAGCTGATTGGCGATCGATTGACCAGTCACGGACGTATAGGAATTTAATTTTTTATCAAACATTCCCGTCATTAAATGGGCTGTAACAAAAGAAAGGGCCGGATCCAAAACTTGTTCTTTTACCCGTTTGTTTCGATAAATAACCTCGCCTTGATGGTTGCAGACCTTTTCGATAAAAATGGGATTGACCGAATTTCCACCGTTAGCAATCATCCCGTAAGCCTTCACCATATCAATCATTTTGACAGAGGACGTACCAAGCGCCAGGGATGGGACTGCGGTTAGCTCACTTGTAATGCCGAACTGCTTGGCCGTTTCAACAAGCTTATCAACGCCTAAAAACATATGGGTCTTGACAGCGTAAATATTGTCAGATAGGGCTAGAGCCTGGGCCATCGTAATAAAATCATTGGCATAGTAATTATTATAATTGTCAGGGCGGTACACAGACCGACCCTCGTCATACGGAAAATTCATCGGTTCGCTGCGTATGGTCGTCGAAGGAGTAAAACCATTCGCCAAGGCCGCGTAAAAAAGAAACGGCTTAAACGTCGAACCTGGCATCCGTTCAGCCTGGGTTACCCTATTAAAAGGACTTTTTATATAATCACGCCCGCCAACCAATGCCCGAACCTTTCCGGTCTTCGGCTCCATCGACATCAGAGCAACCTGAATTTCCGACTTCGGATTGATAATGTTGGCAATATTGGTTTCAGCAATTTCCTGAGCCGCCGGGTCTAAGGTTGTATAGACGCGAAGTCCGCCCAATTCAATCGTCCGCTCATCAAGTTTTACAACATCCTTTAAAGCCAATTTTACCGCATCCTGAAAGTAGGGGGCGATTTGCTTATGGGTAATGTCGTGATCAGTATTGAATTGTAACGGTGCTTCGAATGCTTGATTTACTTGGGACTCTGTGATGTGACCGCTATTTTCCATCGATTGTAAAACAATCTTTTGTCTAGTTTTTGCTTTTTTTTCATCATTAAAAGGTGAATAGTAGCTTGGCGCTTTCGGTATTCCCGCTAGCATCGCGGCCTCCGCTAATGTCAGGTCTATTGCATGTTTGTTAAAATAATAGTTTGCCGCCGCTTCAATTCCATAAGCACCATGTCCATAGTAAATCGTATTTAAGTAGCCCTCCAAAATTTCATTCTTATTATAGTTCGTTTCAAGCCGAATCGTATAAAGGGCCTCATCAAATTTCCGCTTCCACGTTTTATCATGCTCTAAAAATAGGTTACGGGCATACTGCTGCGAAATCGTGCTCGCCCCTTGAACCTTGGCCATCGCCTTGATATCGGCAATGATCGCCCCGAAAATCCGCTTTACATCGAAGCCGTAATGATTATAAAATTTCCGGTCCTCAATCGAAATTGTCGCATCAATAATCTTTTGCGAAATTTCACTTAATGGCATCCAATAGCGGTTCTCCCCATTATGAACACTTTCACCAATAATGGTCTTCCCATCATCCGCGTAAAAAATTGTCGTTTGCGGGACTGCCAAAGGCGGCGGACCTTTCGCCTTCCCATAGGTAATTAAGCTGGCAATGAAGATAATAAATAAGATTAATAGGATGATTCCAATAAATAAAATAGCACGTAGCCATTTTCGCGTTTTATCAAGGTTTTCCTGAGTAATAAGCTCCAACAAACTCCCCCCTTTTTTGTGGAATGCAGGGTTGCGTTCTGTGAACCAATCCCAACCGTATTGTGGGGATAGGTCCCCTGTTTAATAGTATTGGAAGATTTTATAGAAAATAAACATAACAAGGAGGGGGTAGAAAAATTTTCTTGCATTTTTGCCGGATTAATCTATACTGTTATCTTGGACTTTCGGATTTATTCAGAATTTCCCGTTTTTTGCGAAAGACATAGGGAACATTAAATTTAACAAAATAGAAAAACGGAAGCGCCCGTTTAGCGACGTTTACGAGTCGCCGGAGCTGGACAGGAATGTGTAAAGATTTGAGGAGGAAAATGTAAATGAGATTTGATGAAGCCTATTCAGGTAATGTTTTTATAAAGAGTCACCCGAACTTTGAAGAGAGCGAAGCCGTATTATATGGAATGCCGATGGATTGGACCGTTAGTTATCGTCCAGGTTCCCGTTTCGGTCCGGCTCGTATTCGCGAGGTTTCCATTGGACTTGAGGAATACAGCGCTTATTTAGATCGCGAACTTGATGAAGTGAAATATTATGATGCTGGCGATATTCCGCTTCCTTTCGGGAACGCCCAAAGAAGCCTCGATATGATTGAAGCCTTTGTTGATCAAGTTTTAGCAGCAGATAAATTTCCGCTTGGCATGGGTGGCGAGCACTTGGTGACTTGGCCGGTCATTAGAGCGATGTTCAAAAAGTATCCGGACCTGGCGATCATTCATATGGATGCTCATACCGATCTCCGTGAGAATTATGAAGGGGAGTCGCTTTCTCATTCAACGCCAATTCGTAAGGCAGCCGAACTCATTGGGCCGCAAAACGTATTTTCCTTCGGTATTCGTTCTGGCATGAAGGAAGAATTCCAATGGGCAAAAGAAGTTGGGATGTATATCGCGAAATTTGAGGTGCTTGAGCCACTCAAAGAAATTTTGCCAAAACTAGCAGGTCGTCCTGTCTATGTTACTATTGATATTGATGTACTAGACCCTGCGCATGCACCAGGTACTGGTACAGTCGACGCTGGTGGCATCACGTCCCGTGAGCTTTTAGCTTCCATCCACGAAATTGCAAAGTCTGATCTAAAGGTTGTCGGCGCTGACTTAGTAGAAGTTGCGCCAATCTATGACCCATCAGAGCAAACAGCCAATACAGCGAGCAAACTATTGCGCGAAATGATTCTTGGTTGGGTGCAAAAAAGATAATAGACGTGCAAGCCGATAAGCATTAAAAAAGGAGGTTCCAATTCGGAATCTCCTTTTGCTGCTTATTAATTTTGAAGATTTTTAAGCTGAATGTGGGGCAGTATGTTTTTCCGCTTTATGGCCTTCTTTGTTAACCATTTTGCGTAAGAAAGGTAAGACAAAGCGGTCTAAACCGAATTTACCAGCATTGTAGCCAGCTGCTGCAATGATCACACCCATTAAAATATCAGTAGGGTTGTGAGAAACCGTTCCAGCTAGTAAGAATGAGAAATTCATCACCATTCCGAAGAAGGCAGCTGCAGTTGTTAAGCATCCAAGCATAAGACCTAAACCAACTAATGTTTCACCCCAAGGAACTAGCACGTTGAACAAGCCAACGTTAGGTAGAGCCACACTCTCTAAAAATGTATTATACCAACCGTAAACAACCTCGCCATGAGTGGCAACCGGATTAGCAATTGCACCTTGTAAGAAACCACTTGCGTCAAAACCACCAGTTATTTTGCCAAGACCTGCTGAAAAGAAAGCCCAGCCCCAATATAAACGAATCATTGTTAAAATACCTGCTGATACATTACTTTCTCTTAACCATTTATTGATCATGATGTTTCCATCCTTTCGGAATTAAATAATGTTCTTTATATGAATAAGATTACCACGGTTTTTAATGTTCCAATAGTACCTTGTGAGACTATTCACAAATCATTAAAAAAGTTATGACAGAATATTGAAATCTATGAACAAACACTAGTAACCTTCAAAAAGAAAGAGGGGGTGTAAAAAATAAGCAGGAAATCCAACATTGTGAATTTCCTGCCCACTAGTATTTTATAAAAATAAAAACCCTACAGCCGTCCCGATTTAAAAATCGAATAAACAATAAACAAAAACATAAGTGTGGCAACAATCGAACCAATTTCGATCACGGGAATTTGCCATAAAATATTGGCTTGGTCGGCAATCGCGGAGCCGATAATGAGGCCAACCATTAAAAAGCTGAAGGCCAAAAAAGTGATACTAAAAGCAAGCCGGTTGCTTATTTTATCTAGCCTTTGTAAAAAAAGCTGAAGCTCTGGTACGCTAATTTTAAAATTTAAATTCCCTTGTTGAATTGTGTTGGCAAGCTCTTTTAAACTTTTAGGAACCTGTGATAAAAATTGGGCGTTTTCGACCCAATGGCGCCATGACTTTTTTAAAATAGTAGTTGGTTCGTAGCGCAGGAGGAACAACTTTTCCCCAAATGGTTCTGCGGCTTTCATAATGCTGTACTCTGGGTCAAGGTTTTCGATAATTGCCTCAAGTACAATCAGCGTTTTTGCCAAAACCGTTAGATCAGAAGGAATTTGGATCCGGTGATGATAGATAACGGCCAACAAATCATTGATCGTTTCACCGAGGCGAAGTTTGCTAAAAGAAACATCGTAATATTTCATGACCAATGTATCGATTTCATTATAAAAGGAAGTCATATCTGTTTCTATCGGGAGCATGCCCATCGCTGAAATCGCCTTTATAAGCCCGTCCGTGTTGCCGCGCTGCAAATGGATGATCATCGACGCAAAGTGAAATTTTGTATCATCATTCAGTCGGCCGACCATGCCAAAATCTAAATAGGCAATGCGGTTTTCCGGCAAGACGTAAATGTTGCCCGGGTGCGGATCCCCATGAAAAAAGCCCTCGATAAAAATTTGGTGAAGCATCGATTGGGTAATTCGGTCGGCAATTAACCTGCGGTCATAGCCCTCCGCTTCAAGCCTTTCAAGGTTGTTAACCTTGATTCCCTCCACAAAATCCATCGTTAAAACTTTCTTTGTCGTATATTTCCAATGAACATGGGGAATGTGAATTTCAGGTTGAGAATGAAACTGTTTGGCTATCCGTTCACAATTTCTGCCTTCAATATAATAATCAAGTTCGGCCCGCAATGTTTTCGCAAACTCATTAATTCTTTTGCGAATTTCATAGGTTTTAGCCCAAGCTATTTTTGATTCCATGCCCCTTGCAAAATCATCGAGGATTTCTAAATCGGTTTCGACAATTGGCACGATATCGGGGCGCTGAATTTTTACAGCAACCTGTTCTCCCGTTTTTAGATGGGCGCTGTGAACTTGGCCGATTGATGCCGACGCAAGCGGTGTTTCGTTAAAATCTTGAAAAAGGTTTTCTAATGTATCACCCAGTTCGCCCTCGATAATTTCCCGGACTTGCTCAAAAGGGAACGATACAACATGATCCTGCAACAGCTCCAACTCCAGCGCAATTTCCTTAGGAATAAGGTCGCGGCGGGTGCTGGCAATTTGTCCAAGCTTAATAAAAGTTGGCCCCAGCCCTTGTAAAATAGTACGGAGCTTCACGCCAATCGTTTGCTTGTTCACGAGTTTTTGCAATTCCTGCTGCTTTTTTGGTAAACTATGATTAGACAGGCCAAGCCGATAAACAAAGTAACTAAACCCGTTACGCAAAAAGGCATTTACAATTTCTTGATAACGTCCTGCATGTTTGATTCTTTTCCCAAGCAATGTAGGCACCTCCTGGTGTCGCAATCCTATTTTTATCATACAACATTTGCGGCGGAGAAAGAAGAAAATCAGGAAGTCGGAACCTTAAATAAAAAATAATTATAGTAGAAAAGGTGTTGCGCTGTGACAACAGAAGTGAACTGGACTGAAATTACGAGTGATAATCTAAAAAACTTAGAAAGTGTCTTGAAACTATACGATCAAGCCTTTCCGATTGATGTGCGAGAACCTCATGATATTTTTCAAAAAGGACTAAAGTATGCGGATAGCAGCTTTCCGAATCACTTTCGCTTTTTAGTAGGTATGGAGGGCGATACGGTTGTTTCTTTTGCAATAGGCCATTATTTAGCGGATGTAAATGCCGGCTTCATCGTCTATATCGTGACAAGTCCACTTATACGGGGGAATGGCTTGGGGTCCACAACATTATTAAAAATGGAAGAGCTGTTTAAAAAGGATGCAGAATCAGCGGGGCATAGCTCACTGCGCTTTTCAATTCTGGAAACGGAAATGGAAGAACAGGTTCATACAGAGGCTGAGAAAGAAGATTGTATTAAAAGGGAACGCTTCTACGACAAAAACAATTACAAAAGATATGAAGAAATTAATTATCTTCAACCACCATTACACGGTGATAAAAGTGGTATACCATTAAATCTATTGTTCAAAAGTTTTCAAGAAAGTCAAACTATAACACGGGCTGAAATTAGCCCCATCGTTCAAGCTATGTATCGGGAAAAGTATTATAAGGTGAACGGAATCGACAAAGCGGTATTAAGCAACTGCCTGAAAAAGATGGGGATAGACAATCCATCTTTTTAAAAAATAAATACAACATAGCATATTCAAACACTTGGGGAGTTTACTTCAAGTGTTTTTTTTTATACCATCGGCGGTGCCTGTCCCCGCACGTCAGTTGGTACGTCAGTAGTGCATCCAGTGGTGCCTGTCCCCGCACCGCTCCCCGCATCGCACTTCGCATCGCTCTTCACCCCACCAATTTTCCTATTGACATAACTGTATCGTGGTTTATAATACAGTTAGGACACGTAATACAACTAACACAGCAAGATGAGAGGAGGCCTAAAGCTAACATGTTCCAATTAGATATGCGCAGTCGGGTACCCATCTATGAACAGCTCGTTGAAAAGCTAAAAGATTTGATTATCAATGAAGTGCTGAAAGCGGATGAACAATTGCCGTCCGTTCGCCAGCTGGCAAAGGACTTAACGATTAATCCGAATACAATCCAAAAAGCTTACCGGGAATTAGAACATCAAGGCTATATTTATTCAGTGCCAGGGAAAGGCAGTTTTGTCACTCCGCCGTCAGAGATCAACAAGGGAGAAAAGGTGAAGAAGATGAAACAAGAATTAATAAAGTTAATTTCAGAGGCGATTTTTCTGGGGGTCAAAAAAGAAGAAATCGTCACGCTCATTGAAAAGGCTGAGCAGTCCGTCAAAGGAGGCGAAAAATAGTGATCAACATAAAAAATATCCGCAAATCCTTTGAAGACATGGAGGCAGTCAAAAATGTGAGCTTACATATAAACAAAGGGTCCATCTACGGTTTGCTGGGATCAAACGGAGCTGGTAAGACAACTCTTTTAAAAATATTAGCCGGCATTTACCGTCAGGATAGCGGCGAAGTTCAAATCGACAATCAATCGGTGTTTGAAAATATTCAAATCAAACAGAAAATTATCTTTTTACCAGACATGCTGTTCTTTTTCTCGCAATATACGATTAAACAAATGGCTAATTATTATAAAAGTCTATTTCCATCATGGAATGAGGAACGGTACCAAAGGCTCGGTCAGGTTTTTCCAATTGACCAAAATAAAAAAATTCACCGCCTTTCAAAAGGGATGCAGCGTCAAGTTGCCTTTTGGTTAACACTTTCAACCATGCCTGAGGTGCTCATTTTAGATGAACCGCTTGATGGCTTGGATGCAGTCATGCGTCAAAAAGTAAAAAATCTGCTTGTCCAGGATGTGGCGGAACGTGAAATGACCGTTCTTATTTCTTCACACAATCTCCGGGAAGTGGAAGATATTTGCGATCATGTCGGCATTTTGCATCATGGTGAAATTATGATTGAAAGAGATTTAGACGATCTCAAATCAGATATTCATAAAATTCAAGTCGCCTTTAAAGCGGGCGAAACACCGGTCGGCTTTTTACAAGACCTCGATGTTCTTTATCAGGAATCACGTGGAAGTGTCCTCCTTTGTATTGTAAGAGGAAAGGAAGAGGACGTGACAACAACAGTGCAATCGTTCCATCCGGTTCTGTTTGACATATTGCCACTAACACTTGAGGAAATTTTTATTTACGAAATGGGGGATGTCGGCTATGCAATCGAAAGTATCATGGTTTAAACGTGGCATTGTTACGCAGGATTTACGAAATGTCGGTTGGATTGGCATCATCTATCTAATTGCTTTGCTATTTACGGTGCCATTACAAATCATTATGATGCACCAGGCGGGGCAATTACCTTACAAGTATGATAACGGTCATTATCTGTTTTCAATTTTAGACGGCCTTCAGATGCTGTTAATGTTTACCGTCCCGGTGATTCTATCTGTTATTTTATTCCGTTATTTGCAGGTGAAGGTGCCGGCTGACTTCATTCACAGCCTGCCAATTAAAAGAACGACACTGTTTCACCATCATGCGTTTATTGGAATCTTTCTATTAGTTATCCCTGTTATAATAACGGCTATTCTCATAGGGATTGTCCATGGGACGCTTGGATTGGAAAAATACTTTTCTGCCTTAGATATTGCAAAATGGGCCGGTCTGACAATCGTCATAAATATGTTCGTATTTGCGCTGACGACGTTAATTGGCGCTGTTACAGGGATTTCAGCGGTATCGGTTGTGCTAACTTATATTTTTCTAGTATTTCCAGCTGGGATTATGATTTTACTTTACGGTAATGTCAAATATTTCATCTACGGTTTTGCTTATGATTATTATTTGGGTCAAAATATTCAATATCTAACTCCGATTGCTCAGATGGCTGAAATTGGGCATCGAAGTATCACAGCTAAAGCAGTCTTGATTTATATTGTTTTATCGATCATTTTCTACCTATTAGGGATTTTTGCTTATAAAAAAAGACAAATTGAAGTTGCGACGCAAGCCATTGCTTTCCGCTATTTAAAGCCAATTTTTAAATATGGAGTTACGTTTTGCTTCATGCTGCTCAGCGGTATGTATTTTGGGGAAACACAGCAAGGTGCGCTGGGCTGGAGATTATTTGGATATATTTTTGGATCCGTTTTTGGCTATATTGTTGCCGAAATGGTGTTGCAAAAAACATGGCGGATTTTCCGGGAAATGAAAGGCTATTTGCTTTATGCAGTTGCAGTAGCTGCGCTTGGACTTCTTTTGAGTTTAGACATGACTGGTTATGAGAAAAAGCTGCCAGATGCAGCTGAAATTGAACGTGCCTATTTCGGATATAGTGCTACTTGGTTTAAAAATGAGTATCCAGAAACGCCTGAATATGTAATGCCAGTTACTGAATATTCAGAGGTTAATCAGGTCAATGCCATAAATGAATCAAATCGTTACTTTTTTAACGATCCGGAAAATATCAATTCAATCATGAAGCTTCATCAGCAGTTGATCGAAGATGGGGACCAGGTAACAAGTCGACAATCTTATCAACAAATTGTAGTTGCCTATGAGTTGAAAAATGGCTCAAAATTAGTTCGCCAGTACGAAGTTCCTGAAAGTAGCTACGAAGAACAGTTGAAGCCAATTTATGAATCACAGGAATATAGATACTCAAATAATGAATTATTAAGATTAAAAGAAGAGATAAAAATAGACAAAATTGCAGTGGATTCAAATTCTGTTATTTCGAAAAAGTTTAATACGGTCGATCCGAAGCAGATTGAAGAAATCATTAATGCCTTGAAGTCGGATATGCTAGAGGAACCGTACGCAGATATAGTAGCAGAGCGCGAACCATGGGGAGAAATTGAATTATTATTAGAAAATAACCAACGTTTGTATATTCCATGGAAAAAATCCTATCACCAATTTGACAATTGGCTAATGGAAAATAATTTACTTGAACAAGCAAGAGTGGTACCAGAGGATTTAATGTTTGTGGCTATAATCAAAAATAAAAATACAGCTGATGCTTCAACGGTATCCGGCTTGCCTATTGAAAGCAGGTTTAAAAACAATGAGAAACCTTTAATCATCGAGGACCCAAGCCAGCTTGAAGAGTGCTTGTACGAGGCATCTTGGCATTGGGACGGGGAATATTTAATCGCCATCTATTATAAAGATAACAAAGAGCCATCCTACCATGGCTTAGAAAATGTTCCAACCTTTGTTGCCGAGCGTTTTAAATAGTATTTCTATTTGGGTGCCTGTCCCCACGCCGCGGTAGGTACGCCAGTAGTGCCGTCAGTGGTGCCGTCAGCGGTGCCTGTCCCCGCACTGCGGTTTGTGTTGCAGGAGAAACGTTTGCCATTTTTGCCATTGTCGAATTATAATTAAGAATTATAATTAATAGGAATACAAAATTGCATTTTGATAAATTGGAGGGAAAACCCTATGGAAAATACAATATTGGTCCCGGTTGATGGTTCCGGCCATTCAAGAAGAGCATTGAAATTCGCTGTTCATATTGCAAAAGGCCTTCAAGCAAAAATCATCGTGTTAAACGTCCAATTAAGCCTAAACACTCGCAATGTTAAAAGGTTCATAAGCCAAGAGGAATTACATGAATATCTAGAAGGCGAAGCACAAGAAGCGCTCGATAAAGTGTTAGATATTGTGCAGGACCAAGGTTTAGAAGTCGTGACTAAATCGAGAATCGGATTACCTGATATGGAAATTTGCAAAGAAGCGGAAGAAGAACAAGTAACGATGATTGTCATGGGTACAAGAGGCTTAGGTGCATTTAAAAGAAATATACTAGGTAGCGTCAGTTACAGCGTTCTGCACGAAGCACCAGTTCCAGTGACGGTGGTGCCTTAATAATAAAACAAAACCACTCGTTGAATTAAACGGGTGGTTTTTTCCTGATAGCTGCAAACAAATAAACGCACAGTTCTACCATTTCCGTCATAGAACGGGTGGATATACTCATAGTAATAATGGACAATTATATATTTATATAAATCGGGCTTGTTCGGGTATACTCACGTCTTCCTCTTGCGAACATTGGATACAATTAATATAATAGAAAGGTTAAAGAGACTAAGAGGACGTGTCTTCATGGCGGAAAAAGAATCAGCAAAAATACCAATTCGACTAAAGCTTGTGACCGAAATTCGCGATGGTACAGGCCGTAAAGAATGGCTAACGATTGAGGAAGAGGGTATTTTATATTCGAAAGAGGGTGCAACTTTCCTAAGCTATAAGGAAATGATGGAGAATGTGGGCCAAATTTCGAATGTGATAAAAATTAGAGGTGGCGAGGTTTCGATCATGCGCTCCGGTGGGGTTTCAATGCGCCAGACTTACAAAAAAGGAGCAACGACTTCCGGGTCCTACCAAAGCCCATATGGAATGATGGAAATGGTCGCAAAAACGGAAAACATTGATTTTACAAATCATATCGAATCTCGAAAAGCGAAGTTAATTCTCTCTTATCAGTTGCAAATGCAAGGCGAATGGGTTGGCCGCCATCGGCTGACTTTTATGATAGAAAAAATAAAATAGATAAACAAAAGCCTATATACATAGTAGATAAAAAATGAAGGAGGAGTCCTCGATGAATATCGTTGAACAAGTGAAGGAACGATTAAAGGAAGAAATTAAAGCGGCTGTCATTAAGGCGGAACTAGCTAGTGAAGCTGAAATCCCTGAAGTTACTTTGGAAATACCAAAAGAAAAAGCGCATGGTGATTACGCAACAAATATGGCGATGCAGCTTGCCCGTGTTGCTAAGAAAGCGCCACGTATGATTGCAGAGTTGCTCGTTGAAAATTTTGATAAAACAAAAGCATCAATTGAAAAGATTGAAATCGCGGGTCCAGGCTTTATCAACTTTTACATGAATAATAGCTATCTTACTGACTTAATCCCAACGATTCTTGAAGCTGGTTCCGAATATGGAAAGACAAACACTGGAAATGGCCAAAAAGTTCAAGTTGAGTTTGTGTCTGCCAACCCTACTGGTGACCTTCATTTAGGACATGCCCGTGGTGCGGCTGTAGGTGATAGCTTGTGTAATGTTTTGACAAAAGCAGGCTATGATGTCAAGCGTGAATATTATATTAATGATGCGGGTAACCAAATTCATAATTTGGCTCTTTCTGTTGAAGCGCGCTACAGACAGGCCCTAGGTCAAGATGCAGCAATGCCGGAGGATGGCTACCATGGTGCTGACGTTATTGGAATCGCTCAAAAACTTGCGGAAGAAGAGGGCGATAATCTTTTACAAAAAGATGAACAAGAGCGCTACAAATACTTCCGAGAATATGGTTTGAAATTCGAGTTAGCGAAACTTCGTGAGGATTTAAAGCAATTCCGCGTTGAATTCGATAATTGGTTCTCTGAAACCTCTTTATACGAAAATGGCAAAATTGACGTGGCGCTAGATGCGCTACGTGAGAAGGGTGAGCTTTATGAGGAGGACGGGGCAACTTGGTTCCGTTCGACAACATATGGCGACGACAAAGACCGTGTATTAATTAAAAATGATGGCAGTTATACGTACTTAACACCGGATATTGCCTACCATCAAGATAAATTAAAGCGTGGCTTTGAAAAGCTGATCAACATTTGGGGAGCAGACCATCACGGCTACATCCCAAGAATGAAGGCAGCGATTCAAGCGCTTGGCTACAATGCTGATACATTAGAAGTAGAAATTATTCAAATGGTTAACCTTTTCCAAAACGGCGAAAAGATGAAAATGAGTAAGCGTACAGGTAAGGCAGTAACGCTTCGTGAGCTTATGGAAGAGGTAGGCATTGATGCAATGCGTTATTTCTTTGCCATGCGCAGTGCGGACAGCCATTTAGACTTTGATATGGATTTAGCTGTGTCAAAATCAAACGAAAACCCGGTTTATTATGCACAATATGCTCACGCCCGTATATGCAGCATGCTGCGCCAAGGCGAAGAGCAAAACCTTATCTTTAAGGGAGCGCTTGAGCTTTCACAAATCCAAGCTGAAAAAGAAATGGATCTCTTGAAAAAGCTTGGTGAATTCCCAGAAGCCGTGGCTGAAGCAGCAGAAAAAAGAATGCCACACCGCATAACAAACTATATTTATGAGTTGGCATCTGCCCTACACAGCTTCTATAATGCTGAAAAAGTAATTAACCTTGAAGAGCTTGAAAAGTCGAGAGCACGCCTTGCGCTAGTAAAAGCTGTTCAAATCACATTGAAAAATGCTTTAGACATCGTTGGCGTATCAGCACCAGAGAAAATGTAATCTACGTTTGTTGGGACCCTCGGACAATTTTGACCCGAGGGTTTTTTGCTGCCTTTTGCCAGCTGGAACTGCGGTGCCAACTGGCGTACCAACTGCCGCGTGGGGACAGGCACCGCCGAACGCACAACTGGCGTACCAACTGCAGTGCGGGGACAGGCACCGCTGAGTACTACAACAAATCGGAAATCAATGATGAAAAAAACTCCTTGCTGCGCTGTAAAAACGGGCGTTTTTCATACTTTTTTGTCGTTAATTTTTCGGAACGATGGAAGGCGTCAATCAAAAACTCATTTCGTATTTTTTCAATAAAGGCCGGGTCCCGGATGAAGCAATTTAGTTCATCATTAATAAAAAAGCTGCGTTTATCGAAGTTGGCCGTACCGAAATCGCAAAGCCCATTATCGATTAAAATAATTTTTCCGTGATAAAAGCCGTTCGTGTAGCGGTAAATTTGACAGCCGGCTTTCAACATTACTTTGAAATAGGGGAACGCCGCTTCTTTTACAAAAAGATGGTCCGCTTTATAAGGCACAAGGATTTTTACGGTTACACCGCGCTTTCTCGCTGCCAAAATCACTTGCAGTATTTCATACCCAGGGATGAAATAAGGGGTGCCGATTAAGATTTCAGACTTCGAGTTTTTTATCAAATCAATTAATAAATCCTTCATAAAAGCGCCGTCTGTTGGGAGAAACCGCAGTGGCAAGGGACCCTGCTTCAATTTCGGGAAATAAACCGATTCATTATGCAAGTATTCCTTCGTTGCCTTTCCCCAATCCAATATAAACTCAGATTGAAGGTCCTGCACGCCGTCGCCACGAATCTTCAAATGGAAATCCTGCCAATATCCAAGGTACGAGTCATGCCCCAAATACTCTTTTCCAATATTAAAACCGCCAAAATACCCGATGTTTCCATCAATGACCGTGATTTTACGATGATTGCGATAGTTTACAGTATAAAAAATGAAAGGAAACCTCGGCTTATTACTAAACGAAAAATGAACACCGCTTTCCCGTAATAGGCGAACTGCTTTCCTTGAAATTCGATAGGAGCCAACCCGATCTAACAGAAGGCGAACTTTGACCCCTTCCTCCGCCTTCTTTTTTAATAAATTCAAGAAATCATTGCTGATCGAATCATTTTTTACAATATAAAACAAAATATGAATGTGGTGCTTTGCGTTTGAAATATCCTCAAACAAATGATTATAAAGTTCTTGTCCGTCTGTGAATAATTGCCAATTGGCATGCCTCTGCGGGTAGTTTCGTTTTGTAACGGAATTTAGATGCTTCAAGCGACCGAAGAAAAAATCGATGGCAAGCCAGGCTATAAAAATTAACAATATAATTAATATTATAGTCATTACTTTGGACTCCTCAATCATATTTATTGCTATTAGGTAGTATGCACAACTTGACATATAGTTAAGAAAAAATTTTTTTAAAAAAATTGTCGACTGAACGCTCGCTCAACCCATAATGTTTATGTTATAATGTATTCAGAAAATTAACACGCTTTTAAAAATTGAAACTGAGCAAGAAGTGGGACAAGGGACCGGGTTCTGCGGCTCACCTGCCGGGACACAGTGTCGGACCCTGCGGCCCACAATTCATCACAAAAGGAGAGACTATTTCATGCTGTTAGTGAACTGGATTGCATTTCTGTTAGTAACTGCCTACGGCATTTATCTATTTTCTTACCTCCTGAAAACAAGATATGAATACATCAAATTGGGTAAAAAAGTAGAATTTGACCGTAAGTATAAAGAACGCCTTGACAAAATTTGGGTCATGGTGTTCGGACAAAAGAAGCTAATGAAGGATAAGAAAAGTGGAATTATGCATGTCATGATGTTTTATGGCTTCTTGCTTGTCCAATTTGGTGCGATTGATTTTATTTGGAAAGGACTCGTGCCTGGGTCGCATCTGCCATTTGGACCATTATATCCGGCGTTTACCTTTTTCCAAGAGATCGTAACGCTGATAATTTTGGTGGCTGTTATTTTTGCCTTTTATCGCCGCTATATTGAAAAGCTTGCTCGTCTGAAGCGCGGGCTCAAAGCGGGTTTGGTACTTATTTTTATTGGTTCATTAATGCTTTCTGTTTTACTTGGCAATGGAATGGAGCTTATATGGCACGGTCATGAGCCGACATGGAGTGAGCCGGTTGCAGGGGGGATTGCTACAATCTTTGCCGGCTTTAGTAAGCCGGTTGCAGTCACCGTTTTTTATATCGCTTGGTGGATTCATTTATTAGTATTGTTAACTTTCCTTGTTTACGTTCCACAGTCTAAGCATGCCCACTTGATTGCCGGGCCGCTCAACGTCTTTTTCAACAGATTAGACGCTCCTGGAAAGCTTAGACCGATTAATTTTGAAGATGAAACACAAGAATCCTTTGGGGTTGGAAAAATAGAGGACTTTACGCAGCACCAGATGATTGACTTTTACGCTTGCGTGGAGTGTGGCCGTTGTACAAGCATGTGCCCGGCAACGGCAACAGGAAAGCTGCTGTCGCCGATGGATTTGATTGTTAAAATGCGTGACCACCTGACGGAAAAAGGGGCGGCGATCACGTCACGGGCACCATGGGTACCGACTTTTGCTTTTTCCAATACGGTTGGAAATCAGTTGGCAATGCAAGTCGCTAGTCAAGGAGCGAGCGAATCTGCTGCAGCTCTGGCTCCTTATGATAAAAGTTTAATCGGCGATGTTATCACGGAAGAGGAAATTTGGGCGTGTACGACGTGCCGTAACTGTGAGGACCAATGTCCGGTTATGAATGAACATGTTGAAAAAATAATCGACTTGCGCCGTTACCTTGTTTTAACAGAAGGTAAGGTAAATCCTGATGCACAACGGGCTATGCAAAACATTGAACGTCAGGGCAACCCATGGGGCATTAGCCGTAAAGAGCGCGAAAACTGGCGTGACCTTCGTGATGATGTTGTGATTAAGACTGTCAAAGAAATGCAAAAAGCGGGCGAGGAGTTTGAATATTTATTCTGGGTGGGCTCCATGGGTTCTTACGACAATCGCAGCCAAAAGATTGCTTTATCATTTGCAAAATTAATGAATGAAGCGGGAGTTTCGTTTGCAATTTTGGGAAATAAAGAAAAGAACTCCGGGGATACCCCGCGCCGCCTAGGAAATGAATTTTTATTCCAAGAGCTGGCAGGTGGAAATATTGCTGAAATTGAAAAGAGCGGTGCGAAAAGAATCGTAACGATCGACCCGCACGCCTACAACACATTGAAAAATGAATACATGGATTTCGGATTTGAAGCCGAAGTGTATCACCATACCGAGGTGTTGGCGCAGCTGCTGAAAGAAGGCCGTTTGGTGCCAAAATATGAATTGGATGAAACGATCACGTTCCATGACTCTTGCTATCTTGGTCGTTACAACGAAATTTACGATCAACCGCGTGCAATATTAAAAGCGATTCCTGGGGTCAAGCTTGTTGAAATGAAGCGCAACCGTGATACAGCAATGTGCTGTGGTGCCGGCGGTGGTTTAATGTGGATGGAAGAGCATGTTGGCGACCGCATTAACGTAACCCGCACAGAGCAAGCGCTTGAAGTGAATCCATCGGTTATTTCGAGTGGATGTCCATATTGCTTAACGATGTTAAGTGATGGCACGAAAGCGAAGGAAGTAGAAGACAAGGTAAAAACCTACGATGTGGCAGAATTGCTGGAGCTGGCGGTTTATCGTAAGGAAGAAGAGATTGTGCAATAAGAGGTTCATACGGGGGCGGGTTTCCTGTCCCAGTTAGACTCTCTGTCCCACTTTTTGCATAGCTATTGATGGAGGGTTCGGTCAAATAAAAATGCTTTAGTGGGACCAATCATTGACATATCTTTATTTTAAAAGGGGGAAGAGAAATGACAAGGACAGTGATTGTAAGTGGTGCAAGAACACCATTTGGACGGTTTGGCGGTGGATTAAGCGCTCTATCAGCTGTGCAATTAGGCGGTATTGCTATTAAGGAAGCACTTCAACGGGCTGACATCGCCGGGTCAGAGGTTGGGGAAGTCATTATGGGAACTGTTTTGCAGGGGGGGCAAGGACAAATTCCTTCACGCCAGGCAGCCCGAGAGGCCGGCATTCCTTGGGAGGTCCAGACGGAAACCATTAATAAAGTTTGTGCATCGGGACTTAGAAGCGTAACGTTAGCGGATCAAATTATTCGCGTTGGCGATCAAGAGGTGATTGTTGCTGGTGGGATGGAATCAATGACCAACGCCCCTTACTTCATGCCTTCGGCCCGCTTTGGAGCGCGGATGGGAGACACGAGAATTGTGGACCTGATGGTTCATGACGGTCTAACATGCTCCTTCAAAAAAGTCCACATGGGTACATATGGAAACAGCACGGCAGAGGAATTCGGATTGACACGTGAACAACAGGATGAATGGTCGCTACGCAGTCACGAGCGGGCAATCGCTGCGATGGAGGCTGGAAAATTCAAAAAGGAGATTGTAGCCGTCAAGGTGCCGCAAAAAAAGGGTGAGCCAATGGTTATTGATACAGATGAAGGTCCACGGAAGGACACATCTCTTGAAAAACTGAGCAAGCTGCCACCTGCGTTTGGTCCTGAAGGCACGATTACGGCAGGGAATGCACCAGGTGTTAACGACGGTGCCGGTGCCCTCGTTCTAATGTCTGAAGAACGCGCCCTTAAAGAGGGAAAGCCAATCATGGCAGCGATTGTCGGTCATGCCGCGATCGCTGTAGAAGCTCATCGATTCCCTGAAACACCAGGGCTTGTCATTAATGAACTTCTACGTAAAACAGGGAAGTCACTAGAGGAAATCGCACTATTTGAAATTAACGAAGCTTTTGCCGCAGTGGCTTTAACAAGTGAAAAAGTTGCCGAACTCGATCCAGAAAAGGTGAACGTAAACGGTGGTGCTGTAGCGCTTGGACATCCAATTGGTGCGAGCGGCACACGAATTATTTTAACATTAATTCATGAATTAAAACGCCGCGGTGGCGGACTGGGTATCGCAGCGATTTGCAGCGGAGGCGGTCAAGGCGATGCGATCATGGTTGAAGTGGGGTATCAAAACTAGTTTCGGCATGGAGCACCCGAAACGAATATAAAACTTGCTAATTTCCCGGGTAAAAGACGTAAATTCAACTAGTCCCGCAATCCCGGGGTTAATTTTATAAAAAGTAAACAAAACTGGGGGAATCGAAGCATGAGCATTCAAAAAGTGATGGTAATTGGGGCAGGACAAATGGGGTCTGGGATTGCACAAGTATGTGCGATGGCGGGCTTCGATGTTATTTTACAAGACTTAAAACAAGCATTCTTAGACCGCGGCATGGGGATAATTGATAAGAACCTGCAGCGTCAGGTTGACAAAGACCGGATGACTTCCGACGAAAAAACGGCCATCCTTGCGCGCCTGCAACCGTCCACAGATATCCAATCTGCAAGTGAAGTGGACATCGTTATTGAAGCAGCGGTTGAAAATATGGAAATCAAAAGTAGCATCTTCAAGCAGCTTGATGAAATTGCGCCCGCCCATACAATTTTGGCAACGAATACATCTTCACTGCCAATTACCGAGATTGCGGCCGTAACAAAGCGTCCGGAAAAGGTAATCGGTATGCATTTTATGAATCCGGTTCCGGTGATGAAGCTTGTTGAGATCATTCGTGGCCTAGCAACAGCGGATGAAGTGTATCAGGCGATCGAAGACATGACGAAAAAGTTGAATAAAGTGCCGGTTGAAGTGAATGATTTCCCAGGCTTCGTTGCAAACCGCGTACTTATGCCGATGATCAACGAGGCGATTTACACTGTTTATGAAGGGGTCGCAACTCCTGAAGCAGTGGACGAAGTGATGAAGCTTGGCATGAACCATCCAATGGGGCCGTTAACTTTAGCGGATTTCATCGGACTTGATACTTGCTTATACATTATGGAAGTCCTACATGAAGGATTTGGCGATGACAAATATCGTCCATGTCCATTGCTAAGAAAGTATGTAAAAGCAGGCTGGTTAGGTAAAAAGTCAGGTCGCGGCTTCTATAAATACGAATAACATAAAGTGAAACTCCCATCAGTGGGGGACTTACTGCACGTTAAAGCGGGATAAACTAAATACGTTTTGGGCGCTTTTGCGCAAAATGATCTTTACAAGCACGATTAACGATTAGGGTAAAAAAAAAGCGGAGCATGCGGCGAACTCACATGACTCCGACCCTTTTTCTCAAAAGTTAAAATGAGCGCACACTCATCTCAAACTAAGGCTTGTTCATTCATTTTCAGCAGGAAAGGCGCTAAGGAGGACAATACTATGGATCTGAAATTTACCGAAGAACAAGAAATGATGCAAAAAATGGTCCGAGACTTTGCCCAAACTGAAATTGCTCCTTTTATTGAAAGAATGGAAGAGCATGATGAGTTTCCAACAGACATACTAAACAAGATGGCTGCGCTGGGCTTGATGGGAATCACGATTCCTGAAGAGTACGGTGGGGCTGGGATGGATTACACATCCTACGTCATCGCCATCAACGAGATTTCTAAGGTAAGTGCAACGACGGGTGTTATTTTATCTGTTCATACATCGGTTGGAACTAATCCGATTCTCTATTTTGGAACGGAAGCGCAAAAGCAAAAGTATGTTACGAAGCTTGCCAGGGGTGAGTTTTTAGGGGCATTTGCATTGACAGAACCTAACGCCGGTTCAGATGCGGCAAGCCTTAAAACACGTGCTGTAAAAGAGGGGGACTTTTACGTTTTAAACGGTTCAAAAATTTTCATCACCAATGGCGGTGAGGCAGACACGTATATCGTTTTTGCGATCACGGATGTTGAAAAAGGTTCAAAAGGAATTTCTGCTTTTATAGTAGAAAAAAATACGCCGGGTTTGATCATTGGTAAAAATGAACATAAAATGGGACTTCACGGTTCAAGAACGGTGCAATTAACGTTCGAGGATTGTAAGGTGCCAGCTGAAAACCTTCTTGGTGCGGAAGGGGAAGGCTTTACAATTGCGATGAGCAATCTTGAATACGGACGCATCGGAATTGCAGCCCAAGCGCTCGGAATTGCAGAAGTGGCATTAGAGGCGGCGGTTAACTACGCCAAAGAGCGCGAGCAGTTTGGCAAACCAATAGCCCTCCAGCAAGGGATTGGCTTTAAGCTCGCTGATATGGCAACAGCGGTGGAAGCTTCAAAACTATTAGTCTATCGAGCTGCTCATTTAAAATTGCAAGGACTTCCGTGCGGGCAGGAAGCATCAATGGCGAAGCTTTTTGCATCAAGAACGGCGATGGAGGTTGCAACAGAAGCAATCCAAGTATTTGGCGGCTACGGCTATACAAAGGAATATCCTGTTGAACGCTATTTCCGTGACGCGAAGATTTGCGAAATCTACGAAGGTACAAGCGAGATTCAGCGAATTGTTATTAATCGAAAGTTGATTGCAGATTAATTTCATTCAATTGTAGGTTTTAATTGTACGTTTTAATTGACTGAGCCCTCAGTCAGAATTTAATACGCATAGCTGATTTATTTTTACAAAAAAATAAAAATTAAAAATCTAGGGGGACGTAAAAATGAATTTCCAATTATCTGAAGAACATGAAATGCTTCGCAAAATGATTCGTGAATTTGCAAACGAGGTGGTTGCGCCAACTGCGGCTGAACGCGACGAAGAAGCACGTTTTGATCGTGAAATTTTCAACCAAATGGCTGAATTAGGTCTTACAGGGATTCCATGGCCTGAGGAATACGGCGGCAGTGGCTTCGATTATTTAGCCTATGTGATTGCAGTTGAAGAACTCTCCCGCGTATGCGCGTCAACAGGGGTAACGTTGTCAGCACACGTTTCATTAGCAGGCTGGCCGATTTTTAAATTCGGTTCAGAAGAGCAAAAACAAAAATATTTACGCCCCATGGCGGAAGGAAAGAAAATTGGTGCTTACGGTTTAACAGAACCAGGTGCGGGCTCTGATGCAGGTGGCATGAAAACAAACGCGAAGCTTGTGGGCGATGAGTATATTTTAAATGGATCAAAAATCTTCATTACCAATGGCGGGGTTGCTGACACTTATGTCGTGTTTGCGGTAACTGATCCGGAACAAAAAACAAAAGGCGTAAGTGCGTTTATTGTTGAAAAAGACTTCCCAGGCTTCTCTGTAGGTAAAAAAGAAAATAAACTGGGTATTCGTTCATCACCTACAACAGAAATTATTTTCGAAGATTGCCATGTTCCAAAAGAAAACCTTCTTGGAAAAGAAGGCGAGGGCTTCAAAATTGCGATGAGGACACTAGACGGCGGCCGTAACGGCATCGCTGCTCAAGCCGTCGGAATCGCGCAAGGTGCACTAGATGCAGCAGTTGCTTATGCAAAAGAACGCAAACAGTTCGGCAAGCCAATTGCACTGCAGCAAGGAATCGGCTTCAAACTTGCGGATATGGCAACAGCGATTGAAGCTTCAAGACTATTAACCTATCAAGCGGCATGGAAAGAGTCAGCAGGGCTACCATACGGTCAAGCATCGGCAATGGCGAAGTTAATGGCAGGCGACACTGCAATGAAAGTGACAACTGACGCTATTCAAGTGTTCGGCGGCTACGGCTATACGAAAGAATATCCAGTGGAACGCTTCATGCGCGACGCGAAAATTACACAAATTTATGAAGGAACACAAGAAATTCAACGTCTAGTAATCTCAAGAATGTTGATTGCAGACTAGGTTACTCTGGTGGTAGAGAACTATTTACGCTTTGACACAAAGCAATCTTTTTAGTAAAAATAATCGCGCTTCCAGACTTAATGTGGTAAATTTTTAGGTGCAATAGAAGAATATTATCCGAATTTACCATAATATTGTCGGGAAACGATTAGTTATTGTCTGGTACTGGGGTTTTATTGCAACAAAACCCAGTACCAATTGCATTTCTTTTCCCAAGAAGGAGGGAATGTTTTGACAACAAAACGCGAAGTACTTGCTTCTGTCAAAGACGAGAAGCTGATTCAAAAAAGACGGGATCAAATGATAAAGGGTGCTGTAAAGCTTTTTATCAAAAAAGGTTTTCACCGAAGTACGACGAGGGAGATCGCCAATGCGGCCGGCTTCAGCATCGGTACGCTTTATGAGTATATACGCACAAAAGAGGATGTTCTTTATTTAGTATGTGATTCCATTTATGACCAGGTACAACAACGGATGCAGCAGGTTATTGATACGGACCGTGGCAATCTTGAAAGTCTCCGTGATGCTGTGACCGCGTATTTTAAGGTTATGGATGAGATGCAGAACGAGGTTTTGGTTATGTATCAGGAAGCGAAATCCTTGACGAAGGATGCACTTCCTTATGTATTGAAAAAAGAGTTCGAGATGGTTGGGATGTTTCAAACGGTTATCAAGGGGTGTGTTCACAATAAAGAGCTATCCTTAAGTGAACGTGAGATCGAGTTCATCGCTCATAATATTTTTGTACAAGGACAAATGTGGGCATTTCGCCGCTGGTTTTTTCAAAAAATGTATACGCTTGAGGAATATACAGAGCTACAAATCAATCAGCTGTTATATGGGGTAAAGGGAAAAGGAAAGTGATCAATTTAATTTCGGGTATCCGGGTATCCGGGAAATCTGTTGATAATTAGTGTAAAAGGGGGAGTTGAAATGATGAGTACCGTTAAAGTATACTGTCCGAAAAATCATGTTCGATTTGTGACAGCATCAAGTCTTTTTGATGGCCATGATGCAGCCATTAATATAATGAGAAGAATCATTCAAGGGAATGGGGCTGAGGTGATTCATCTGGGGCATAACCGCTCCGTTGAGGAAATTGTGAACGCTGCCATTCAGGAGGACGTACAAGGAATTGCGGTTTCTTCTTATCAAGGCGGGCATGTTGAATATTTTAAATATATGTATGATTTGTTAAAAGAACGTGGGGCCTCGCATATTCGTATTTATGGCGGTGGCGGCGGTGTTATTATTCCTAAGGAAATGAAGGAGCTCCATGATTATGGGATTGCCCGAATTTTTTCACCAGATGATGGCCGTGAATTAGGATTGCAGGGAATGATTAATGAAATCGTCGAGGAATGTGATTTTCCGACGGTTACGCAACTTTCCGGGGAGGAGCTTGAGAAGCTTCAGGCAGGCGACCACCAGGCAATCGCTAAATGCATTACTTTTGCAGAAAATGCGATAACGACAACGGATGAGGCGGCGGCTACGACTCAAACCGTCCTTTCTAAGGTAAAAGAACTGGAGAAAAACGTACCGGTTGTCGGCATTACTGGTACAGGGGGAGCGGGGAAATCCTCATTAACAGACGAATTGATTCGTCGCTTCATTCATGAGATCCCGGAGAAAAAAGTCGCTATTCTCTCCATTGACCCAACAAAACAAAAAACAGGCGGTGCCCTTCTTGGAGACCGCATTCGCATGAATTCGATTTTCAACCCGCGTGTTTATATGCGAAGTTTGGCAACACGTGGTTCTAGAACAGAGCTTTCCGCTGCGATTAAAGAAGCGATTCAGGTTGTAAAAGCAGCAGGTTTCGATTTGATCATTGTTGAAACGAGTGGAATCGGTCAAGGGGATGCAGGTATTACCGATGTTACTGACATTTCAATGTACGTGATGACAAGTGAATTCGGGGCGCCGTCCCAGCTTGAAAAAATCGACATGATTGATTACGCCGATTTAATTGTCATTAATAAATTTGAACGTCAAGGCTCAGAGGATGCCCTCACGCAAGTGCGCAAACAATATCAGCGCAGCCATAATCTTTTCGATAAAGAGCCAGAGGGGCTTCCGGTTTATGGAACGATTGCGAGCCAATTTAATGATGCAGGTACAAACACATTGTTTGTTGCCTTCCTTGAAAAAGTTCAAGAAAAATTCGGTGGTGAGTGGTCGACACAACTTCAAAAAACAGACAAAGTCGTGAAGCAAAATATCATCATTCCCAATAGTCGTCGCCATTATCTCCGTGAAATTGCCGACACTGTCCGCCATTATCATAAGCAAGCGGATGAGCAAGTGAAAATTGCCCGTCAGTTGTTCCAAGTGACTGGCACACTTGAAGTTTTAAAAACAAAAGAGACCAATAATGAGGTCATCGCGTCTCTTGAGGCATTGAAGGTTTCAATCGAAGAAAGGCTGACACCGGAATCTAAGAAAATTTTACAAGAGTGGCCAAACCGCTTGAAACAGTACAGTGGAAAGCAATTCGTGACAAAGGTTCGTGATAAAGAAATCGTTACGGAGTTGACGACAAGAAGCCTGGCTGGGCTTGATATTCCAAAGGTGAAGCTGCCTCACTATGAGGACTGGGGTGAAATTTTACGTTGGGTGTACAAAGAAAACACACCTGGATATTTCCCTTACACAGCGGGCGTGTTCCCATTCAAGCGCGAAGGGGAAGATCCGAAGCGGCAGTTTGCTGGGGAAGGTACACCTGAGCGTACAAACCGTCGTTTCCATTATCTCTCCAAGGATGATGATGCCAAACGCCTAAGTACAGCCTTCGACTCTGTTACCCTTTACGGGGAAGATCCCGATTACCGCCCAGATATTTTTGGGAAAGTCGGAGAGAGCGGCGTCAGCATTTGTACCTTAGAGGATATGAAGAAGCTTTATGCCGGCTTTGACCTTTGCGCGCCATCCACATCGGTATCAATGACGATCAATGGCCCGGCACCAATCATCCTTGCCCTTTTCATGAATACGGCGATTGATCAGCAGGTTCGTAAATTTGAAGAGGAAAATGGCCGAATTCCTACTGTTGAAGAATTTGCGAAAATAAAAGAATGGACGCTGCAAACGGTTCGTGGAACAGTACAGGCTGATATTTTAAAAGAAGATCAAGGTCAAAATACTTGTATCTTCTCAACGGAATTTGCCCTGCGGATGATGGGCGATATTCAGCAATATTTTATCGACCAACAGGTTCGTAACTATTATTCTGTGTCCATTTCTGGCTATCATATTGCTGAAGCGGGGGCCAATCCAATTTCTCAGCTTGCGTTCACATTATCGAACGGCTTCACGTACGTCGAGTACTATCTGAGCCGCGGCATGGATATTGATGAGTTTGCACCAAACCTATCTTTCTTTTTCTCAAATGGACTTGACCCTGAATATACGGTGTTAGGTCGCGTTGCCAGAAGAATTTGGTCGGTTACGATGAAAAATAAATACGGGGCTAATGAGCGTAGCCAAAAGTTAAAGTACCATACCCAAACTTCTGGCCGCTCATTGCATGCTCAAGAAATTGACTTCAATGATATTCGCACAACCCTGCAGGCGTTGATTGCTTTAATGGATAATTGTAATTCACTTCATACAAATGCCTATGACGAAGCGATTACAACACCAACAGAGGAATCCGTGCGCCGGGCAATGGCAATTCAAATGATCATTACAAAAGAATTTGGATTGACGAAAAGCGAAAATCCGCTGCAAGGTTCATTCATTGTTGAAGAGTTGACGGACATTGTCGAAGAAGCAGTACTCCAGGAATTTGAACGCCTGAATGACCGTGGCGGCGTTCTAGGTGCGATGGAAACGCAATACCAACGCAGTAAGATCCAAGAAGAGTCGATGTACTACGAACATAAAAAACATAGCGGGGAGCTGCCGATCATCGGAGTGAACACATACCTGAATCCGAACCCGCCATCAGAAGAAGATATGAACAGCATTGAGCTAGCCCGTGCATCATATGAAGAAAAAGAAAGCCAAATCTTGAATTTGCGCAAGTTCCAAGAGGAGCATGCGGGCGAAACGGAAGTAGCACTTGCTAGGTTGAAGGAAGTTGCCGTGAGTGGCGGTAATATTTTTGCAGAATTAATGGAAACCGTCAAAGTGGCCAGCCTAGGTCAAATCACAAACGCCCTATACGAAGTAGGCGGACAGTATCGTCGGAATATGTAAGTAGTAGGGTGGAGGGTCGCGTGAGCCACAGTTCCGGGCCCCATGTCCCATCCCACCACCATAAAGAAGGAAAAACCACAAGTAAGCGGGTTTTTCCTTCTTTTTTTCAAAAAACTCTTGATTACTCTAGCATATTATAGGTAGATTTGTTTATAATGAATGGTATGATTTTCTAAATAGATGGAAACTAGATGAAATCATTACATACATTTATTGACCCGCGTCCTGTGGGCCTGAAAAATCTGGGCGCCAATACGCTAAGGCGCATTTGATTAGATGAGAGGGGTTGCCTTAATGAGTATTTCACAGTTAACAAATGATGAAATTCAAGAACTGTCAATGATGGAGCTTGTTCTAATGTTTTTGGAAGAAGAAAAGCAGGCCGTTGATTTCTATGATTTATTTAATAAAGTTGCAGGAATAAAAGGTTTATCTCAGGAAGAAAAGGATGACCGCATCGCTCAGTTTTATACTGATATGAACGTGGATGGTCGCTTTTTATGCATCGGTGAAAATCGTTGGGGGCTACGTAGCTGGTACCCATATGATCAAGTGGATGAAGAGGTTATTGTGCCGGCCAAGGCTAAGAAGAAAAAAGGCAAGAAGAAAGTCGTTGAGGATGACTTCGATGATTATGATGAGGAAGAAGACTACGCGGAAGAAGACGAAGATTTTCTTGATGATGATGATGCAGAAGAAGACGATCAAGTTGACGATGAAGAAGCGGAGGAAGACCTCGAAGACGAAGATGAAGAGGATTTGAAAGCCTTCGATGACAGTGACGAAGATGAAGAAGAAGCGGAGGAAGAAGACCTCTTAGATGAAGATGAATTTGATCTAGAAGAGGACTTTGATGATGCCGAACTAGACGATGAAGAGGAGGAAGAAGAAGAGGATTTTGACGATGCGGAAAAAGACAAAGATTAATTTTTGAATCGTGGAAAGGGTGTTCCTCCTATGAAGGACCGCCTTTTTTTACTTTTTCAGAAATTATACATTGTTTTTTTCTCCTTGACTTTAAAAGTCGAAATCGGTAGAATCTTTCTTGGGCTCTCATAAAACAATTTTGTTTGTTTACATTAAATGCAAAAGTGCTCCCTTCTTAAGGGCTGCACTTTTTTTGTACTATCAGAATCTATATTCTAAATTGTAGATAGTATAAGCAGGGACATTGACTTCTGCCATTATTGGCGGCAAGCTGTGTTTTTCTAATTTTTTTCCCCTTAATAAATTCAAGTTCTCTACTTGTATAATTAATCATTTTTGTAAAACATCACATACTAATATAGATGTTTCTTTTTATTTCAAAGTTTTCATTCATCAATTTTATTAAGTTTTTAGAAAAGAGGGGAAAGGAATGACGAAATATATTTTCGTTACTGGAGGCGTTGTGTCTTCACTTGGTAAAGGGATTACTGCCGCTTCATTAGGTCGTTTATTAAAAAATCGCGGAGTGAATGTGACAATTCAAAAATTTGATCCATATATAAATGTGGACCCGGGAACCATGAGTCCATATCAGCACGGTGAGGTTTTCGTAACAGATGATGGCGCTGAAACGGATTTGGATTTAGGGCACTATGAGCGTTTTATCGATATTAATTTAAGTAAATACAATAATGTTACGACTGGGAAAATTTATTCCACGGTTATAAAAAAAGAGCGCCGTGGCGATTATTTAGGCGGTACTGTCCAGGTTATCCCGCACATCACAAATGAAATTAAGGATCGCGTATTCCGTGCTGGTCGTGAAACAAACGCGGATGTTGTTATTACGGAAATCGGCGGTACGGTTGGGGATATCGAATCATTGCCTTTCCTAGAAGCGATTCGCCAAATTAAAAGCGATATTGGCAGCGAAAACGTTATGTACATTCACTGTACATTGATTCCATATATTAAAGCAGCTGGCGAAATGAAAACTAAGCCAACGCAGCACAGCGTTAAAGAGCTACGCAGTCTTGGTATTCAGCCAAATGTGATCGTAACTCGTAATGAAATGCCTATCACACAAGATATGAAGGATAAAATTGCGCTTTTCTGTGATATTGATGCAAAATCAGTCATCGAATGCCGTGATGCAAAAAATCTATATGAAATTCCATTGGCGCTTCAACAACAAGGCTTTGATCAAATCGTTGTCGATCATTTAAAGCTGAATGCAAAAGAAGCAGATATGGTGGAGTGGGAAGCATTAGTTGAAAAAGTAGCCAACCTTTCTAAAGAAGTTACGATCGGATTAGTAGGTAAATACGTAGAACTTCAAGATGCTTATATTTCTGTAGTAGAAGCGATGCGTCATGCCGGCTATAACTATGATGCGGATATTAAAGTGAAATGGATTAACGCAGAAAATGTCACGACAGAAAATGTGGCTGAGCTACTAGGCGACGTTGACGGTGTCCTTGTTCCAGGCGGATTCGGCGATCGTGGAATTGAAGGGAAAATTGAAGCAATACGCTACGCTCGTGAAAACAAAGTGCCATTCCTTGGTATTTGTTTAGGAATGCAGCTTGCTACAGTTGAATTTGCACGTAACATATTAGGCTATGCTAGTGCGAACTCATCAGAAATTAATCCTGATACACCATACCCAATCATCGATTTATTACCGGAGCAAAAAGATGTTGAGGATTTAGGCGGCACATTGCGCTTAGGCCTATACCCATGCGTGCTGAAAGAAGGTACAGCATCTTATGCAGCTTACGACGATGAGTTAGTATATGAGCGTCACCGTCATCGTTATGAATTCAACAATCAATATCGTCAAGCATTTGAAGATGCTGGTCTTGTATTCTCAGGGACAAGCCCTGACGGCCGTTTAGTTGAAGTCATTGAAGTAAAAGATCACCCATGGTTCGTGGCATGTCAATTCCACCCGGAATTTAGATCAAGACCAACAAGACCACAACCATTATTCAGAGAATTTATTCATGCATCATTGAATAATAAACAGTAGTTTTTAACTAAAGGAAGGCACATTCGTAATTGATCGCTGGATGAATTGCGAATGTGCCTTTTTCATTGTTTAGGAAATTATAAAATTCTCGACTTGTGGATAATTGTTCGGTAAAATGTTCGTATAAATAATAGGAGTGACTTGTAATGAGTAAACAAAAACAGCGAAAAAGTGGTGTAATAAAACAAATA
>DULJ01000066.1 GCA_012840465.1 Caryophanales bacterium
CAAATCCATGAAAATGCACCTCGCAAATTGGTATTTTTGGTGGTTTAGCCACTTCCATTTTACCATTTTTCGCTAAGGTGCATTTTTGTTTTTTGAAAAATTTTTGGACTTTTTGAACACGCTCTAATAGTTTTCTATTTATTTATTTCAGGTCTTGCATTTTACTTTTTTTATTTTGTTGAAAAGCATCCTAATGCTTTTTAGAAACAAATATGTAAGCATCAAACAATCCCCGTCCTTTAGGATGGGGACTGAATTATTATTTAGGTAAATTGTTAAAGGCAATACAGCGACATAAATATTACTATGATTCTTCAAATCATTTAACTAAGTGTAACAAGTTAATGTAGCGGTTAACTTTACATCTTTTGCTTACGATTATGAAGGCAAATGAACGAAGAAAGCTGTATTCACAAAGAAAACTAAATACTGCTTTTAAGATGCCGGGCATTTAACATACATTGCAAATGAAATTCAATCATGAGCGAATACAATTTGGCACAAAACAATAGCTTTGAATACGATAGTGAAATAACTGGTACTCCAGATAAATGGCAATTGTATATTCAGCCGAATACAACAGCGAACGTTCAATGGCTGATTTCTAAACCAGATAATCTGTCCTTTATTGGCGATCATTTTGTTAGCTTCTCAAACACAGGCGGCTGGACTGTGTATGGAAATCAACAAAACGAACCTCTAAAGGCAGGGGAAACGTATGTTGCGACAGCGATGATTCGAACAGCTACAAAGGTAACTAGTGGCGGCGGTATCATTAAATTTGATTTATATGACGGAAGCGGCAATTATTTAGGGGAAAAAGTGAGTAAAACGATAACCAAATCGGAAGATTGGACGCGTGTTTTGGTTGTATTAACCTATGATGAAGCTAAAAGGATAAATGCTGCTGCAAGTAGTATCAAACTGTCGATCGGTACACTTTCCCCTACAGCAGGGACTCTCTATTTTGATGCCGTTAATTGGTTGACAAAGCCGATTCTATCAATAAAAACGAAAAAGGTTGAATTTTCTCCAGGACAAAAAGCAGGAATTACTACATTAGCAGCTGGTGTTGGAAGCACAGTTGATGAAAAAGTATCAAAGATCAATACTCGTATATCAAGTAAACAATCACCAATATCAAATGCTATTCATGAGACAGTAGGAACCAGTATTCCAAAGCAATTTATTAAAAATCTAGGCAAGGGTGGATTATCTGGAATAGGGGTTGGTGTTGCCGTTGATTGGGGGATGAATTATTTAAGAAAAGAGGAATTTGGTGCTGAAGAGTTAAAGGAAAGTTTAATTAATAATGTTACTTTGTCACTAGCAAGTGCTGGAATTGCGGGCATATTGGTAGGTCTAGGTGCGCCAGTTTTAGTCGCAGCAATGACGGTTACGTGGCTTTATACTCTCTATAATAATGCTTCTGATAAAACTATATATGATTGGTTTAGTGGAGGTGGTTTATATTGAATCTTCTTTCAAAAGTAATACCATTGAATATATGGGGAGTGATATGGATTCTTTTTGCAATATATCTCATTTATTTGACTCTGAAAAATCCACCTAGAGATCAGCTGAAAAAAAACTGGTTTGGCTAGCTATAGTTTTTTGTTTTATTAATTCAGGTGTATCCTTTTATTTTAGAAAGGTCTTTTAAAAATTGGGAGCTAATTGCGATGTCAGAGAATCCACACAGGACAAGTGATAAGAAGCCGATAAAAAAAGATTTCACCCCAAAATTATGCGAAAAATAACGATTTATTTGGATAGAAACGGAGGATTGGCAAAAATTCACCCCAAGAAAAAAGGGTATAAAAAAATAAGCCCCTTTGGTGTGAAATGGTAAGTAGCGACACAAACCAATATACCCAAAGGAGACTTATTCTTATGGCTATTATACCACAAATGAATCTGTTTTCATGGAAAGAAATTGATGAACTTAGAGATTTAGAACGCTTGCATCTTGTACTAGAATACATGCCAGATGAGGAACTCGTGAAAGCCCTTGAAAAGAAGCGCGGGAATGGACGGAATGATTATCCAGTACGTGCAATGTGGAATTCTGTACTTGCAGGTATTGTGTTTCAGCATGAAAATATTGAGAAACTACGCAGGGAGCTTTCACGTAATGGTCAATTACGAATGATAAGGATTTTAAAAAGGAGGTATAATTTATTAAATTACTAGTAGTTTGTATTTTTTTTCTAATTCAGTATATTATTTTTGGGCTAACCAAGGGTAAATGGAGTTATACTGTTGAAGACTTTTTGGATTTACTAGCTTGGGGAATACTATTTTTCTTTATTATTTGTCTTTCAAAGTGGAAAAAGTTAAAATAGTTCCCCGTTAATGAATGTTAATCCCGATTCTTATTCATTAACGTCTTATTCACTAAAGATTTGTTGGAAAATGAACTGACTATGGGGAATATAAACCTATGGTCAGTTTTATTTTATTACTAATAAAGATATATTAAGGAACGAGCTAGGTGATTTGAAGGAATATCGCTTCGAAACAGCGGATGGCATCATCTTAAGCCGGGAAAAGCACACCTATGATGGCGATGGAAATACAACCATAATAACTTATAATGATGGGTCAAATCAATCATTTCAATATGATTTAGCCAGTCGCCTAAAAAATGAACAAAAAATTTCAAGTAGTGGAGCGGTGCTATCTGCCATCTCCTACCAGTATGATCCATATGGAAATTTATTATTATGTACGCAATGGTCATGGAGATATCATTGGGTTAAAGGATAAGACTGGAACCACGGTGGTAACCTATGAATACGATGCATTCGGAAATCTTATCACATCAACTGGGACAGCGAAAACTGGAAACGGAAGTCTACTACGAGAAGAAAATCCATTCAGATATGCAAGCTATTTTTTATTAATAAGTTTTTTTAGCCAAAATATTTATTTTAATGCTGGGGATTTTAAAATTACGGGGGTTTTAGCAGGAATGATCAATTTGATTTTCTTCCCTCTTACTTTTGGTATTACTGGTATTTTCATTTCTATATTTGCATATTTTCCATTTAAATATTGGTTAAAAATATTTGGGTTAAGAATCTCAACAATGTATGAATCAAAGGATTAATTAAGAAACTTAGTTTAAAATGGGAGCTAAAAATTATTTTTGGAGTTGATATGATGCTTGAAAGTCTAGGCATATTAATCCTCGTTTTATTAATTTTATTTCCGATTATTTCCATCCCTTTATCAGCCTTTTTGGAGTACCGTAAAAAAGATAAAAGTACAAATTTAATAATAGAAAAAGAGTTAAAATATGAATTACTAAACATAAAAGAAGCCCCAACGAATATGATAAAGATTCTTAACATTATTATAAGAGTACAAAATATATTAAAATTTAATTTTAATCATTCATATCGATACTATTATCAACATTTTGAAGAAAAATATATATTCCTATATAGTAATAAGACAGATATCCATGTTAAAGAGGTTAGGGGACAATATGACAATATTTATATATTCTGGTCAAAAAGTCAGCCAAATGAGAACTCATTAACTTTTCAGGGATATTATTATAAAGTGGTTAAAACAAATACTTTTTTTGATGCTGACATTAGATTAAGACAAATCAGTGATAAAATTTAGGAAGTGTATTAATGGAGCTAATATTCTCAATACTTATATATTTAATGTTACGATTTATAATATTTAACCTTGAAGCTTTAACTATACCTAAATTTTATATGAAAAAATTTTTCGGTTTTTTTGTTTTTAAAAATAGAAAATGGCAACGGTTATGTAAAACATTGTTCCATGTTTACTTATTACTTATAAGTCATGAAATTGTTTTAATTATTAATGAACGAAGTTTGGAACAACTTTCCTACAGTTTTATTGTTTCTGTTTCTTCTTTAATAGGATTCAAGCTGATATTGTGGGTCAATTCAATAAATTTGTCTGATAAACAATCTCTTTAGTGAATATACAAGTGAAACAGCGACAAACCTTTTTTATTTCTACAAACTACATTAATTCTAAATTTGATAAACTCCGCTTTCCTAATAATACGCAACTCCCGTATGTCGGAATGATTTTCTGCCGCTCTTGAGGAAACCACGTACTGGCGATAGCCTGATAATCACGAATCAGGAGAGATGCCCTGTTCATATGAGCCGGAAATCCAACATCAGCAGGCGTTTTCTCTACAATAGTTCTGTACAACTCCTTTTCTTGTTCTTCCGTTAATCGAATGGGATTATCCTCAAAAGTAATTTTCTTTGGGCATATTATTACATCCCTCTACTAAATTGAATATCATTAGAGGATATATTTGACATTTACAGCTAAAGTCCTTTGTCGAATATATTATAAGAAATAATTATTGCTATCTATATAGAACCCCATATCTTCGATACTTTATCTACACATCGCATTTGAGCGAAACTTCATCCCATGTCTAAAGACGGTCCTTCGACCTGCATGGGCTCTCTTTTATTTTAGAAAGGTCTTTTAAAAATCGGGAAAATACGTTGACATATGAAATAGATTGTGATAATAATATATAGACCGACCGCCGGTCTAGAACGAAATGGAGGGAATTATGAGAGTTATAAAAGAGTATGACGAAAGAAAAAAAGAGATTCTTGATACGGCTGAAAGGCTATTTCGTATAAAGGGATATGAGAAATGTACGATCATGGATGTAATTAAAGAAGTTGGCATTGCAAAGGGTACTTTTTATCATTACTTTAAATCAAAAAAAGAGGTTTTAGATGCAATTGTGTTGCGATATGTAGATATTGTTAGGAATAATGCTGAAGAAATACTTCTAATAGAAAATATCAATCCAGTAGAAAAACTTATGCGTGCATTTATGGCTATGCAGGTAACTAATCAAATTGACAAAGACTTGCTTGATAACATGCATAAGGTTGAAAATGCTCTGCTACATCAAAAAGTATTAAATCAACTAGTTACAACAATGGCTCCAATACTGGTAAAGGTTATTGAAGAAGGAATAGAAGAGAAAATTTGGAGCTGTAAGTATCCCTTAGAGTATATGCAAATTTTTCTGGTAGCGTCATTGACATTAACGGATGAAGGAATTTTTGAGTTGGACTCTGATTCGCAGATGAGTGTTATGGCTGCAATGGTATCAATGCTGGAAAAAATGTTGAATGTACCTGAAGATTGTTTTATGAAGTTATTTATAGAGAATTTTGGGAAGATGTAAAAGTATTGGAGTAAAAGAAAGGTGAAATAGTTTGAAAGAATTTATAATTATCTGGATTGGACAGTTGATTTCCAGTATAGGCAGCGGAATGACTGCATTTGCTGTTTCAATTTATGTTTATCAAAGTACAGGAAGTGCAACATTAGTATCTTTAGCAGCACTTCTTGCATTTCTACCAACAATTCTCTTGAATCCTGTTGGAGGAGTTTTAGCTGATCGATATGATAGAAGACTTATGATGATATTGGGGGATTCTCTTTCTGCATTGGGACTTCTTTTTATGCTGATTAGCATACAGACTGGTCATAAGGGAATAATGCCTATATTTATAGGTGTTACCATAAACTCTGTATTTGTATCCTTGCTTGAACCTGCTTATAGGGCTACAGTTACAGATATTATTTCAGAGGAGAATTATGCAAAGGCAAGTGGTTTAGTTCAAATTGCAGGAACATCTAAATATCTTATATCACCATTTATTGCAGGACTTATACTTACTGTTTCAGACATTAGAGCAATTTTAATCTTTGATATAGCAACTATTATTATAACTGTTTTTGCTGTTGCATCGGTAAAAAAAAGGATAGAGGTTGTAAAGCCTATTAACGATAATTTTAATTTTTTCAAGGAATTTGAGGCAGGAGTGAATAGTATTACTAGTGATAGAGGGGTTAGAAGTTTGGTAATACTTATGACATTCATGTGTTTCTTTATAGCTTTTATTCAAACATTGATGACACCAATGATTTTAGCTTTTGCTGATACAAAAACACTTGGAATTATGGAATCTGTAAGTGCTGTTGGCATGTTAATTGGGAGTGTTATTATTGGTATTTTAGATATTAAGAAAAATTATTCTAAAATCCTTATGGTATCTTTAATGGCAGCAGGAATCTTTATGGCATTGGTAGGAACAACAACTAATATAATTTTTATTCTAATTTCCTGCATTATGTTTTTTATAGCACTTCCATTTATTAATGCATGTGCAGATGTATTGATTCGTATGAGAATACCAAATGATGTGCAGGGAAGGGCATGGGGGATGATAAGTGTTATTACCCAATCAGGATTTATTATGGCATATGCAGTATGTGGCGCATTAGCTGATTATGTGTTTGGTCCCATGCTTATGGAAGGAGGAATACTTGCAGGAAACATCGGGCAATTAATTGGAACTGGAGAAGGACGTGGGATTGGATTTATGCTCATTATTGCCGGAATTTTTATGTTTGTATTCGCATTTATTTTTGGTTCGAAGAAAAGTATTTATGAAATAGAAGGGAGCATTAGATGAATTGGCTGATAGTTAAAAATGATTTTAAAAGAAATAAAATTATTAATACTGCACTACTATTGTTTATGATGTTTTCTGCATGTCTTGCTGTTTTATCAGCTATTATGGCAGTTCAAACTATTACATCTATATCTGACTTATATGAGACAGCACAACCACCACATTTTTTACAAATGCATAAAGGAGAAATCAATCAGGAACAAATAGATGAGTTTATGTCTGATTATTCAGGGATTACTTATTTCCAAACAATTAAAATGATCAATGTATATGGTGAAGATATTATTGTTGACAATGATGAAAAAACATTCAATTTGTCTGATACACGTTTGGACATAGGATTAGTAAAGCAAAACGAAGAAAAGGATCTGCTTTTGAACTCTAAACATGAAAAAGTAGAATTGCAGGAAGGGGAACTAGGGGTTCCGGTTATTCTAAAGGGAATGTACCATATGGAAATAGGTGACGAAATCATTTTGAATTCTAATGGTATTTCAATGGAATTTGTAATAACTGAATTTATTTTGGATGCTCAGATGAATTCTACGATGGCATCTTCCACAAGGTTTTTATTAAGTGATGTAGATTATGGAAAAATTGAAGACAAAGTTGGAGAAAATGAATATCTCATAGAGGCATACTTTACGGATACAAGTGAAGCTTCTAATTTTCAAACAGCTTATGAAAATGCCAATTTACCTCAAAATGGTCAAGCGGTAACTTATGCTATGATTTTTATTTTAAGTGCCTTAACAGACATAGTTACTGTATTTGTAATGCTTTTAGTAAGTTTACTATTAATGATGGTGTCATTTATATGTGTCAGATTTACAATCATGGCATCTTTGGAGGAAGAAATTCGTGAAATAGGAACAATGAAAGCCATAGGAATTCCATTTTTAGATATTAGAAATATTTATCTTAACAAATATAGATTATTAGCCATAGCTGGAGTGATAATCGGGTATATCTTGGCAGTTCTTATGAGCGGTATTTTTACAAATCATATTAGTACAACATTTGGAAATATGAAAATATCTAATCTTGCAGTAATTTTATCTCTTGGAATAGGACTCATTGTGTATTTCCTAATAATTGTTTATTGCAAGAGTGTATTAAAGAAACTAAAAAAAGTAACTGTTGTTGATGCACTCACAATGGGAAATGGATTTGATAAAGATTCAAAAGGTATAAAGGATGGACTGTATAAATCTAAATCATTATCTGTGAATTGGCTTTTGGGAGTGAGAGAGGTATTTTATAAATTTAAGAATTGGATAATCATTTATGCAGTCTTAATAATTGCTGTATTAATGATTCTTATTCCTGTGAATCTATTAAATACATTTGAATCGCCTGAATTTATAACTTATATGGGAAGTTCTGCAGATGATATACTTATTGAAGTTGAAAATGGAGAAAGATTAGAAGAAGGATATAAAAATGTAAGAAGTGTTTTAAAAAATGATGGCTCAATAAAACATTTTTACGAATATAGAAGGGTACGTGTACAGACTTTTGATTCAGAAAATGAACAAATGAATTTGTATATTGATTGTGGTATTAACTCCGGAAATGAACTAAAATACCTTAGTGGAGATGCTCCTAAAAAAGAAAATGAAATTGCCATATCTTATTTTAATGCTGACAAGATTGGAAAGAATCCAGGTGACAAGATTGTACTAATATTTGGCAGCAATAAAAAGGAATTTGTTGTTTCAGGAGTTTATCAGGATGTTACCAGCGGAGGATTTACAGCAAAATCCACATATGATTTTGCTGGCTTAGATTCAGAAAAATATTCTTTTTCAGTAAATCTTAAAGATGAAGCGAACATTGAAAAAAAAGCGAAGGAATGGTCTGAAGTCTTGGGAGCAGGAATAACTGTTGACCCCATGGAGGATTTTATAAACCAAACATTGGGAGGCGTTTCCAGACAGCTTAGGATTATTGTTATCTCAACTGCCGTAGTTGGAATGAGCATAGCTGTAATAATAACTTTATTGTTTTTAAAGCTACGTCTTGCAAAGGACTTGTCTGAAATAGCTATTTTAAAAGCTATAGGATTTTTTGAAAGAGATATTAAACAGCAGTACATGATAAAGACAGGGTTTGTTTCCATAATGGGAGTATTATCCGGAATTATATTAAATAATTTAATAGGAGAAAAGATTGTCAATGCTGCCTTAAGTATTGCAGGAATAGGTATTAGGGAGGTTCAATTAATTTCAAATTCTTTAGTTGAATTTGTCTTGTGCCCTGTTGTATTAATTGGATTGATACTAATTGCAACAGCAATTTTAATGAAAACTATAAAAAAATATAATATTATTTCTATTATTAATGAATAGAAGGAGGGCCTATGAAAACCATTTTGGATGTAAAGAATTTATGTAAAAGCTTTGGAGAGACACAGGTTTTAAATAATATAAATTTTAAGGTCAATGAGGGTGAGTTTGTAGCAATCATGGGGCAGTCCGGATCTGGTAAATCCACGATGCTATATAGTATAAGCGGAATGGATAGGCCTACTTCTGGCAATGTGTTCTTAAGTGGTGAAGATATTTCAAAGGTAGATGAAGAAAAGTTAAGCAGTATAAGATTAAATAGGATGGGTTTTATTTTCCAACATTCCTACCTTTTAAAAAATTTATCTATTCGTGACAATATAGTTCTTCCAGGATTTAAGTCAGGTAAGCATTCCAGAGAAGAGGTAAATAAAAATGCTGAAGCAATAATGAAAAAGACAGGAATTATAAGTGTTGCAAACCATGACATAAAAAAGGTATCAGGTGGTCAGCTGCAACGTGCAGCAATTTGTAGAGCACTTATTAATCAACCGGATATTTTATTTGGTGATGAGCTTACAGGGTCTTTAAATAGTAGTACTACAAAAGAGATTATGGATAATATTAATAACATAAATAGAGAAGGTACGACTGTTATAATTGTAACCCATGATGCAAAGGTGGCAGCTAGGGCTAGCAGGGTAATTTTCATTATGGATGGAAGTATTAATGATGAGCTGGTGTTAGGAAAATATAATGGAAACGAAGATAATTCATTTCGTGATAAAAGACTAACACAGTGGTTGGATAAACAAGGATTTTAGATGAGGAGGATAATATGAAAAATCCATATTATTGTACTCTCAAGGCATGTGGAAACAGTTTGTTTACTTAGTAGATAAATCAAAGGATTCAAAAATTGTAGAGAGCTATTTTTATGGATTTGTCCACCTGTTCTCCATGTAAATATTAGTGATGAATAAATCAAAAAATACTTTTTTAAAATATGATGTCCTCAATGTTTTTTAAAACAGGGAGAACATCTTTTTATAATAAAATATTTTTATCTAGGAGTATGGACAAAGTTATTTTGCTGCCCATATTTCAATTTCTAATTTTATCTCTTCTAACCCTAAGGCATTTATATAAGCAACAGTCATTGAAGGGAAAGGCTTGCCAAAAAAACCATCATATACTTTATCAAAGTAATCCCAGTCAATTTTTTCAGTTGACCATATATTAACCTTTATAACATTATCCGGTATTAAATCTATACTCTTTAATAGATTTGATATATTTAAAAATGTATTGTTTACTTGTTGATTGAATTCTTCAGGAAAATTACCATCTAAATCTGCTCCAACTTGACCAGAAAATACGTAAAATGTTGCATTAGGCTCTATTTTTGTTATGTGAGTATAATTACCTACTGCTCTACTTACTTTTGAAGAATCTAATCTACTAACTACATTATTATTCATTTTATAACATCCTTTCTGTATTGGGATAAAATAATTTCTACCGCTATATATTGTTTATAATATATAGCTATCCATTGATAGAAATTTATTTATCGAAAACAGAAATGGAATGTTTATTATTTTCAATGTTTCTAGTATATAAACATTCTTTCATTCCAACACCTCCTACGACACAAATATATATATTAAAGTGGATTTTGTCAATAAAACACACACAGATTCAATAGAACAAAAAGATTCCTTTTATTATCTGTATATTCAGCCGAATACATCAGCGAACGTTCAATGGCTAACTTCATAATAATGGGATGGTTTCTAATTGCTGTTTTTTTATTTTCATTATATGTATCAATTGAAGGGTTCTTATTAAGCATAAAGAATGCATTAATTTTATTAAGTTTTGGAGAAGCCCCATTTATTATAGTTTCTCCAAATTTTAGTTCAATTATCAACATTAAAGTTTAACATGGCCAAAAACAAAAAAAATGGTGTTAATGAGTTCTGACAAGTTTACATATCTGGGTGCTCCCGCTTTTCTATTTTTACGACAAAATTTTGAACTACCGCTTGAGAATTGGGAATGATACAAGTAAGATGGAATCTGAGGTGAAAAATACTATGGAACGTTTGCAGAAAGTGATTGCGCATGCTGGGATTGCATCCAGAAGAAAAGCAGAACAATTAATTACCGAAGGAAAGGTGAAGGTAAACGGTAAGATTGTTAAAGAACTGGGTGTTAAGGTATCAGCAAATGATAAAATCGAAGTTGAAGAAATTCCTATTCAAAAAGAGGTACCAGTCTATTATTTATTGTATAAACCAAGAGAAGTGATCTCAGCTGTTATAGATGATAAAAATAGAAAAGTTGTCACGGAGTTTTTCCCATTAGAAGAAAGAAGAATTTTTCCAATTGGAAGGTTGGACTATCATACATCGGGTTTGCTGCTTCTTACGAATGATGGCGAATTTGCCAATTTATTAATGCACCCGAAACATAACATTGAAAAGGAATACGTTGCAAAAGTGAATGGAATTCCAACCCGCGAGGACTTAAGAAAATTAGAGAACGGTGTGCAATTAGAAGACGGGAAAACCGCACCTGCGAAAGCAAAGATTCTATCACTTGACAAAAAAAAGGGAACATCGATTGTTCAACTTATCATCCATGAAGGTAAAAACCGTCAAGTACGTAGAATGTTTGAGGCAATTGGCTACAAAGTTCAAAAGCTAAAAAGGGAAAGATACGGCTTTCTTGATTTACGTGGATTAAATCCTGGTGACTATCGTGAACTTACCCCGCATGAGGTTAAACAGCTCCACAACTTGGCTGTCACACAACATTCACAATATTAACACTATGCGCAAATTGTTTAATGCTATAATAGTTTAGAAAAACACAATATTTGCCCACAATGGCAAATATTGATGCCTTTTCTTATACTATAATCCATAAAGTTATACTTTCATATAGTAAAAAATAAAATGGGGGATGTTTGGTTTGAAAAAGCAGCGGTTGGTAGTACGAACCATTATCTTGATCGTTTTAGTTGGAGCACTAGCCTATACGCTTTATACAAACTTTTTTACTGATAAACAATTGGTAGGAACAGGTGATAAGGCACCTAATTTTGTGTTAACAGATCTAAATGGAAACCAAGTTGAATTTGATAGTTATCGTGGAAAAGGTGTTTTTCTAAATTTCTGGGGTACATGGTGTAAGCCGTGCGAGAAAGAAATGCCTTACATAGAAAACCAATACCAAGTATATAAAGACTTAGGGGTTGAGGTTTTAGCGGTTAATGTGGGAGAACCTGAGCTTTCAGTCAAAAACTTTGTTGAACGAAAAGGAATGACCTTTCCAGTAGCAATCGATGAAAAATTGGAGGTTATGGACGCCTATGGTGTAAATCCACTGCCGACTACTTTTTTAGTTGATAAAGATGGAAAAATCGTCGATATCATTACTGGCCAATTAACGGAAGAGTTAATTAAAAGTCATATGGAAAGAATCAAGCCATAAGTTGTTGGGGGAGTAAGATGAATAAAGTAAAATGTGAATGTGGACATGTCAACCCGCATGGAACGATTTTTTGTGAGGCATGTGGGAAGTCGTTTGAAGAGGCGGATACCCAGGACCTTTTAGATATGCGTTATGAGGGGAGTGCAAGACGCTCACAAACCTATAATAAAACTTTTATAGATAGTATTTGGAATTTTTTCTCTTCTGTTAAGGTTGGAGTTTGGTTGATTGTTATAACACTCATTGCTTCTGCGTTAGGGACCCTATTTCCGCAGGAGATGTACATACCACAGAACATCGCTCCAAGTGATTTTTATGAGCAGAAATATGGAACTTTAGGGAAAATTTATTATGAACTCGGTTTCAATAATTTATTTGGTTCATGGTGGTATATGATCCTCGTTGCATCGATTGCAATTTCACTTGTGATCTGTTCTTTGGACCGCGTTGTCCCTTTATATAAAGCTCTTAAAAAACAAGGAGTGAAGAGAAACGAAAACTTCCTTAGAAGACAACGTTTATTTGCTGAAGGAAATGTTGATACACCTGAATCAACCGACACTTGGGTAGAAGCGCTAAAAAAGAAACATTATCACGTCCGTGTGGAGGATGGAAATATCTTAGCTGAAAAAGGTCGTTTCTCACGCTGGGGTCCCTATGTGAACCATATTGGTTTGATTATCTTTCTAATTGGAGCCATGCTTCGCTTTTTCCCGGGCATGTATATTGATGATGCACTATGGCTGCGGGACGGGGAAACAAAAGTTATTCCGGGTACGGATGGGCAGTATTATTTAGAAAATAAGCAATTCATAAAGGAAGTTTATGATGAGGAAGATAACGTGACTGTTGGCATGGGAATGGCTAAAAACTTCCAAGCAGATGTTGTCCTTTATGAACGTGTAGATAAAGTCGTTCCAGGAACCAAGCCGGAACTTAAAATGATTAAAGAGCAAGAAGTTCGTGTAAATGAGCCGTTAAAGTTCGAAGGATTTGCCCTCTATCAAACAAACTATAAGCTTAATGAATTTTATGAAATGACGTTTAAACTTGTAGAAAAAAATACTAAGAAAGGCTACGGCAACGTCGTTATTAATTTGGAAAATCCAGAAAAATCATATGATCTAGGGAATGGCTATAAAATTGAAATTATGAGTTATTTTCCTAATTTTTATTTTGATGATGAAGGGAATCCGAATACTAGAAATAGACTGCCAGATAATCCGGCTTTTATCTTCAAAATGTTTTCACCTGAAGTACCGGACGGTGAAGTGAGCTTTGTTGGGATACAATCCAATGCGGAACCGTTTGGCGAGAATAAATATAGAATGGCGTTTCAGGATTTGAAAACAAGAAATGCAACCGGCTTAACAGTCCGTCTTGACCGGACAATAGGTATTATTATTGCTGGCGGTATTCTATTCATGCTTGGGGTTGTCCAGGGGATGTATTGGAACCATCGACGCATTTGGATCCAAAAGAATGAAAAAGGCATAATGGTGGCGGCACACACGAATAAAAATTGGTATGGACTAAAAAGAGAGATCGAAACGATGTTTAAAGGGACCGTTTTACCGATCCCAAATGATAACTTAGAAAATGTGAAATAGGGGGGCGAGTTATTTGGTAGAAATAAGCAGTAATTTATTATATGTTGCATTTATTTTATATTTGCTTGCAACGATATTTTTTGCAGCGTCTATCCGTGATAAACATTCAAAAGCAAATACTAATAAGTGGGCGAAGTTAGGGATCATTGTTACGATTATCGGATTTCTAGCACAAATGGGCTACTTTATTACAAGGTGGATTGCTTCTGGGCATGCACCGGTTAGTAATCTGTTCGAATACACAACATTCTTCGGAATGATGCTCGTATTCGCTTTTATAATCATATATTTTATGTACAAAAATACGTTAATTGGGGCTTTTACAATGCCAGTTGCATTATTAGTAATAGCCTATGCTGCGATGTTTTCAAGAGATGTTACACCGTTAATTCCAGCTTTACAAAGTCATTGGCTTTATATCCATGTTACAACGGCCGCTTTAGGAGAGGCGATACTCGCGATAAGCTTTGCAGCAGGATTAATTTATTTAATTCATGTTGTTGATCAATCAAGGTCAAGTAAGAAAACATTTTGGCTTGAGTTTATTTTATATGGAATTATCAGTGTTATTGGTTTTGTTATCGTATCCTCTACTTTTAAAGCAATAGATTATGAAACAACTTTCAAATGGGTGAATGAAACAAAAAAAGAAGCTGAAATCGTTTATAATATGCCGGCAATTGTAGGCCCAATAGGTGGAGAAAAACTGACAGAAGGTTTTGGCCCAGTATTTGAAGCACCATCTTGGATGAATGGTAGCAATGCTCCTAGGAAGTTTAATACGTTACTCTGGTCATTATTTTCAGGTCTAATTTTATATGGGTTGATTCGCTTACTATTGCGAAAGAGAATCGCAGCCGCCATTCAACCATTATTAAAAAATGTGAATCTTGATTTAGTAGATGAGATTAGTTATCGCTCCGTTACAATTGGCTTTCCTGTTTTCACGTTGGGGGCGCTGATATTTGCCATGATTTGGGCTCAGGTTGCCTGGACAAGGTTCTGGGGCTGGGATCCAAAAGAAGTCTGGGCTTTAATAACTTGGTTGTTTTATGCAGCGTTTTTACATTTGCGTCTTTCAAAAGGATGGCATGGTGAAAAATCTGCATGGTTAGCGGCGGTTGGCTTTGCGATCATCATGTTTAACCTAGTAGCGGTGAATCTAGTTATTGCCGGCCTACATTCTTATGCAGGTTAACGTTAACTTTATTCATTAAATATTTAAAAAGTCACGAATTATGTCATAATATAATAATCAGGGGGAAGTTTCATTTATTATTTCTTATTGAAGGGAGATTTCAAATGGAAAACAGTCAAGCAAAGATATTAGTAGTGGATGACGAAGAAAGAATTCGCCGATTACTCAGGATGTATTTAGAGAGAGAAGATTACATGATTGAGGAAGCTGAAAATGGAGAAGAAGCCCTTAAAAAAGCTACGTCAGAAGACTTTGATCTGATTTTGCTTGATCTTATGATGCCTGGTATTGATGGTATTGAGGTCTGTAAACAATTACGTGAAAAAAAGGCTACCCCGATTATTATGTTAACGGCAAAAGGAGAAGAAGCCAATCGTGTACAAGGATTTGAGGTTGGCACAGATGATTACATTGTAAAGCCATTTAGCCCCCGCGAGGTGGTATTGCGTGTTAAAGCATTGTTAAGAAGGTCGTCGACAACGGTATTCTTACAAACTGAACCGACAACAAAGGATGTTATTGTCTATCCGTTCTTAACTATTGATAATGATGCACACCGTGTAACGGCAGAAGGCAAGGATGTAAGTTTAACTCCTAAGGAGTATGAATTATTGTATTTCTTAGCAAAAGCCCCTGATAAAGTATTTGATCGTGAACAATTGTTAAAAGAAGTGTGGCATTATGAATTTTTCGGGGATTTACGAACAGTTGACACACATGTGAAACGGTTAAGAGAAAAGCTTAACAAGGTTTCTAGCAACGCTGCTAAAATGATTGTCACAGTTTGGGGTGTAGGTTATAAATTCGAGGTTGTGTCTGAGTAATGCAATGGTTCTGGAGAAGTGTAGTAGGTAAACTTTGGTTTACAATCCTTTTACTTGTATCAGCGGTATTATTACTATTAACTATTCTATTATTACAATTCTTTGAAACGTTCCATGTAACGGAAGCTGAGAAGGAGCTTACCCAATTAGCTACAAAGGTATCGAAAATAATGGAAACCTATGGTGATGATGAATTAGCCTTTTCCATCGCCTGGGAAGTCATTGATCCAGCATCAAAAGTAATGATCATTGACTGGAAAGGGGATCATTGGTATTCCCCAAATGATGATAAACTAGCGGACTTACCAATCGAATTTATTTATAATGATAAAGAGTTGTCAGAGGTGCTGACAAAGAGAACGACAGTTAGAAAATTAGCGTATCCGCCTAAAACCATTAATAAAGAAGATGAAATTGATAACGAAATATTAATAGTAGGTGTTCCAATGAGCCGTGTTGAAGGTAAAAACGGCGGTGTTTTTATCTATCAATCCTTGGACGTCATCAGTCAAACATCGAAAGAGACAACTAAGATCATTATTGTCAGTGCTGGCATCGCGATTATTTTAACGACCATTTTTGCTTTCTTTCTTTCATCGAGGGTAACCGCTCCATTACGCATTATGAGGGAAGCTGCTTTTGAAATGGCCAAAGGGAAATTCAACGCGAAAGTCCCGATCTTGACACATGATGAGATTGGAGAGCTGGCGCTAGCCTTTAATCGAATGGGTAGACAACTGGAGTATCATATTGAGGCACTTAATCAAGAAAAGGAACAATTAACTAGTATTATTAGCAGTATGGCTGATGGTGTGATAACGATGAACCGGAAAGGTGATATTATCATATCAAATCCACCGGCAAAAAAATTACTTCAGGCCTTCTATTTTGAAAATAATATGCAAAGTGAGGTTGAGCAGCTTTTGCCTAGTCAAATGAAAGGGATCTTGGAAAAAGTCATTTTAACTGAAAAACAACAAATTGCTGAAATTTCGATACAAGGCAGAAGCTGGGTTGTACTAATGACACCTTTATATGATCAAGAGGCCATTCGTGGTACAGTCGCTGTACTCCGTGATATGACAGAAGAACGAAAACTAGATAAATCGCGAAAAGATTTCATCGCGAATGTATCACATGAACTGCGGACCCCGATTTCGATGCTTCAAGGGTATAGTGAGGCTATTCTAGATGATATTGCAGGAACTGAAGAGGAAAAAAGGGAAATGGCACAGATTATTTATGATGAATCATTACGGATGGGGAGATTAGTAAATGAACTTCTTGACCTTGCCCGAATGGAATCTGGTCATCTTGAACTCAATCTCAAACATGTTCCAATTTCAGCATACTTTAATAGAATTATTAGGAAATTTTCCGGTGTTTCAATTGAACATGGGGTGAAACTGAATTTACAGTTAAGTGACACGGATGACACGATGTTAATTGATGCTGACCGCATGGAACAAGTTTTAACTAACTTAATCGATAATGCGATCCGCCATACGCTTAAAGGAGGGTCAGTGACCATTGGTGTTGAGACTCTACAAGAGGGTTTACAAATTTCTGTAAAAGACACTGGCTCCGGAATTCCAGAAGAAGACTTGCCATTTATCTTTGAAAGATTTTATAAAGCCGATAAAGCAAGGACAAGAGGTCGAGCTGGAACTGGCCTAGGGTTGGGGATTGCTAAAAATATTGTTGAGGCCCACCGCGGATATATTTCAGTCCAAAGTAAGCTCGGCGAGGGGACGACATTTTCGTTTTTTATTCCTCGCTCCTAATTACAATATAGTCAACTACAATAATTAAAGTTTGTTTTGGTTTTCGTTTTGTGGTGTCAAGCTCATTCTTGTAAAGGATGGGCTTTATTTGTTTAACTTCATTCAGCAGAAGTCTCCCACTTCCATAAGTGGTGAGATGAATGCAAGTTAGTATTTTAAATTCAGTGTGGGTACAAAGCCCTGCTGAATAAAGTTAAAGCCTCCGGCGGATGCCACAGATTTTCAAAGGTAGCTTTTCGAGCAAGCTCGAAAAAATCTGGGTGCAAATACGCCAAGGCGAATTTGATAAAAAGTAAATATGAGGTGCTTAAATGAGAAAGTCCTATATATCACGGATTGCAATTTCTATCGTTCTATTATTTTTGGTTAGTTTAATCGGTTGTTCAGGAACGAACACAAAAGAACAAGCGACCCCTGAATCCAAAGCTGGAACCCGGCAGCAGGAGAGTGGATTTCCGGTAACTTTAACTGATGCAACAGGAGCTAAAATGACAATTGAAAACAAGCCAACAAGAATTGTTTCATTGATGCCAAGTAATACTGAAATTGCTTTTGCCTTAGGAGTAGGGAATGAGGTAGTTGGTGTAACGGATTGGGATAATTATCCCGAGGAAGTTTTAGAAATTGAGAAAGTTGGCGGTTTGGACTATAACGTTGAAAAGGTATTAGCGTTAGAGCCTGACCTCGTTTTGGCAAATGCTTCAAGAATGTCAAATGAGCAAGGGTATCAGCAACTGCAGAGTGTCGGAGTTCCTGTAGTAGTTGTGCCCAATGCCACTTCTTTTGACGAGGTATATGATTCCATTTCTTTAATTGGAAAGGCTATTGGAGCTGATGCAAAAGCAACTGAAATCATTTCAACAATGAAAGAAAAGTTAGAAAAAATCAAAGAACAAGCTAGCGCTATTTCTGATGAGGAAAAGAAAATGGTTTGGGTAGAGGTACAGCCCGAGCCCGATCTTTATACGACCGGTAAAGGCACCTTTATGGATGATATGCTAACACTTATCAATGCTAAAAATGCAGCAGGCGATTATAAAGGTTGGGTTAAGTTTACGGAGGAGGATGCATTGCTATTAAACCCCGATGTAATTGTTGTAACCTATGGTTTTTATGTGGACAATCCAACAGAGAAGGTGTACAGCCGACCGGCTTGGAAAGACGTACCTGCTGTAAAAAATGGACAAGTTTTTGAAGTAGACGCTGACAAAACGAATCGTTCGGGACCACGATTGGTAGAAGGAGTAGAAGAACTTGCGTCTGTCATCTATCCAGAAATATTTAATAAATAGTACCGTTATTCCATATGCTATATCGATACTATTTTTAATAATAGCTATTTTCTTAGGGATTTCGGTTGGTTCTTTTCCAATCCCCTTTTCTACAATTTTACACATTATGACTAATGGTGGAATTTCTCTGCCAACAGCGGATGAAATCAGTCCGATGGTATATAATATTGTTGTTTCAATAAGAATGCCTAGAGTAATATTAGCGATGCTTGTAGGATTTTCTTTAGCCATTGCGGGTGCGGCGTTCCAAGGATTATTAAAAAATCCACTTGCTGATCCGTATACACTTGGAGTTTCCTCAGGAGCATCTGTGGGAGCAGTCATTGTCCTTTTTTGGGGGTTAACTTTCCCTGTATTGGGGTCGTTTACTTTGCCGATCATGAGTATTATTTTTGCTTTATTAACTTTACTTCTTGTTTTAACATTTTCACGAATTGTTGATCGGAAAATATCTGTTGAAACGATTATTTTAACGGGAATCATTTTCAGCTCTTTTTTGGGGGCGGTTATTTCTTTAATGATCGCTTTATCGGGCGAGGAGCTGAGGCAAATCGTCGTTTGGTTAATGGGTAGCGTTTCAATGCGGGGCTGGACCTATGTTTATATGATACTACCGTTTACGTTAATAGGCGCTTTGATTCTAATACTCAATAGCAAGGAGTTAAATGCACTTTCATTTGGCGAGGAAACGGCCTATCAGCTTGGCGTGGATGTTGCAAAAAGAAAGCTGTTTATTTTAATTGGTGCGTCACTCCTGACTGGTTCGGCAGTTGCCGTTTCGGGAACAATTGGATTTGTCGGTCTTGTCATACCACATATAACCAGAATGCTATGGGGTCCTAATCATTTTAGATTATTGCCACTATCGATGTTAAATGGGGGCTCGTTTCTAATCTTAGCCGATCTTGTAAGTCGGACCATTATTGCTCCGCAGGAACTCCCTATCGGTGTTATTACATCAATTATTGGTGCACCAGTCTTTGCATTTATTTTCTTTAATAGAAATCGTAAAAGGTAGTGGATTACAGTGATAATAGTTAAGAATGTTTCTGGTGGATATCACCAGAAAAAGGTTATTGATAATGTTAGCTTTGGGGTGAAAAAAGGAGAGATTTTTGGAATTTTGGGGCCCAATGGCAGTGGAAAGACAACAATTTTAAAAATGCTTTCCGGTCAATTCTCTATCTCTGAAGGAAGTATTTATATAAATGGCAAATCTATTCAAGACTATAAGGTTAAAGACCTTGCCAAAAAAGTGGCAGTTCTCCCTCAAATAAATGAAATTTCGTTCTCTTACACTGTTAAAGAAACAGTAAAGTTAGGCCGCTATGCCTATCAAAAAGGGATTTTCCCAACTTGGAAAAGCGAAGATGAAAATGCTGTTGGGAACGCGATCCAATTAACGAATGTTTCACATCTTGCTGATTGTCCCCTTGATTTATTAAGCGGCGGTGAAAAGCAGAGGGTCTTTTTGGCAAGAGCTCTTGCTCAAGAGCCGGAAATATTGCTCCTGGATGAGCCGACAAATCACCTTGATATACAGCACCAAATAAGTTTATTTGACTCACTCCATCAATTGGTGAAGGAAAAGCAATTAACGGTTGTTGCTATTTTTCACGATTTGAATATGGCAAGTCTGTATTGCAATCGGTTATTATTATTGAATGAAGGTAAAGTAGTCAGTCTTGATGAACCGCAGAATGTGCTGCAGGAAGAGCAGCTCTACCACGTGTACCATACAAAGTTACTAAAAAGGCAGCATCCCAATGTACCAACACCTTTAATTACCCTTTCACCAAGTAAAGGTATAGAGAGGGATGCTATTTTTTCAATGTTAAAGACGACACAGTCAAGTGAAACGATTATTGTTGAATCATCGAAGCCCTTAAAGACGCTATCATCTGCTGTAATTAATTCCGGTTTTAGCTGGAGTAAGTTTTTTACTAACAGACATGTTGATATGAATTACAATTTCGATGATCCGAAAAGTGAATTGAAAGATTACCTGAAAAAGCTTGGAATTGATCCTACCTATACCGTAGCGATGATGACAGCAGCTAGATTGGAAGATGCCGTATTTAAAATAGTAGAGTTGGAACAATTTTCATTATACGTTGTTGTTACGGCTGGTGTAAGCAATGCCGTGGATGTATCAAAGGCTTTTTTGCGAACAGATTTTGTATACAGACCCGGTACTATTAATACATGGATCTTTATCGATGGTAACCTACCCGATTCCGCTTTTGTTCAAGCCATGATGACGGCTACAGAAGCAAAGGTAAGAGCGATCCATGAAAATAATATTCTTGACCCTGAAACAAAAACGCCCGCTACAGGAACATCAACAGATAGTTTACTTATTGCTTCCACGCAAACGGGCTGTTTCCTTGAATATGCAGGTACGATAACGCCTTTGGGAAAGGCAATTGGTCAAGCCGTATTTAATGCAACAAATGAAGCGATTCAAAATTATCTAAGGAGAATGGGCTCGTTTTCTTAATTTCTAAAATATACATATTGCATTAAATGAAACTTTTGGACCATAGTTAACGACTAAATCAGAGAACGGGAGGTTTTTGCGGCATGAAGGACATATTTCAGAGGTTTTATGACCTTTATCATTATGACCTTTTTCAGTTTTTGTTTTATATGGTAAAAAATAAAGAACAGGCAGAAGATCTCGTTCAAGAGGTATATATAAAAGTACTTCAATCGTACGATCGGTTCGAAGGAAGAAGCAGTGAAAAAACATGGCTGTTTTCTATTGCTAGGCACGTTGCCATTGATTGGTTTCGCAAACAAAAGAGAACGGCAGATGGAAATACAATTGATGATGAGGCGGTAAAGTTTCTATTAAAGGATTATGCACCGCTTCCTGATGAAGTGGCGATTCAAAATGAGCAAATCCAGCTTATGTATCAATGCATGGAAAATTGTACTGTTGATCAAAAATTAGTATTAGTTTTAAGATATATTCAGTCTTTTTCAATTGCGGAAACAGCTGATGTCTTAGGATGGACGGAAAGTAAAGTAAAGACAACGCAGCACCGGGGCTTAAAGGTTTTAAAATCCTTGTTGGAGGAAGTCTATAATAAGGAGGGGATGACAAATGCATAAATCAACATTTAATGATGAACAGCTAGAGAAATTGCTGAAATGTATGCCAAAAGTGAAGACCACTCAAGATCCTGAACAGCTTTTTGCAAAAATATCCTCTCGTTTAGAAGAAGAAAAAAAGATGGAAGTGACCGGAAACGATTTTAAAAAGACACCGAAGAGAAAGAAGACATGGATCTTGCCGACATTGGCATCTATTGCTGCTGTTATTATCGTATCGTTAGTAATACCATCATTCCTCCACCAACAGGACAGTGCTACTGAAGAAACAAATAATAAAGCAAATGAGCAAAGATCTATCATAGATGAAAAACCGAAGGAAGCAGAAAATTCTACAATGATGGCAAAAGAAGGACCTATGGCTAGACTGGCCTTTGCTAGCAGGTTACATCTTATTACAGAGCTACCAGAGACCCAAGAAATTATTACTGTGGCCGTTCCTGATGAGAATGCCCAATTCATTGTACCAATTAGCTTTATTGTTCCAAAGGACGGGGATATGACGAATCTGGAACGAATGGAGACGATTCAGGAGCATCTTCACGAAGAAGAATGGGGTTTATCAAGCTACATTCTAGAGAATGTCAAATTTAGTGAAGAACAAATGGACAATGGAGTTAAAAAGCTAATCATCGATGTTCCGGAAAACCATCCATATAGCAATGGCTCAGCAATGGAAATCATGTTTTTATCAACTGTAAAAGAGATAGCAAAGCAACTCGGGGTTTCTACCGTTGAATTTCGTACAGATAGTAAGCCGGGAATTATGCTTGATCATTATGGTGAACTTAAAGTACTTGATCTAGAAAAGGAGAAAGTAAAGCGCTTATATTATATTTTTCAGCCTAATGGACAAATTCAGAAATTCCTAGTACCCTTTCCCAAAGAAGTCGAGTTTACCAAGGCTTTAGAAGAGATGAAATTGCCAATGGAAATCGATCTTCAGCAAATCAAGCCGGCAATACCTGAAACTATTCAATTTAAAGGTGTCGACATGGATCAAAGTACGCATCATGCTGTTATTGAATTTGCTGAAGGTACGACATTAACTAATGATGAAACTAATTTATTAATGGTGGAAGCCATTTTGATGACGGCGAAAGAATATGGTGCCGAAACAGTTGAATTTAAGAATGCCTCAACAGACTTTATTGGACCATTTAATATGCTGGAGTCGATTCAAGTACCATTAGCTGTCAATCCAATGCCTTATTAGAAAAGCGGAAGCGCCTGTTTAGTGACATATAAACTGGAGCTAGATATAAAAAACCTCTCAACTGTTAAAGTTGGGAGGTTTATGTATTTATTATTCAAATTTATTCGCGTTGCCATCAAATGCTTCGTCAGCAACTTTGATTGAATCCGTTGGGCAACCTTCGAATGCATCCATCATGTCATCGATTAACACATCAGGAATTTCAACAATACCTTGGTTATCATCTAATGTTACGTATGCAATGCCTTCATCATCGTAATCATAGATATCAGGTGCAGATGCTCCGCATGCACCACATGCAATACAAGTTTCTTTGTCTACAATCGTATATTTTGCCATGAAAAAATACCTCCCACAAATTGTAAAATAATATATAACTCCTAAGAGTCATATTTAAGACTCATAAACATTGTAAACGCCTTTGTGCAACTTTTCAATAGAAAAGTGTAATGAGAATTCTTATCAACATAAGCTTTATCTATTTTTCATCAATACCATATATTTATTCATCCTTTTTTCGTCATAATTTGCTAAAATACTATTTAACTTCATTCAGCAGAAGTCACCCACTTCCATAAGTGGTGAGATGAATGCAAGTTAGTATTTTAAATTCAGTGGGGGTACAAAGCCCTGCTGAATAAAGTTAAAGCCTCCGGCGGATGCCACAGATTTTAAAAGGTAGCTTTTCGAGCAGATCAAAGACTAAGAACGCCACATCCTGTGGCAACGTCTTTGTGACCCACGTCCTGTGGGC
>DULJ01000067.1 GCA_012840465.1 Caryophanales bacterium
CCTGCTGAATAAAGTTAAAGCCTCCGGCGGATGCCACAGATTTTAAAAGGTAACTTTTCGAGCAGATCAAAGACTAAGAACGCCACATCCTGTGGCAACGTCTTTGTGACCCACGTCCTGTGGGCCTAAAAAATCTGGGCGCAAATACGCCAAGGCGCATTTGATAGTTTGCATTTAAGAACATTCGTTTGCTATAATAGACGCAATAATAGAAAAATAGGGAGGCGATGAAGTCTTGTCATTTTCATTTATTCATGCTGCAGATATCCACCTTGACAGTCCATTATCAGGACTTGAGCAATATGAAGGCGCACCGGTTGATAGAATTCGTAGTGCAACGAGAGATGCATTCAGGAATTTAGTAGACACAGCGATTGAGAGGCAGGTTTCATTCATTATCATTGCCGGCGATTTATATGATGGTGACTGGAAGGATTATAATACAGGTTTGTTTTTTGCCAGTCAAATGGTCCGTTTGCAAAAAGCCAATATTAAAGTATTCCTTATCCGTGGCAACCATGATGCTGCTAGTTTAATCTCAAAAGAATTGAAGCTTCCCGGTAATGTCATTGAATTTTCAACAAAAAAGCCTGAAACCATAATCCTTAATGAACTCGGTGTCGCGATTCATGGACAAGGCTTTGCTCAGCGATCGATAGAAGAAAATCTTGTAAAGAATTACCCTGCTAGAGTGGAAGGGTATGTTAATATTGGTGTTCTTCATACAAGCGCGACCGGACGGGAAGGTCATGAAAACTATGCGCCTTGCTCGATCGATGATATGAAGGAAAAAGGGTATGATTATTGGGCGTTAGGTCATATCCATCTCCGAGAAGTCTTGCATGAACATAAACCTGTCATACTTTTTTCAGGAAATATCCAAGGTAGACATATCAAAGAAACAGGTGACAAAGGATGCACGCTTGTAACAGTGGAAAATGGTGAAATCGAATCTTATACCCATCTATCACTGGATGTGCTCCGCTGGGAGCTCTGTGAAATTGATGTAAGCGGTCTTGAAAACCTTGAAGAAATAATCGAAAGAATCCACGAAGCTTTAGTAGAGAAGTTTCAAGATTCTGAAGGTCGGTTCTTGGCTGTGCGGTTCCGAATGGTTGGTCCAACTAAGACTCATCAAGAGTTAATCGTTGCGAAAGAGCATTTGATGAATAACATCCGCTCGATCGCACTTGAGGTTGGTATGGGAGATATTTGGGTAGAGAAGGTTAAAATCGAAACCTCCCATTTAATCGACATTAATGAACTAAAGGCTCAGCATACACCAATTGCCGTCATCCTAGATTTCATCAATGATATTGAAAATAATGATGAAATGTTAAAAGAATTATTAGCTGAATTTGAAGATGTACAGCTGGCTTTACCATATGAATTAAAAACAGGTGAAGAAGGATTCGACTTTGCTGATCCAGAATTAATTAAGAAAAAATTAGCGGATGTAGAAGATTTAATTCTGTATTATTTAACGAAGACGGGGGTGGAGGTGTAAATGCGATTTAATTATTTAAATTTGCGAGCTTTCGGTCACTTTACTGATTATGAGATTAATTTTGACCCATCGAAAAATTTCCATCTTATCTATGGGTTAAATGAAGCAGGGAAAAGTACGGCTTTACGTTCCATTAATTACTTCCTATTCGGATTTCCACAGCAAACTATGGACTCATTTTTACATGGGAATACGAAACTTAGGATTGAAGGGGCGCTTCAAAATACAAAAGGGGAAACCGTGCAATTTATCCGTCGTAAAGGTAAAAAGAATACAATCATGGATACAAATGGGAACGTACTGAATGACTCAGTCATTGATGAATTTTTGCATGGAATTTCAGAGGACCATTTTACGAGTATGTTTGCCCTTAACCATGAAACTCTTCGTGAAGGCGGGGAAAGCCTGCTTGAAAGTGGCGGTAATCTAGGAGAAAGCTTGTTTTCAGCCGCTTCAGGTATAAGTGTACTACGAAAAGTGTTTGAAGAACTGGAGAAAAAATCAGCTGATCTATACAAAAAGAGAGGGTCGACACCAGAGTTAAACAAACTACTAAAGGAAGAAAAAGAACTTCGAAAGGAAATAGCGGGATACCAATTAAAAGTCCAAGCCTGGAAAGAACTTGAGGGAAAATACAAGAACGGAAAGAAAGAAATTGAGAATCTTATTAGTGATGTAAAGGAATTACGGGGTGAACGTGAAAAGATTCAACGTGTTAAGTTGACATTACCTAAAATAGCAAAAGTTAGGGAACTAAGAAATAAGGTAGCGGATCTGGGTGAAGTACCGTCATTGCCCGATAATATCGAAGAGCTTCGCAAGGAAATGGTTCAAAGATTAGCGAGTGCAACGAAGGAAAAAAAGAAAGCCGAAGACGAATATAAAGAAACTCAAAAAGAGCTTGAAGAAATAACGATCCCTGAAGGTCTATTGGAGCAAGAAACATTAATTGATGCTCTTTATCGGGAGTTACAAAGCTATCAAAATAATGGGAAACAAGCCCCGGTGTTGGAAGCGGAACGGAAATTGCTGGAAGCTCGAGTTATGAGCTTCATGAAAGAAATAGATTCAACTCAGGCACGGCTTGAGTTCATTGATAAATATCGTTTACCGCTTTCGAAAAAAGGGGGGATTCGTGAACTGTGTAAAGAAAGACCTTTGCTTGATCAAGCCCTTCAACAAAACGAAGATGGGCGGAGAGAAATTGAAAGGGACTTAAAAGTGAAAGAAGAGGAATACTTTTCTTTTCCTGAGCCTCCTAACATTGAAGAGCTGGAAAATGTCATTGATACTGTAAAACGGGCCGGTGATATAGAGGAAACTCTAAAAATACGCATCAATGAAAACAATCAAAAAGAGCAGCTTCTGAAGGAAGAAATTAAACAACTTCCCTTATGGAGCGGAACATATAAGGAATTAGTAGAGCTTTCAGTTCCTGTCCTTGCCGAAACAATTAAGAAATATGAGCAAGAATATTCTGGAATTCTAAAAGATCTAGAAAAAATAGACGAGCAAATAGTAATTCAAACTGAGTCAATTGTGAATTATGAAGAACAAATTCGCAACCTAGAAGCATTAACGGAAATACCATCCGAGGAGAAATTATTATCGATACGTTCTTATCGTGATCAAGGCTGGCAGTTCATTCGAACGAAACTTCAACAAGGGGACTTGGATGATCAAGCCCTTGCCGAGTATACGGACGGTAAAAAGATCGAGTCAGTCTATGAAAAGCTAGTAACTGATGCCGACGCTGTGGCAGACAAAATGAGAAGCGAAGCCGAAAAGGTAGGAGCAAAGAAAAAGCATCTGGATGATATCAAAAGATGTAAAGACAAAATGATGGAGCTTGAACAGAAGAAGGACGAATTAACAACAGCGTTTGCAGACTGGGAAAAGTCTTGGGACAAGCTTTGGGAATCAACGTCGATTAAGCCATTAACACCAAATGAAATGAAGGAATGGGTAGTAAAGTATGGACAAATCAAAGGAATTTTTCATGATTTTGAGAAAGAACAAAAGGCTATTCGCGAATTAGAAAACAAGATAGCCCAATATAAGCAATCGTTAATCAACGTGCTTATCTCACTTGTAGTTGTTGATCAACAAAAAACACTGGCAGAACTACTGCGAATAGCGGAAAAACAACAGAGAAAAGTGAACGAAGATTGGAATAAGCGTACAAGACTTGAAGATAGCATTTCAGGTATAAACCATAGAATTAATAATCTTGCCTTTAGAAATAAAGAGCTTTACCTAAAATTAGAAGGTTGGAAAGACCAATGGTTGGAAGCCATTCACGGTACGAATATAAAGGACACGACTTCAGTAGATGTGGCTGAAAAAATTGTTCAAATGTACGAGGAATGTACCAAGGCATATGATGAATTAATTATAGTTGAAAAAAGCCATAATTCTATACTTGAACAAATATCCCATTATGAAGAAAGAGTACACAATCTTTTTAATTCGATTTCACTTTCCTTTGATGAAAATGCAGTAGATATTATAGTAAATGAATTGAATGCCAAACTGGGGCGGGCCAAAGAGGATAAAGTAAGGTCGATTGAATTAAGCAATCAGCTAAAAAGACTTGAAACTACTATTAAAGAAGCAGTCTTTGAGATTGATACAGCTGAAAGTTATTTAAATAGCCTTATGATCCAAGCAAAATGCAGCAATATTGAGGAATTAGCAAAAGTTGAAAAAATGTTTATAGAAAAGAAAGGGTATGAAAATAGAATCCGAACGATAGAAGAAGAGCTAATCGATATCGGAAGTGGACTTTCTCTTCATCAGATTACTGAAGAAGTTGATCAATTTGACTGGGACAGTATCAAGGTTGAGTTGGAAGAAATCAACAGAAAGCTGAATGAAATAGAACCTGTACGCTCGGAGTTGGAGCAATCCTATGGTGTTATTAAAAAGGAATTTGAGGAAAAAATCCAAGGGAATAATACTTCTTCTGTATTAGCTGAACAAAAGAAGGAAAGTTTACACGCGAAACTAGCAGATCTAACGGACCGATATATTCAGATCAAGCTCGCTTCAACCCTTCTTCAAAAAGGGATTGAATATTATCGCAACCAAAATCAGGATCCAATTTTAAAACGTGCAAGTGAGCTTTTTGCAAGATTAACGTTACAATCATTTACAGACTTGATCGTAGATTATGATGAAAAAGATCAGGCGGTAATAATGGGAATCCGTGACAATGGGGAAAAGGTATCGATTGACGGTATGAGTGATGGGACAACCGATCAACTTTATTTAGCGCTTAGAATAGCAAGTATTGAAAAGTATGGAACCGAAAATGAACCCATTCCATTTATAGTTGATGATATTCTCGTTCACTTTGATGATGTTCGTTCAAAAGAAACACTTGAAATTTTACTGGAGTTGTCAAAAGAGACACAAATGATCTTCTTTACGCATCACTCCCGCCTTGTCGAGATTATGAAGGAGTTGGCAACTAAGGATCAATACCAGTTAACAGAATTGAACAGTAAAGAAGCAGTAATTGTTTAGGGGCTGAAATTTTTCAGCCCCTGATTTCAAATCTTTAGGAAATTGCATTTTTATAATTTAAAAGACGAAACAGTGTGTTGTAATTTCTCAGCCATATCAGCCAGCATTCCGGAAGCTGTAGCCATTTCTTCCATGGATGCATTTTGTTCTTCAGCAGATGCAGCCACATTTTGCGAATAACTTGACTGTTGTTCGGCGATTTTTTTGGCCTCATTGATTACTTGCACTAATTGGTCGATGCTCGCATTAATTTCCTCAACAGCGGCCGAAACATCCTGAATCTGTACAGACCCATGGTCTACCTGATTTGTAATTTGCTTAAATGCTTCACCCGCGTTGTTAACAGAAACAATGCCTTCTTTTACGCGGTTTTGTCCCATTTCCATTGCACGAACGGTTTGATCCACTTCTTTTTGAATTTCAGAAATTAATTGACTAACGTCATTTGTAGCATGGCCAGACTGTTCAGCCAATTTTCGAACTTCATCTGCTACAACGGCAAAACCTTTTCCATGTTCACCGGCTCTAGCAGCCTCAATCGCAGCGTTCAGGGCAAGTAAGTTTGTTTGCTCTGCGATATTTGTAATAAGTGAGATTACTTGACTTATTTCTTGTGACTTAACACCAAGTGATGTTATGACATTGCTCATCGCTTCAGTTGATTGATGTACTAGCTTCATCTGTTCAATCGAGTCTGTTATCGTTTCGTTGCCTGTCTTTGCAGCTTGTGAGGTTTGTAAAGATGCATCGGCCACTTCTTGGATATTTTGTGCAATTTGGTCCATTCCTTTAGAAATTTCGGAGACAACCTCATTTGCCTCGCTTGTTCCTTTTAAACTAGAGTCTGAACCAACCGCAATTTGTTGGATGGATTGAGTAATAAGTTCCGTCGCTTGACTTGTTTGTTCACTACTTGCCATTAGTTCTTCAGAAGTTGAAGCAACCTGCTGAGAAGCTTCATCAATATTTTGAATCATCGCTTTTAAGCTTGTAACCATGTGGTTAAAGCTTTTTGCAAGTTCACCAATTTCATCTTTATTTTTTACATTTAAAATTGCCATCGATAGATCTTTTCCCGCTATTCTTTCAGCACTTTTGCCAATTTCAATAATCGGTTTTGAGAAAAAGTTGGCAAAGTAATAAATGATTATAGCTCCAAGTACAAGTGCAATTCCTAACGAGATGAATAAAGTGCTTAAAATCTTACTTGCACCACTATTAAAATCAATCATGTACGTACTCGCTGAAATATACCAGCCCCATTTGGGCGCTTTCGCTGTGTACGCAATTTTGGATTCAATTTTATTCGGATTATCTGGCAAAGCGAAATTATAAGTTGTGAAGCCACCACCGTTTTCCGCTTTGGAAATTTGTTCTTGAATAAATGGTACGCCATTTTCATCTTTCACATCAATCATGTTCCCGCCTTCATCAGTTGGATGTGCAAGAGTCTTGCCAGCTTCATCAAATACTACAAAGTAGCCATATTCCCCCATATCTATATTCTTGTTGATTGGACGTGTGCCATCTGCCTGCTTTTCTCCTAGAATTGCAACTCTAAATCGTTCCTGGGCCTCCGCAAGGGTTAGATGTCCGTTTTCGACTTCTTCATTAAAAGAATCAATCATTTCCAATGCCATATTGACGTTGTTCTTTAATCCAATTTTCCCTTGTTCTTCAAGGTGTGCCTTTGCCGTACTATAGCCGATGAGTCCAATAACAAGACTTGGAATGGCTAATAACAACAAGGTAGCAGTTATCAGTTTTTTTCTAACAGTCATTTTAACCATAATAATTCCTCCTATGTATTTACTATAAAAACTATGAAAACAATAAAACAATAAAACCAAAACTTGACAACTTATAAAGTGAATATTTTACAATTTGTGGATAAGGGCTACCATTCATAGCCACTTTGACTTTTTTTCATTAATGGTAAAGACCTTTATTCAGAGTATTTAATTTTAGACAAATTTATCTACTCCTATCTTTATTTTTTAAAAGATTTTTCGGCTAATGGATACTTGTTTTTCAATTCAAATTTGTGATATTAAAATTGGAAAATGTTATAAAAAGAGAACCAAGAATGAGTATTGAAGGAATAAAATATTTTCTAAATATTATTTATTCCATATAAGGAGTGGTAAAATTATGATGCACAACCGTATTATAATAAATTATAGACCCCACACTTGTGGGGTGTCAACTGAAAGTGTCGAAAATTGTTGTCTTTGTTTTCATTAGTTTTGCATTAAATTAATTTTAATTCCATGGGAAAAAAGATATAAACTGAATATTACAGTTATTACATTTCAGCCTAATATTTACAATTTGACAACTCGCAAAATTATTTATGCAATGCTAATAATATAAAATAAATTTCAGAAATTAGCTATACAATTTCTTTGTTTTTTTACAAATTCCAACAAATTTCAACAATTTTCTTGTATAATTTAGATACGAGAATGGGACTGGGAGGAGAGCATGACATCAAAAACGAAGATCGAAAGCAATAATGATTATATTAACCGTTATTCAAAAATAGCCAACATAATAGAAGCGAGACGAAAAGAACTGGGTTTATCTCTTAAAGATATAGAGGAAATGACTGGTTTATGTTCTCCAGCGATATCACGGCTAACGAGTGTTACAAACCGCCCAAGGCTCGATACGTTGTATAAAGTACTAGATGCTTTAGACCTAGACATTACAATTGAACGGAAAGAAAAAATGGTCAACCCGCAACATGTTCAAGTTTTAACTAGTAAAAATAGCAACCAGTATAATGTTTGGGTGAAAAAAGGGGCAACTATTGAGTTATTAAAAGTAAAAGCAAAAACGAAGTATGAAGTCAGACAAATATTAAGTGAGACTAACCCGGAGTGGGAAATTTGTACGATAGAGTTATATAGAAAAGGAAATTAAAAGCCGCTTATCCAAGTTTAATAAGGATGAGCGGTTTTCATTTTAGTCCACATGGTAAGCCTCGTTAACGATTTGCATCATTAATTACGAAACTTTTGTGTAATTACTAACTTAACAAAGGTGGGAAGTATTGATATACTAAACTAAGATTCATTTTCAATACTGAAAGATTAGCTAGGGGTGCCTTAGGGCTGAGAGGACAATTGTCTAACCCTTGAACCTGATTTGGTTAGTACCAACGTAGGGAATGCGACTAATTCTGTTTTAAAACAGAAGGCCACCTATTTTGGTTGGCCTTTTTTGATCTATAAAAAGAAATGGAGTGAGCATCTAATGAAAGTTTTCAAGGCACTTACTATTGCTGGTTCAGATTCCGGTGGGGGAGCAGGAATCCTGGCAGATGTAAAAACGTTTCAAGAACTTGGCGTATATGGAATGACGGCGATTACCGCAATTACAGCACAAAATACAACTGGTGTACAAGGGGTATATCCGGTAAGTATTGAAGGCATTGCAAAGCAAATTGATTCCATCGGTACAGACTTAACACCAGATGCAGTAAAGACAGGCATGCTTTTTAACAGTGAAATTATTAAAGTTGTCGCGGAAAAAATCACGCAATATCAATGGTCCAATCTTGTAATCGACCCGGTGATGATTGCAAAAGGAGGATCACCATTATTACAAGCGGAAGCAATCGAAGCGCTAAAAGATTATTTATTGCCAATAGCAACAGTTATAACTCCCAATATCCCTGAAGCAGAGGTGATATCAGGGATTAAAATTACAAATCTTAGCGAACGAAAAGAAGCTGCCAAACTTATTTATAATCTAGGTGCAAAAAATGTAATGATTAAAGGCGGACACGAAAAAACCGAGCAAATGATTGATCTGCTATTCGATGGAAACCGCTTTTTCCAATTCGAAAGCAAGCGAATTGCTACTAAGAATACCCATGGAACGGGATGTACGTTTTCTGCAGCGATTACGGCCGAATTAGCAAAAGGGAAAACAGTCGTAAATTCGATATCAGTTGCGAAAAACTTTATCCAAGCCGCCATTGAGGATGATTTGCATATCGGCACTGGGCACGGTCCAACAAATCATTGGGCTTACAATAAAAGAGGAGTATTCAGTAAATGAGATATACCGAAGGAGAACTAAGAAAAAAGCTTCAGCTTTATTTCGTGATGGGCAGTAATAATTGTTTGAAGGATCCAGAAACTGTATTAAAAGAAGCGATTGATGGAGGTATTACTTTTTTTCAATTCAGAGAAAAAGGAAACGGAGCAAAAGAGGGTTCTGAAAAAGTACAACTTGCAAAGAAACTACAGGCTATTTGTAAACAAAATGGGGTTCCTTTTATCGTAAATGATGATCTCGAATTAGCCCTTGAAATTGATGCAGATGGAATACATATTGGTCAAGAAGATGAAGACCCTCAAAAAGTGAGAAAAATGGTTGGTGACAAAATACTTGGTGTTTCCGCCCACAACCTTGCTGAAGCGAATAAAGCTATAGCGCAGGGTGCCAATTATTTAGGTGTTGGTCCGATGTATGAGACAACCACCAAAAAAGATATTCGTGAAGTGAAGGGACCTGAGGTGATCGTAGCATTAAGAGAAAATAATATTACGATCCCAATTGTGGGAATTGGCGGAATTCAGAAGGGTTTAATCAAACCGGTCATAACGGCGGGTGCAGACGGAGTTGCCGTTATTTCTGCCATTAGTAGCAGTGAATACCCAAAAGAAGCAGTCAAAGACCTACTAGATGAAATGAAATAAAAACTAATATATTGACTGTCTTATATATGTCAAAAGGCATTATAAGGCAGTCTTTTTTAATCCTATTTCCAAATCAAAAAGCATATACATGAAGCATGTCCGTCAAGTGAAGGAGATGCAGAATGTCTTTTGTAAAAAAAACAAGTGCAATTGTCGCTGGGACCATAGCCGTTGCCATAGGAATTAATTTGTTCCTTTTTCCAAATGAATTATTGGATGGAGGAGTGATTGGGATTGGATTGATTGTAAATTATTTGTGGGGATTCGAAACGGGACTTATGATTATTTTCTGCAGTATTCCGATTTTCATATTAGCATGGGTTCGTTATCGATCGTATTTTTATAATAGTATTCATGGGCTTTTATTTTCCTCATTTTTTATAGATGTTCTCTCACCATTAAGGAATGTTCAATTACCGGAATATCTTCAATCTCCATTAATAAACTCCATCCTGGGTGGACTACTTGTTGGTATTGGAATTGGTACGATGCTTAAGTTTAAGACGAGTACCGGTGGGACTGACTTGTTGGCTCAGTTTCTTTCAGATATGTTCGGGATGAATGTGGGGGTAGCCATATTGCTCATTGATGTACTTGTCGTAATTATTGGTGGCCTCTTAATATCAACGGAGACACTTTTGTTATCTTTAATTACCATTTTTGTCGTCGGGATATCAACGAGCTTACTAACATTGAAAATCATTCATTATTAGACAGTTAGCGATGGTCGAATAAAAATAGGAGCTTATCGGGGTAGATAAGCTCCTAAGGGGGTGGGGACAGGGGGCTGATAGTGAGAATTTGCTACTATCAACTGTTTATATAAGTATAATATGACCAGCTAATAAAATCAACGAAAAATTATAATTATTTTACATTTTTTTGTTATTAATATTGGCGTGTTATTTATTGCTTGTAAATTGCAACTATGTTATAATTTAAATAAATTAATAATTTGCTTATTAGGAGGAGTCTGTCACCAAGGGCGTATTATGCCGTTGGTTCGACAAGGCTCTTTTTGTCTGCAAGTAAGGGAGGGGTCTGTCTATGTACAGGCCCCTTTTTATATTTTTTTACTATTTTAATAGGAGGAGATGGATTTGAAAAAGGAAAAATTAACGTTTGTAGAGGTATTAATTATGAGTGCTACAATTGTAGCTGGGTTATTCATGGCGGCGGGTGTTGGCAAATTGTTCTCTTAATTTGGTCATAAGTTAATATTGATTTCCAGATAATTCAGCTTGTGCCTGCTTAACTAAACGTTTTGTTATGATAAGTGGGATAATTGTGCATTGAATATATTAATATAAAATATTATATGAATCATTAAGTGAAGGCGTACGGACTTTAGTACGCCCCTTTTACATTACAATTAAGGTCAACTTTATTAGCTGCTCATAAAATGATTTGCCCCCAAAAAGGGTAATTTTCAATCCATCCCCCAAATCCCGATATAAAAATGTTAAAATTGTTATAAATCAATGGACATAGTGGGGGTTTAGTTATGTTTAAGTACGGTAGAAAAGAACAACAAATTTCATTCGATGATCGCTTCATGAATTTACCAAAGTATGTTTTAGAGCCACTACAAAAAAGTTGGGCAGAGGACTTCTATCAAAACATATTTCTTGGCATTAATGAAGGACGTTTCTCTGTGCTTTATAGCGATAACTTCAGTCGTCCAAACAGACCGGTGAATATTTTAGTAAGCTTGCTAATCTTAAAGGAACTGCACGGTTTAACAGATGAACAGCTTATTGAATCTTTATATTTCGATTATCGCTACCAGTATGCCCTTGGAATCGAGGACTTTGAAAAAGAAAGAATTTGCATTAATACCATCACTAATTTCCGTAAACGATTGGTTGAACATGAAGTAGAAACTAAGGAAGATTTACTAAAACAAGAAGTTGATGAACTATCCAATAAATTAGCTGATCTAATCAATTTAGACAAAGGCATGGCTCGTATGGATTCCTTCATGTTAAGCAGTTCATGTAAAAAACTAACTCGGTTAGAGTTGGTTTATCAAGTTGTACAACAATTGGTTCAGGCATTGAATAAATTGGATCCTACCTTGGTTCCAGAATCCTTTAAAGAATATCTAAAAGACGGGCACAGGAATTCAACGCTTTATCATATTAAAAGTAATGAAGCAGGATCAAAACTGGAACAACAAATGGACAATGCAGCTGAACTATATCAATATGCCTCAAAAATCATTGATTGTAGAGAGATGAAAGAATTTCAACTTCTTACACGGCTCCTACAAGAACAATGTATTGAAACAGAAGAAGGTTGCCTTATTCCAATTGAAGGTAAGAAACTTTCACCAAGTAATTTGCAAAATCCATCTGATCCAGACGCTACTTATCGAAATAAAAACGGAAAAGACAACATCGGTTATACAGTGAATCTAGTTGAAGTTCGTGATCAAGAAAAGAATGTCGGCTTAATCATGAGCCATCAAGTAGAAAACAATCTTCATAGTGATGCCGATTTTGGAGAAGAATTTATTGACCAAGATCCTCTTTCCAATGAAATTGATTCTTTATCCGTTGATGGTGCCTATTTTCGTCAAAGCTCTTTTCAAAAGGCAATAGAAAAAGGAATTGAACTAAACGTTTCCAATATGACAGGTCGTAAACCGTCAAAAGAGCTACTAAGCGTTGAAAAATTCCAAAGAGATGAAAACAATCTCATTACAGAATGCCCTGCAGGGCATAAACCAATGATGTCAAAGTTTGATTCTGAAAAGAAGGTGTTCACAGCAAAATTCTTTAAACAAGATTGTGAAAATTGTCCTCTTGTCGACCAGTGTCCAATTCAACAACAAAAGAAGGCGAACACAATCCGATTTACAGAAAGTAAATTACAGACCGACACCATTCGCAGCCACATGAAAAGTGAGAGACATCAGTTACTCTCTAATTTTAGAGCTGGGGTTGAGGGTATTATTTCTGCCCTTAGAAGGGGATTCGAAATGGACGATATCCCTGTCCTTGGTGTAGTGCGCTCAAAAATCTGGATTCACGCCAAGATTCTAGCGTATAACTTCAAATCAGTAACAAAATATAGAGCAAAATCGGCTTAGTAGGCTGATAGTTCTCAACTAATAACCGGAAAAAACCATTTATTGCAATGACAAGTCTTAGGATTAAAAATCAATACGATTCAAGGAAGACATACCTCACCTTTTTGGGGGCAAATCATAAAATGAGTTTTGTATTTAAATCCCCTCATTTTCGACTGCACGAATTAATCCATCGAAGTCCTCCTTTTTCCCAAGTCGTGACGCATATGCCCTTATGACTTCAATTGGCACATTATGATCTACGGAGACCTGCATTAAATATTCCCCCCTATCTTTAAATCCGTACCTTTCATAAACCGACATCTTTCGTCCTCCTTCCTTTTGGTGGGGTAATGGGTCTTATATATAAGATTCAGTTTTTAACGCCATGAAATTGCATGGATTTTCATTTGTTTAATAATATATTCAGCAGTTCGCGCGGCAAGGGCCATCACTGTATTCGTTGGATTGCCGCCACCTGATGTGACAAAAAGGCTTGCACTACAAACATAGAGGTTCGGGATGTCGTGCGTTTGCCCAAAGCTGTTTGTTACTGATTCAGTCGGGTTATTGCCCATACGGCATCCGCCCATCATATGTGCAGTATCAGTAGTAATAAATTCGGGGATTCCCCCGGCAGCCCGGATAATTTCCTTCATTTTTTCCACGGCATGGTCGATTAGCAGTTTGTCATTTTTTCCGTAGGAAAATGAAACATTGGCTAATGGCATTCCATATTCATCTTTTTCCGCAGAAAGCGTGACGCAGTTCGTCGGATTAGGAAGGACTTCACCAACAAGTGTAATTCGCCCGTAAAAATTATAATCCAACATTGTTTTTCGTAATCTTTCTCCCCATAGTTTCCACGACTTGGAAATACCCTTTGCCATTGACACCGGGCGTGATCCGTGTGCGTGTAAAGTATAACCACGGGCAAATCCACGTTTCTCATCTGTCTCATAGAAATCCTGAGTTGTTGCCAAAACGGGGGTCCCCTTATACAGGCGGATTTCCTCCGGGAATTTCCCATATACGTCATTACTGCTATGTACTGTTATTGCTTTACCTACCCATCCACTAGAGTTGGCCAATCCGTTAGAGAACTGTGAACTTGCAGAATTCAGCAGCAATCTTGGTGTTTCGACGACAAAGTTCGATAGAATCACTATCCGCGCTTTTTGTTCATATGTTTGTCCATCATGAACAAACGTTACGCCGGCAACAAGTCCTTCCTTATTGGTTAATACCTGGGTTACCATACTGTCGGAGATGATTTCAGCCCCAAGCTCAATAGCCTTTGGTATATGGTGTACCAATGTACTGAATTTTGCATTTGGCATGCATCCTTGATTGCAAAACCCCCTATTAATACAAGGCGGTCTGCCATCAAATGGACCAGAATTAATGGCAAGTGGTGCTACCACACTTTGGATACCTAAATTTTCACATCCAATTCGAAACTTTTCGGCATTTGCACTAATTGGTTCACGCTCTGGGTATGGGTACGGGCCATGAAAGGCACCCCACGGGAAATGTTTCGGACCGGAAACCGCAATATCTTTTTCAATCTTATTGTAATAAGGCTCAAGGTCCTGATAAGTAATAGGCCAATCCTCCCCGACACCATCTTCTGTTTTTGTACGAAAGTCGCTCTCATGAAAGCGCAAAAACACACCGGTAAAATGTGTTGTTCCTCCGCCAACACCCCTACCGGAGTTATTATGGCCCATTTGTAATGGGTTAGCGCCACTGACGATTCGCGTATCCTGCCAACCGAGGCAAGTCATTGTCAACTCATCGCTAGCAAAGTCAGTTTGTGGGTTCCAAAATGGGCCAGCCTCGATAACAACAACCTTAAGCCCTGCTTTACTTAATTCATAGGCAAGGACACCACCCGCAGCGCCCGCCCCCACGATACAAATATCTGCATCTTCTTTGTATTTTCGCTTGTCAAGATGATCATAACAATGACCGTGGTAATGATCGATGTTATGTTTAACAGGATTCTGGTTATTAGCCATCTTTTCTCGCCTCCCATGGGTCAGTAAGCCCTAATTCCGTACGAACATATCCTCTTGGGTAAGCAGGACCGGCGTAACCGATCTCGGACCAAATGGTTGGATGGGAATAATAAGCAGATACAGCCTCGCTCGATATCTTTTGGATGAAATCCATTTCCGGGATAGTAATCTGTTCGGATTGTAAGGGCAGGTTCCCCTGCGTCAAATTGTTTACGACTTCCTTTTTTGTTTTTTCTGGCAAATCTTTAAATGGTTTGTTGTATAGTTTAATACAAGTTTGGTCAAGCAAAGCTAGCCCTTCCCGTATAAGGACGGATTGTTTTGGAATACCCATCTTTCGCTGGGATTCCCCAATACTTGCCGTTAGTGTTGTATCGAAATGGTGAACGACAAAGGAAATAATCGGAATGCGTACATCATCAAGCAAAACAGTGCAAAGTTCAAATAATATTCTTGATTCCTCCTCAGTTAAATATTTGAGTGGAAAATATGACTTTGTTTCCACCCGTTTCTCGATGATTTGCCGAGTATGGGGATCCCACTCATGCTCCTCATCCATAACATTAAAATTTGGGTAATGCACTTTGTCATTTGTCATTTGCTCACTCCCAATATAATGCGATTAGCCCCAAAAGGCTGACGGCTGAAATTAAAGCAGGAAGCGTTAACGGAGGACCAATCATAAAGTTGCGTAGTTTATAGCCATCCACTCTTTTTCCGACCCCTTTAATATGCATGAATGAGCCAAATAATCCTGCTAAAATACCAACAATTAGCAATATGTTCAATAGGCTGTGCAACCAATCCACATTGTAATATGTAAAAACAACCAAACAAATTCCAAATATAGGCGTGGCCAGTACTGGAATCCACATTGACCAATGACGGAAATTTTGACGATAATGAAACAATGTTACCTGCACAAAAATGACTAGAAATAATAACCCCATTGCCAAAATAATAATCCTATCCAATGACCATCCATTCCAATTCAAAAAGTTCACCATCCTTGATTGATTTTCATACAGTTCCATTATTTGTTTATCTGTATAGTTTCTATTCAATGAAATAAAAAGATAATGGATAATAAAAGATTTAGTTTTTAATACTACTAATAAACAAACGTTGGCCAGTGTAACATTGATAAATCTTTAATTTCGGGATCGTGATCATTGTGAATAAGGATGACAAAGAAAAAGGAAGTTTAATAAGGAGGTTTTCGAAAATTCAAAGCGGATTATTGCCTGAGGTTAAATTAGAAAATAACTTTCAGATGGAACAAATTCAACTCATTGCCGGGATAGACTTAGCCTACTGGAATATAAATAAAACAACTTATGCTGTATGTTGTATTGCAGTGATCGACTATTATACAAAAAATGTCGTCGAAAAGGTATATAGTGAAGGGGAAATAACGATTCCTTATATACCTGGATTTCTCGCATTCAGGGAGCTGCCCTTGATGGCGGGGGCGGCAAAAAAGCTAAGGACTCAACCGGATTTATATATGTTTGATGGCAATGGATATTTGCACGACCGCCATATGGGGCTTGCCACCCATGCTTCCATTTATCTAAATAAACCATCCATAGGGGTCGCTAAAAGCTACCTAAAAGTAAGAAATGTAGATTTTGTTATGCCAAAAAATATAAAAGGTGCTTACACAGATATTATTATTAATCATGAAGTTTATGGAAGGGCGCTTCGTACAAGAAAAGATGTAAAACCAATATTTGTATCATGTGGGAATTGGATTACATTAAAGACCGCAACTGAAATTGTCATGAATTTAGTTGATCATGACAGCAGGTTGCCCATTCCTACAAGATTTGCAGATCTATATACCCACGAAATGAGGAGAAAATTAAAAAATCATTAAAATTTATAATTTACTATTGGGGTATAATAAATGATTATATTTTTAAACTAAAAGATAAATATACGCAAAGGTAGGGGATTGGTGTTTGTCCACTTTTAAAGATTTAATGCCACATCATCCTGTCGCCCGAACTGTTGCGGAAGCGATTCTTGACCAACTTGACGCATGCGGTGTTAGGCGAATTTATGGGGTTGTTGGCGATGCCATTTTTGGTCTTTTGGATGCGATAGGAAAACAAACAAAGATACAGTTCATTGCGGTTAAACATGAATCTGTTGCCGCTATGATGGCCTCTGCGGAGGCAAAATGTACTGGGAAATTGGCAGTCTGTGCCGCACAAATGGGTCCGGGGCTTGCCAATTTAATCAATGGATTAGGCGACGCTTTTTTAGATAAAGTCCCGGTTTTAGCCATTACTGGTCAAGCACCTGTAAATAAAATTGGCACATCCTTTAAACAGTATATAAACCAACAGGAATTGGTTCAGGCGATTACAGGGTACAGTGAATTAATTGTTCATTCCGATGCCGTTATGGATGCTTTAACAAAGGCGATACATATATCCATTGCCATGGATACGGTATCCCATCTCTCTATACCATCCGATGTCTTTACGATGAAAACGTTAGTTTCGTCGAACGAGCCAACACCTATACCCGATGGAAAACCGTGTACTGGGCAAATTAAAAAAGGATTACAGATTATGTATTCGGCAAAAAAACCAATGATTTTAATGGGGAATAAGGGGAGGTTCCTTAGTTCTGAAATTCAGCAATTGGCCGAACGTTGGGGAAGTGGAATTTCTATGGGGTATGGTGCAATTGGAATTTTCCCCGATTCCCATCCATATGGGCTTGGGGGGATAGGAGAAGGGGGGAATCCTTTTTTAACACCTATATTCAGGCAAGCTGACGTGGTTTTGGCCATTGGGACAACGTGGTGGCCGGAAGGACATACCCCCGTAAATGCCCAAGTCATTCAGATTCAAAGTAAACTCCAGGACCTTGGAAACGGAATGCCAGTGGATTGCGGCGTTGTTGGGAATTTGTCGAAGATCATTTCACAACTAATTAATCGATTTGAAAGCTACGAAATGAACCAAAATTGGATCAATCAAATTCGTCAATGTAAACAAACTTGGGCCATACAAAACGAAGAAGAAGGAAATAAATCGGGCTACCCCATTCATCCTTCACGTATTATGCGGGCCCTTGAACAATGTATAAGTCTTGATACCGTTATTGCATTGGACGAAGGGGATTCAACTCTTTGGTTTATGAGAAACTTTCGTGCCCAATGCGAGCATGTCCTTCTTTCAACCAATTGGAGAACCATGGGATGCGGCCTACCCGGGGCTTTAGCTGCAAAATTATGCATGCCTGATAAACATGTGATCTGTGTTACCGGTGACGGTGGCCTTGCAATGGTATTAGCTGATTTATTAACCGCTAAACGATACGATTTGAAAATAACTGTCGTTGTTTTAAATAACGGTATGCTGCAAATGGAATGCAATAAGATGGTAAAAAAAGGATTAACTCCAGAGGGGGTTGAACTGACCAATCCTGATTTCGTCATGCTTGCAAAAGCATGCGGGTGGGATGCGTTTAGGGTACAATCCAAAAATGAATTGGAAGGGCTTTTAAACACAGCACTAAAAAGTGAAAAGCCTACTTTATTAGATGTACCAACGGCCCAAATTTCATATCCAAACTATCAAAATTCGTAAAAGGAGAAAAAACATATGGAAACTACCAAACCAACACCTTTTCCGCCACAACACCAAAATCAACAACCTGGGATTGAATCATTAATGAATCCCAGACCTGCCTATGATAACCCTAATTACAAGGGAAGCGGTAAGCTTCAAGATAAAGTGGCCATAATTACCGGGGGGGACAGTGGACAAGGGCGTGCTATTGCCGTCGCCTTTGCGAAAGAAGGGGCTGATGTCGCCATTGTCTATCTTAACGAACATAATGACGCCAAGGAAACTAAACAGGTCGTAGAACAGAAAGGGAGACGTTGCCTCGCAATTGCTGGGGATATTGGAGATGAAAACTTTTGCAAACAAGTAATAGAAAACACAATTAATGAATTTGGGAAATTGGATATCCTTGTGAACAATGCAGCTGAGCAGCATGTGCAATCGAGTCTGGAATTTATCACAACGGAACAAATGGAAAAGACATTCCGTACCAATTTTTTTTCCATCTTTCATTTAACAAAAGCCGCCCTTCCGCATATGAAGCAAGGAAGCACCATCATCAACGCGGCATCGCTGACGGCTTACGAAGGAAATAAACAGCTAATTGATTATTCGGCAACGAAAGGTGCGATTGTCTCTTTTACACGTTCACTTTCGAAATCACTTCAGACAAAAGGTATCCGCGTGAACGGTGTATGCCCAGGGAATATTTGGACATCATTAATCCCTGCCTCGTTCCCAGCTGATCAAGTGGCGAACTGGGGGGCTAAAACACCGATGAAACGGGCTGGACAACCCCAAGAAATTGCACCAGCCTACGTGTTTCTAGCATCGGAGGACTCCTCCTATATGTCGGGGCAGTTCCTGCATGTAAATGGGGGAATCGTTATTAATGGGTAGAAAAATATGATAAAAGTACAAAAAGTGTAAAGGGAGTGCAAAATCAATGAAGATTACAAACATCGAAACTTTCCCTTTATTCTATCCCCTAACACAGCCTTATGGCGACGCAAATGGTTATAAACAGTATCGCACTTGCTTTTTATTCAGGATTACAACCCAGTCCGGGATTACCGGCTGGGGGGAGTGCGTTGACTGGCTACCAACATTAAAACTGGGGTTTGAAAATAGAATTATTCCATTTTTGCTTGGTAAAGAGGCATCCAATCGAACACATCTTGTGCATCACGTTAAAAAATGGCACCAACGTGCGGCTGCTGGCATTAGCATGGCACTTACGGAAATAGCGGCAAAATCTGCAGGGCTATCTGTGTGCGATTTATGGGGAGGAAAATGGAGAAACTATGTGCCGGTTTATGCATCCTTTCAATCCTATACGGAACAAACCGGGTGGGCAAAACATTCTATTTCCCATATACAGCAGACCTTTGGACTCGGGTTTAATCAGATCAAAGTAAAGGTTGGGGGCAAGGCGTTCCGGGAGGATCTATCACATATTCAACATCTCCATAACATGATGACAGAAAATCAGCAGCTTATTTTGGATGCGAACCAAAGCTATGACGTAGCGACAGCACACCAGTGGGGGCACCAAATTTCTAAGTGGAGTAACCTTCTTTGGTTTGAAGAACCACTGCCAATCAATCAAGTCCCAAGCTATAAATTGCTTCGTTCAAATTTCCCCGCCCCTATTGCGGGAGGGGAAAACTTGAAAAATACAACGCAATTTCTTAGCTTTATGCAAGAAGGAGCCTTGGATATTATTCAACCAGATCCTGCGCATGAAGATGGAGTGGATGGATATAGACACACCCTTAAGCTGGCCCGTACCTTCGGTGTCAGGGTATCACCGCATACATTTGACGGAGCTTTATCAAGACTGTATTCTTTATTTGCCCAGGCCTGTTTGCCCCCATGGAGTAAAATGGCCCAACAGGATATTGAGCCCGTAGAATGGGACATAATGGAGAACCCATTTACCTCAATGATTCCAATCGAACCCGTTGCTGGATATATAAAGATCCCTTCTGGTACGGGAATAGGGGTTGAATTAGACCAGGAAGTCATAGATAAATATCGCTGGGATGGGTCAATGTATACTTAGTTCAGCTATTTTTTCTGTAAACATTAAAATACAAATAAAAAAAGAAGAAGCAGTTCCTCACTAATCGGACATTTTATCTTCTTTGATTTGTTGAATCCTTATAGCAATATGAAACAAAAAAGTTCTGGGCGGTAACATTAATAGGGTACAAATCGTATAAAGTTTTTGTACCCATTTTATCTGTTTAATACATTACCCTATTTTTTCACCCTGTCATTTCACTTCCTCGTTCCTTATCTCATCGGATTTGTATTCCCCAAGATCTAAGTTAAATTGGAGTTCGACATAGCTTGTCTTATTAAACGTTTCGTCACTTCTCCACCAACAGAACCATTACCGCGAGAAGTAGTGTTTGCTCCTAATGTAACCCCGAATTCAGATGCAATTTCATATTTCATTTGTTCAACAAATTTTTCTACGCCAGGAACAAGTAATTTATTAGATGCATTCGCCATGTTTTTTCCTTCTTTCTTATGAGATTATCTGATGAAACTTGTGCCAGATTAAAGATAGTTTGTGATTATCATTCATGCTGTATCCCTGTTAAAATGTAGTGATAAAAGAATAAAGAACTAGGATCTAAATTAACGACAAATATCATATATGACACCTCCTTAAAAGATAGTTTGTAAATAAATACGTCAATTATGACAAGAAAAGCTATCCATTATTTGTCCGAAAAGTTTTAAAAGCTTAAAATATGATTATTACAAAATAGGAGTGGTGGCATTGAATAAAGAGGAAATTGAAGCGATCATTGGAAAATTAAGAAATGGTGAAATGGAGCAGTATGAAGTAACGAAAGCAGAATTTCCGGCATTCCGTGAGGTCTTAATCAAACAAAAAGACAAGGAGCAAATTCGCGGTGAAGCCAAAAAAGGTGGAGGAGTTGTTTATACACATGTTCATGAGTAAAGGCATATATAAATAGAGTGTAAATTTATACAGTAGAAGTTTAAGGGGGTGCAAGTTGAATTATTTTCAACAAAATCCAGCCTATTGTCATATACCTTATGTAACATACAACTATTGGCAATACCCCGATTACCGCTATCAATACCGACCCAATAATGTGGATGTTACGATTTTTAATGAGTCGTTGAGGGCCTATAGACAACTACTTAAAGATGCCAGCAATGTTTTAAACCATTTAGCGGATTCCAAGTCACTTGCAGCACAGGTCATGGGGGCTGCGGAAGTATCAAACCACAAGGAAGTTGACCGTCTTATTAAATCACTCGGAGTTAAATCAGATTTCGTAGTAACTTATAATCCTGATGGAATTCATTTGAAGTTTTTGGCACATGCACAAGGGAGTGAATGCTGTAAGTTAGATATGGCGATTCGCTGGAGATAAATACGTCAATAAAAGAAGGAAACACGGTTTGCTTTTTCCGCACATCGTGTTTTTTTTATGCAGGTTTCATATATATATTTTGGACAAGACTTTATTTATTTATTCAGATCTAGTAAAGTTAAAGTAAGATTGCTAGAAAGGGAGATTAAGAGTATCATGAGATTTTTCAAGACATGGTTCATGATTCCAATTATAGTTTGTGGCTTAATACTGTCAGGTACGACAACAATTCATGCCAGTTCTTCTGCTGTATTATATACTAATGCCCCTACTAATACGTACAAAGCCAGTTTTTTAAAAGACATTGAAAAGATTATTCAGGAAGCAATGAGAAATCGGCAAAATACAGTTGTGATCCAATATAAGGGATCTACAGATCAATTGTTAGATGTGATAAGTGGCTATATTGGTAAGGCAATTGAAAACGATGAATATTTGAACTATTCGTGTCGCAGTGTAAATGTGGCCTATAAAGCATATGGAACAGATATTACAATCACACTCAAATTTACATATTATGAATCAGCAGCTGAAATGAAGTATGTTGATCAACAAGTAAAAGCAATTTTGGCTAAGATCATAAAGCCCGAAATGAATAATCACGAAAAAGTAAAAGCTGTCCATGATTATCTTGTATTGAATTTGGGGTATGACACTACCTTGAACAGCAATTCTCCCTATACAGCTTTAAAAAAAGGCGTAACAGCGTGTAATGGGTATGCCATGCTTGCCTATAAAATGTTGAAGGAATTAGGCTTTGAGGTACGTTTGATTAGCGGTGTTGCCAGCAGTCAAGTATATAAAACTCAAAACCATGCGTGGAATTTAGTAAAGCTGGACGACAAATGGTATCATCTTGATGTAACATGGGATGATCCTGTTCCCGATGAATCTGGTCGAGTTTTTTATGATTATTACTTACTAACGGATAAAGAAATTTCAAAAAATCATAGTTGGAAACAAGGAGGAATAAATGGTGAAGAAAAGCCATACCCTGCTTCAACTACTGCTTATTTAGACCTGCTGCAATCAAAGCTTTCTTCAACAAATGAAGCGGAACGTTATCAAGAATTAATGGAAACGATAGGTTTACAATACATGCTTCCGGAATACACTGCAGGTCGTTTAATTGAACTTAGCGATATGATTGACAATCAATTTGCAGGCTATAAAAACGAATTTAACCTTCGCTACATTGATAACAAAGGTGATTTGAACGCAAACCTAAGACAAATTATTTATGATAATGCTATTAAGAATAAAGTAAAATCATGGAGTTTTGTCACTTTCCCTTATATTAGGGGGACAACGTCTTTTGACCAAATGGTTATGATTTCTGATATTGTTTACCAAAAATGATTGCAAGTATAACAGCAATGTGTTAAATCTAATATAGATGAAAAAAATTTAATATTTTAGCGTTACTACTAGGGGTGCTGAAAAGGCTGAGAAAGACGATTGTCTTAACCCTTAAACCTGATCTAGATAATTCTAGCGTAGGGAAGTGGTGCTTGGTGTCACTAATTATTTACCTTATTTTATATTGACATCATTCATGTTGAATACAACCACTTCCATTTTAATAGAGGTGGTTTTTTATTTTCTAAAAAAAAGGGGATATCCTATGAAAGAGCAAACTGCATTGCAATTTACGGATGTTAGTTTTACATATAGTGGAAAGAGTCCTGCCATTGTTGAAAAATTAAATTTCAACGTAAAAGATGGTGAATTTGTAAGTATTATTGGACCAAGCGGCTCTGGAAAAACAACATTATTCCGGCTGATTACAGGTCTTGAAAATCCCACCGCTGGGGACGTAATAATTAATGGTTCAGCTTCTAGCTGTCGTTTAGGCAGTGTGGGCTATATGCCCCAACAAGATTTGCTTTTACCTTGGCGAACTGTCTTGGAAAATGTAACATTGCCGTTGGAAATGGAGGCATCCAAACAAATGGTTTCAAAGGTCGAATTGTATGACCTGCTTCAGGAATTTGGTTTGAAGGGTATTGAACACTCCTATCCAGCACAGTTATCTGGTGGAATGAAGCAGCGCGTCTCGTTCCTTAGAACAATCATTACAGGTTCTAATATTTTGTTGTTGGACGAACCATTCAGTGCGTTAGATGCCATTACAAGATTAACGATGCAAGAGTGGCTTTTGGAGAAATGGGAGAAAATGCGAAAGACTATTTTATTTATTACACATGATGTAGATGAAGCCCTTTTCTTGTCTGATCGGATTTTTGTAATCAATGGAACTCCGATAGAGAAATTTACGGAAGTTACAGTTTCGTTATCACGGCCAAGGAAAATAAGAGATCTTGCCAGGCAAGAAATTGTAAATATAAAGGAACAACTAATAGATCAGCTTCGGATGAAGGTGCACCATGGATAAACTGAAATATTATTTTTCATCTATAATGATAGTTTTATTTATTTTTATTTTCTGGGAAATAGGAGCAGCGATTGTTAATAAGAAGTTTATTTTACCTTCACCAATTCAAATACTGCTTAAACTATGGGACCTGAAAGGCGTTCTGTTTTTAAAACATTTACCGGCAACGATGTTAATTATTATATTAGGATTATTGATTTCTATTATTATTGGTGTGGGTTTAGCGGTTTGGATGAATATGAATAAGTCGGTAGAAAAAGCTTTTTACCCTCTTTTAATAGCATCACAAACCATTCCTATTATTGCATTGGCCCCAATTTTTGTCCTTTGGTTTGGCTATTCAATATGGAGTAAGGTTGTAGTTACCGTTTTGATCACATTTTTCCCGATTACAGTGAGTACATTTGATGGTTTACGGTCAATTAAAAGAGAGCTAGAAGAATTATTTTTAACGATGGGTGCATCGAAAAAAGAAATCTTTATTAAATTAAGCATTCCTACTGCGTTACCCTTCTTTTTTTCTGGATTAAAGGTGGCTGTTACTTTAAGTGTAATTGGGGCCGCCATCGGAGAATGGTTAGGGGCCCAAGCTGGCTTAGGGTATTTTAGCCGCAGAATGATGACTCAATTTGATGGAGCAGGTGTATTTGCACCAATCATATTATTATCTTCTGTCGGTATTATTTTATTTTTAGTAGTAACCTATTTTGAAAAAAGATCATTTAAGTGGAGGGAAATAAAGTGAAAAAATGGTTGTCTTTAATTTTATTAGTAGTATTGCTATTTACTACAGCAGCTTGCGGTACGGGTAAGGAAAAACAATTAAAAAACGTGAGCATCATGTTAGACTGGTATCCAAACGCTTTACATACTTTTCTTTATGTAGCTAAGGAAAAAGGTTATTTTGCAGAAGAAGGGGTTAATCTTGAAATTCAGTATCCGGCTAATCCAACGGACCCACTTAATTTAGCTGCTGCAGGAAAAGTAACTTTAGGCTTATATTACCAGCCAGATGTCATTATTGCTCGTGCTAATGAAAATATTCCGATCAAATCTGTTGCATCGATCGTTCGGGCACCATTAAATCATATCGTCTTTATGGAGGATAGCCCGATAAAGTCTCCTAAGGATTTAGAAGGGAAGACGGTCGGTTATCCGGGAATTGCCTTAAATGAATCGTTGCTGAAAACGATGGTTGAACATGACGGTGGTGATTCTAGTAAAATCGAATTGGTCGATGTTGGTTTTGATTTAGGGGCATCTATTGTAGCAGAGAAGGTAGATGCTGTTATCGGCGCTTTCATTAATCATGAAGTACCTGTTCTAAAGCAAAAAGGGTATGAAACGAGAAATTTTAATCCAGTTGAATATGGTGTACCCGCTTATAGTGAAGTTGTCTTAGTAACAAGCGATGAAACTTTAAAAAACCAGAAACAAGAAATAGAGGCATTTTGGAGGGCAGCTGTTAAGGGGTATGAGTTTACGAAAGCAAATCCTGAGGAAGCCTTACAAATTTTATTAACAAATCAAGATGAGGCAAACTTTCCGTTAGTACCTGAAGTTGAGAAAGAAAGCTTAAGCATATTAATGTCAATGATGGAGTCCGACCAAGCACCATTTGGTAGCCAAACAACGGAATCATGGAAGGAAGTAACGGATTGGCTTAAAGAATCCGGGTTAGTGAATTCAGCTCCAAATGTAGAAGCAATGTTTATGACATTATCTAAATAACGGAAAAGTCAGAAAATATGTTGTACTTGAAAAAAAGATAAAATATAATAATTTTAGGGTATATAATCCCGAATACATTTGCGAGAGGGTGTTAAAATGGAATTTGTTTTAAGTTGTAAGGGTAGTGCTGAACCTTGTGAGGTTATTTTTGATCATGATAATGGTCGTTATATGCTTAGGAAAGCAGACCGTAGCGGTGAGTTTTTTAACACCCCACAGCAATTGGTCGAATGGATCGAAGAAAACTGGACGATAAAGGACTTCTATGATCCGGAGGAGTTTATTAAAATGGTGAATGAAATAAAAAACAATCTTTAACTACTCTCCCATGTGAAAAGCAAACCCTCGCTTTAGGCAAGGGTTTGCTTTATTTGTTATGTCTAGCTCCAGCGACCAGCGACTCGTAAACTTCACACATCTTCCTACGATAAGTCAACATCGATTCGCTCCAGTTTATACGTCGCTAAACGGTTCTATTAATATACCCAAGAAGCACCAACGATAATTAAAAGGATGAATAGTACAACGATTAAAGCAAATCCACGTCCGTAGCCGCAACCACCCATACCATAACCTCCGCCTCCGTAGCCGCAGCCGCCCATACCCATACCATAGCCTCCGCCTCCGTAGCCGCAGCATCCGCCTCCAAGTCCACCGTATCCGTACATATAGTTCAACTCCTTTCTGAGAATGTAAACCATTATATAATTATGTGTTGCTTACAGAATGTCTTTCTAACAATCTGTACATTAATAAGATATGGAAAACGAAATTAATCTGTATAGTTATTTGCCCTGTTTATTATAAAATGGGCGTTTATATTTTTGTCTCTGTTTTCAGAAATTATAGGGGATATGCCTATAACATTTATGAACATTTGTCATAGGTTAATAGTGTAGTTACAGTATTTAACAGGAGGGGAATTAATATGATGTATGGATATGGTGGCTATGGATATGGAGATTGTTGTGGTTATGGTTATGGATGTGGATGTGGTGGAAATGGTTTTGCTTTAATCGTAGTTTTATTTATTCTTCTAATTATCGTAGGCGCTGTAAGTTGTGCATGAGTCGGCTTGAAGTGGAACTGTAGTCCTCTCTTGATGAGTGGGGCTACCTTTTTTAGTTACGGATAAAATAAAAGAACCCGCTTTTGCGTCCAAGCGGGCTATATAAAAAAAAAGGAGGTAGAAGATAATAGTGAAAAGGTTCTACTTAGTAGTAGAAGCCAACCGCACCTACAATTATCAACAAGATAAATAAAACAACAATTAACGCGAAGGTATTGCCAAATCCGTACCCGCGCCGCTTACAATGATCACCTCCTTGTTGTGTTTACTGATAATTTATGTCTGTTCATCTTATTATGTATAGGTGCATGTCCTTCACAAATGAAAAAGGGCAAATTTGGATGAATCAAATAAAAAAACCGGGGGACCCGGTTTTTTGTACTACTAGAATTAGTCAGAACCCTTACTTACATCTTTAGTTGGATGCATAAAAGGGGCGCCTTGGGGTGCCTTTTGCTTTTCAACAAGATCGATATTTTCATCTGTATTCCATCCAATATCATTCGTCGGATGAACCCATTCATCACCCGCCATAACGGAAGGGTCTGTTTCTTTCGACCATTGATTTAATGGTGAGTTCGAAGAATCGTAAAAGCTATCCCCTATGACAACTCCATGTTCATTCACGAAAGGCGGCTCAATTTTAATTCCGCTATCTTTAAAGTTTGGGGATGAAATTTGATGTGGCATTGTTCCATCAATTAATGGAAATTTTAAATCTTCCTTTTTCTCATTTTTACTCATATGTATCACCTCTTTTGTACTGTTGTTTTTAGTATGTCTTGGATAAGTTGTTGATATACAAAAACTACCCTCCATTAAGAAAGGTAGTTTAAATTGAAATCCTGTTTCGGTCGTAAATTGAAATAAATACAAGTCCGAGTAAAAATAGTGGAAGCCAACTGAAGACGAGAAAAGTAAACTGTCTAAATGATTTCATCCCTGCATCCGGTGTCAAAAAAAGAATCACGCTTATCATGAACCCTATAAAAAGATATAAAAATAATGCCATTTGGCACCAACTCCACTTTCCAAGATAGGGTATTGTATGCAATTTATGATGAATTGGTGAATGAGTAGCTTACATTTGCAGCATTCTATATATAGTAACGTCATCTCAGAAAACGGAGGGATCATTAAATGGGTAAAAAAAATCCACGGCATCATAACCCAGAGGTAAAAAGCCAACAAACTCCAAGAGGGAATAGCAAAGAAGAGTTTGGTCTGGAATTCAGTGATGTAAATGCCAGCAAACAATTTGAAATAGCGGCTGCTAAAAAGTATGCACAAGCTGAAAAGGAAAAATCGGAAGGGGCACGGCGAAATTCAGAATAGGAAAAAGGCTGATTTAATCAGCCTTCAACGTTTTTTAATGGTGCTGTATAAAGGGCACTCTTTTTTAATGTAGGATTATAAAAAATTAGCATTAATGTCGATTCATTATTGATAGACCCGGTTTGAAGATAATGATCAATATCAAATGGGATGACTTCCATGATCGTATGCTTATGTAGATCCTTTTCCGATAATGAAATTTGCGCAAATCCCTCACCTAATATGGAAGGAGTTTCACTAAGTGTTTTTAAATACTCGGTACGCAAATCCTTATCAAACTTATCTTGCCACCATGGTTTACGCGGCTTATGAGTTTTGCTAATTAAATAATCATATTTCATCATGGCTTCAATCACATCTAAAGGGAATTGCTCCTTAGCCGATAAGAACATAAACAATCTTTCAAACAAATCTTCAAGCTGATGTCCAATTCTACTCCAGCCTTTCTTGTCCCAAAAAGCACCAAATTCCTGAAAGAAATCGAATGGTGAATCAAAAACAGTCCATACTAAATATAGTAAAGTAGTATCCATGCGATGGGCATTCCAATATTTTTCTAATACGTCCTCTACTTGTTTGATTCTTACTATATCAATGAATGGCAATACATTGTTTCCTAAGATTTCATAGGGAGAATGATCTTCGTATATATAGCCATACTTTTCGGCTTCATTTCTAAGACCTGTGCCGCGCAACATTTTTAGAAATCCAAGCTGTAATTCCTCCGGTTCGAACGCGAATACATCATTAAACGTTTTTCTGAATGAATCATAATTCTCTTCAGGTAAACCGGCAATTAAATCTAAATGCTGGGCAATTTTACCGCCTTCCTTGACCATTTGCACAGTCCTTGTCAGCTTTTCAAAGTTCTGTTTTCTTTTGACTAACGCATTTGTATAATCATTGGTGGATTGAACCCCAATTTCAAATCGAAATAAACCTTCCGGGGCATGCTCATTTAGAAATTGAAGTACTTCTGGTCGCATAATGTCTGCAGTTATTTCAAATTGAAAGACTGTACCGGGATAATGATGATCAATTAAAAAGTTAAACAATTCCATCGCATAACTTCGGCTAATATTAAAAGTTCTGTCTACAAATTTCAACGTTTTGGCGCCATGCTCCATTAAAAATAAAATGTCTTCTTTTATTTTTTCACGATTGAAATAGCGGACCCCAACTTCGATCGATGAAAGACAAAATTGACATGTAAACGGACAGCCACGGCTAGTCTCTATGTAGACAACACGCTTTGATAAATTTGGAAGATCTTCCGGAAATCGATAAGGTGAAGGGATTGTGGCTAAATCAAGTTTCTCATGTGGTGAAGTAATAACTACCTTATCATTTCTTCGGAAAGCAATACCGGAAACCTTGCCATAGTCCTGTGTTGAAGAAATTTCAGTAAGCAATGACTTAAATGTATGTTCTCCTTCACCGATTGCGATAAAATCTACTTCATTCACTTTTTCCATCCATTCAAGCGTATCATAGGTTACTTCCGGACCGCCTAAGACGATGATGAGCTCTGGTTTTATTTTTTTTAGCATTTTTATTACTTTTATCGTTTCTTCAATATTCCAAATGTAACAGCTAAAGCCCAAAACGTCAGGATCTTTTGAATATAAGTCAGATGCAATATTCATGACGGGGTCATTAATCGTGTATTCCGCAAGTTGGATATGAAATTCAGGTTCTGCATAAGCCTTTAAATATCGTAAAGCAAGGCTCGTGTGGATAAACTTAGCATTTAATGTAGAGCATATAATATTCATGAACGTAACTCCCTTTTTCCTAATCTTCCTATTCTATCACAATTTACTAAATTTAAATCAAAACGAACCGGAAAGTTCCGGTTCGTTGTTTTATAATCTAAATCGTCCAACAGAGTGTTTCAATTCTTGAGTTAAATCATGCAGCCTTGAGGAGATCTCCTTTACTTTTTGAACTGAATCCATTTGTTCATCCGTTGTACCTGTTACCTCTTCAACGCCGGCTGTTGTTGTTTGACTTACATTGGTTACCCGTTCAATAGAAATAAAAATATCATTACTGCGCTTTGAAATTTCATCGGCTGTTTGCGCGATATTTTCAATATTATTTGATAGGTCATCAATATAAGTTACAATCTGATGGAAATTCTTTTCACTGTCATTTACTACTTCAGACCCTTCTTCAACTGATTTTTTACTTTGGTCAATATTAATTAAGGCCTTTGTTGAATCATTTTGAATTTCAAAAATTAAAGATGACACTTTTTCAACGGATTTACTTGATTGCTCCGCTAACTTTTTTACCTCCTGGGCCACTACAGCAAAGCCTTTACCATGTTCACCTGCCCTTGCTGCCTCAATTGATGCGTTTAAGGAAAGCAAATTTGTCTGGTCAGAAATTTCATGGATTAACTTTGTAATATCGCTAATTTGTTGCAATCTCATATCCAGTGATTTCATTATATTACTCGACTCAACTGACTGTTTAACAATAATATCCATATTTGATTTCATTTTTTCCATTGCCATTTTACCTTCAGAAGAAACTTCTTTTGTTTTTCGAGCTTGACCGGCAATAGTTGCAATATTTTCTGACATAGACTGCATTGAATTGGCATTGTGCTCAACATTGTTAGCAACACTGAACATATCCGTGCTCAGTTTGTCAGCACCTATTGAAACTTCGCCGATTGCATCATTTATAATTTTGGCAACTGAGCTTGAAACTTTTGCTTGGTCATTCAAAATGTTTGAGCTTTGATCGACATCATGGGCAAGATTGTTAATTTTTTTAACCATATCTCGTAAACTGTCTATCGTTCTATTTACTGATTGAAGCAGCATGCCGATCTCGTCTTTGGACTTAACCTGTAGTTTACTAGAAAGATCCCCATTACTAACAGCCTCCATTAAAGCAGATATGCTGTTAATCGGTTGAACAAAATATCTGGCAATGAGCCAGCTTATGACTATTGAGATGGCGATTAACAGAATGATCACAATCACCTGGATGGAAACTAACTTTGATAGGCTATTCTCAGTCATTGTATTGGCCTCAGTTATTTTATTGCTCATATTTGTACCAATTGTTTGTGTAAACGATGATACTTCTTCTTGCGGAATTACAGATAAAACGGTCCATCCCGTCTTTTCATGGACAAGAGGAAGATAGGTTACTTGATCAATATCTAATAAAATTCTTCCGTTACTAATTTCTTTGAAAAAGGGTAGGTCATTGACCTTCTTTGATTCCTTTACAAGTGTTAAGTCTTTATGGCCAATAATCGAGTGATCAGCACCTACTAAAGCGATAAAACCAGTTTCGCCGACTTTAATTTGTGAAATATATTCACTTAATAAGCTAGCATTTAGATCAGCAGAAATGACACCGGAAAATTGATTGTTGTTGTATATGGGTGTACTTATTGTAATAAATGGTTTTCCACTGTTATCCTTTTGCATATTTGAGATATAAAATTGATCATTTTTTAATGCTTTTGCTTTTTGGTACCAATCTTCACTTATTTGTTTTGGTTCCATTTTATCTTTTGAATAATGGGCAAGGATCCCGTTAGTGGACGCAATATACATGGATGAAAGATACTCATTTTTATTTACAAATCCTTGAAACAACTGCTTTAGGATAGCTGGATCGGTAGTGCTTTTACTGGCGTTTAAAGGATATTCAACTGATTGGATTATATTGTCCAACTTTTCAACAACATTTTTTCCTTCAAGATAGGTGAGTGTACCTGCATAATGGCCTGAAAACCCACTTACATCTCTTTCAACGACTTCCGATAGTCCATTTGTTAGATTATCTACATTATTGGAAAAATTTTTATTTGAAATATAAGTAAATAATGAACAAATTAAGATAATAATAGAGGATAAGCCTACTACGCCGGTAATTAATTTTGCTTTTACATTCATTGTAATTCCTCCGTTATACTATTTATAACAATCACACTATGATATTAGTCATATTATATACTAAAGTACAGTAAGTTTTTACAAGATATTTTAAAAGTTTCATGAATCTTCTTGAATATTTGTTGAATATATGTCATGTTTTCTAATTCACGCTATTTGCTATAATAAAGGATGTACATAAGAACTAGAGAAAAGGTAGGGAGGGATATAAAAATGAAGAGATCAATATTTGTGATTTTAACAATTCTGTCGACACTGCTTTTAGCCTCATGTGGCAGTGTACAGATTGGAAATCTTCAATCTGAAAAGTCTAGCATAAATCTTCAAAATGAAAAAGCATTGGATGTTTCAATTCGACTTGGAGCAGGCGACCTTACACTAAGCGGGAATACGACTAAAGCAGCTGAAGTCGATTTTTCATACAATGTTGAAGAGCTTAAACCGGTTATCGACTATAATATAGTGGAAGGAAAGGGGCAGCTGTCTATTATTCAAAGCAACATGAATAAACCAATGGGGAATATGGAGGGGCTTGAATACAAAGGGGATGTTGTCCTAAATAATAATTTACCAGTAACTCTATATGTGAAAACAGGAGCAGGAGTGAATATACTAGATTTGAGAGAAGTACAATTGCAAAATGCCGAAATTTATACTGGTGTTGGACAAACTACGATTAATTTTGCCAGCGATTATAATAAGGGTTTTGATGCCAGTATTGAGTCAGGGATGGGGAATACTGAAATCATCGTACCGAAAAATGTAGGGGTCAAAGTATCAATGGAAAACGGTATTGGAAAAGTGGAAACAGAAGGACTTATATCCTTAGATAAAGATAATTATGTAAATGAAAGTTATGAAAAAGCAAATGTAAAAATCAATTTTAAAATAAGAATGGGTGTTGGAGACCTGAAAATTAAAGTAGGGGAATAAACGGGGCTTAATAGCCCCGTTTGCTATTGTCTAGCTACAGCATCCAGCGACTAGTAAACGTCGCTATACGGGCGCTTCCACTTTTCTTACTCCTTCGTACCGGATTGTGCGCCACCTTCATTATATTTGTTAGCTTGGGTACTACCAAACTCATTTCCAAACTCTGTATCATGTTGTTTTTGGAATTGTCCTCGTTTGTTTTTCTGATCCGCATCATTTTTCTTTGTACGTTTCGCCAAATGAATCATCTCCATTCAAAGTTTTTCTTCTTTAGTTTAAATTGATTTCTATTTTCTATACTTATTTGTAGGGAATTTGTGGAAGGTCTTAATAATGTTGAAATATTGTCAAAAAGTATTCGCTTTGATAGCGAATCGAACTGATAAAATAAAATTAGGTAATGTAGATTCATAATGGGGGTGTATTAAATGGAAGAATGGTCAGTTGTAATGAATATTACTTTTGTAGGGATTGGTATTCTGTTTATTTTGTTCAGCCTAGCGGATGTAAATGCTTCACAAAAAAACTAATAGTATCATCTAAAAGTAATGTATAATTTGATAGTTCCGAGCCACATTAATAAGTAGAAGTATTTATTGATGGAGGTTCAATTATGGCAAAAGACGATGAAAAGTTAAATGACACTGCTGCAATGAATCTAAATTTATCACAGGCGGATTTGTTAATGGCTAAGGATGTAGTTGTAGATGCCGAATATACCAGGGCACCTAAACAAACAATAGATCAAAAGTTCAGCGAACAAGTTGACAGTAAAGAACTGCAAAAGTTTGTTGATTTGGGCGACGTATTTTAGTAGTCCTTTAAATGAGTGAGATTTTGTAGAGTTTGATCTGCAGGTCTTGCTCTTTTTTATTGAAAAAATGATAATGGGTGGATTTTAAAACTGACTAACCGCTCAATTTCATTGCGAAAGAATCCGGAGTTAAAAAGAGGTTAAAAAAAATTAGTTTTGTTGATCGAAGTATTTTTTTAATTCAAAAAAGGCATTTTCAATTTGAGGTAACCGGCTTTTCACATTATCTACATACTGCGAATCATAAATATTAGTGTTTCCCCTCAAAGAGTTTGATAAGTCTTGAAGAAGCTTAACTACTTTAAATGTATCGTTAGTATTCATTTTATACCTCCTGTTAGTACCAGATAATAAATATTCTCTATGTCCTATTTTATAGAAATTATGACTACAATTCAATAAAAATAAATTTTTGTTGTGAAATATTTTACAATAAACTTTCAAAAAATAACTGTATGCTCACATGTAAACATTCTCATAAATAAAATTTGCACAATCTACAGGATTTTGTAGACTATAAAATGTAAGCGTATTAAAAATTGTCATAATTCTGAAAAACATTTTTCGACTATTTTCAACCATGTTAGGGTATAATAAAATTAACTAAAAAAGAATGGTAAGTTAAAGGAGTTCATATTCATGAATGAGTTATTTACGGTTGGCCAAGAAGTAATAACGAATGAATTGTATTTTACACGTTATGGTCAAGTGATAACTGGAGAAGTAGTCAAGGTTGAAAGAGATAAAACTTGGGTAAAAAACCAATATAACACGATATCGGTTATCAACAATATATGTCTTGAATGTAAAGTAACTGAAGATGAAAGAGTAGGACTACTAATTTAATTTTAGTAGTCTTTTTGTGTTTTTGAAAACTTTTTTATCATTTTTACAAGGAATTTATTTTCTATGTCGAATTAATAATATAGCAGCTTTTTTTCTAGGTTAATAATGATGAAAGGTGTGATGTAATTGATTATTAGGAAAAAATTAGATGCAATGCAATTTCTAGAGGAATTTACAGACATGGTTTCGTATGACTATGAAAATGAAAAGCATTATTTTGTGTTTAAAGACAAGGAACGTGGTGGACAATATACATTAATGAAAAAGGATGAAAGATGGTCGATTCACGGTAAGGGTGAAAACTATTGTGATGATGGTGAAACGATGATGGATGATATCGATGGTTTGCTTGTTTTCATTTGGAAGCATAGAAGCAATATTAATCGCGTATTAAAAGAAATTCACGATTCAAAAGTGAAAGTATGAATCAAAAATGGCCAGGGTAATCCTGGCCATTGCTACTTTATTCTGCTGACTTAAGTGCATCTAAAATTGGGAAGAGCTCTTCAAGATGTTTAATTTCATAGGTAGGTGTAACGTCAGGAAGTCTTTCCTTATTATGGCGATTAATCCATACTGATTTAATGCCGGCACGTGTTGCCCCAAGAATATCAGTCATTAAATTATCGCCAACCATAATAGCATCTTCTTTGTTTATATTCATAAGTTTTAAGGCATGTTCAAAAATGGATGGGTCAGGTTTGCCACATCCAAAATCACCGGAAATGACTATTTTGTCAAAGTATGGAGCAATTTCTGGTGTAATCGTTAATTTTGTATTTTGTAAATCGGGTGAACCATTTGTTAATAATAGGAGTTTATAATTCCCCTTTAATTGATCAAGTACTTGAAAGGATTCATCGTACACAAATGGTTTTTCCCGGCGATTAGCGGGAAATAGTTCACCCAACTCATACCCAAAATCAGGATCTTCAACGCCTAAAGCGGCTAAACCACGTGTCCATGCTTCCTTACGATAGGTTGGTACAATTTTGCTCATTTTTATAAAATCTTCTTGATTATCTGGAAAGTTCCCCCATAGACCTTCAAATGGGTTGATTCCAATCTTTTGTGTAAATGAATAGGTCTCATAGGAACTGTATAATTCTCTTGCTGCTTTGCGAACAGCTTCCTCAAGCGTTTCGGGGTCAATATTATATTTTTCTTTTGCTGTTTGACAAGTTGCTACAAATGCTTCTTTTACGCTTTTTTGGTCCCATAGTAAAGTATCGTCTAGATCGAAAAATATTGCTTTTACCATTAATATTTACTCCTCTTCCTTTTTATATATAAAGACTACAATTGAAAAACTATTTTGTATATAAGAAAATATAAATAAAGTTAAACTATATTTTCAAGAAATTCATTCAGCATTCTTGCAGTTAGCCCCCAGATGACTTTGTCTTCATAGCAATAAAAATATTCTTTCATCCTTCTTGGTCGCCAATTATAATCTTTTCCATCAGGGATAAGATGATAAGGAAAATTATCTTCTGGCTCAATTTTATAATGAATTTGATAAATTTTAGGTTTTGTATTTAAAAGAAAGGAGATAGGAACAGTGAAGATTTCACTTACCTCATCAGGATTGGGAGAAATCTCTGTAAATTCTTTTTCAATCCATCCGACAAAAGGATAAATGATCGAGTCAGAGGATGAAACGAAAAAGTCAAGGGGCCCAACAAGATGGATATCTTCTTTATTAATTTGCAATTCTTCTGTCGCTTCACGAAGAGCTGCGGTTTGACTGTTCTCTTGTCCTTCTTCAATGCGGCCGCCTGGGAAACAAATTTCACCTGGTTGGCGTCTTAAATGTTCAGCACGTTTTTCAAAAATGATATGAATATCATCATTAATTCTAATTAAGGGTAATAATACAGAATAACTTTGGCATTGTTTATGGCCTAAAACATGTGGCCGATTATTCCTTACATTTTGAATACGTGCGATTAAATCGTCCTTCATAATAGGGTCTCCCTCCTTTTTTTTAGTTTTACTATAATTCTAGCACATAAGGATGGATAACGTGTCTATATACAAAAAAACATTTCTTGTTTGCAAGTTGTTGTGCGGCCATTCTTACCATTTCTTTTACCATATTCCCACCAATTGCCCCGCTTGTTTCTCCCTAAAAAAGGAAAATAACCCAGTGAACTACTAATGAAGTGTTATACCATCCAATGCTAAACTCTAAAGGAATAGAAAAAGAGGTGAAATTATGAAAGTGTCAAGACCATTGCTCATATTATTTGGGCTATTGATCTTTTTGCCAACCTTCGCACACGCTCATTCTAGTTCCGATTATCAAATCTTTGTTAATGATCACGAAGTGTCTTTTCAAGAGCCGCTTTTTGTTGAGAGTGGGCGCCTGTTTGTTCCAATTAGATTTATTAGTGAACAACTAGGAGCGGCTGTTGAATGGAATGGTGCAGAACGAAAAGTTCTAATTAAATCACCAATAAACGATCAAATCTTATTTTGTGCAGGCTCTAGAGGAGTACAAATGAATGGTTCTGAATACATAATGGATGTTTCACCATTAATGCGGAATGACAGAATGTATTTACCCATTCGCCATGTATCGGAATTGTTACATTTGAAAGTAAAATGGCTTGATAATGACAGTGTTGTTCAACTAAATCAAGTACCACTTTATGAAGTGCAAGAGGGTGACAGTTTGTCTTCGATTAGTGAGAAATTTAATACAACAGTACAACTATTAAAGATTAGAAATGATTTACAATCAAGTACTGTCTCTCCGAAAACAAAACTAAAAGTTGTTATTCCATCGGTCATGAAAAATGAGAATCAGGATGATCTCCTTTTACTGGCGAAGTTAATCGAAGCTGAAGCAGGGGATGAACCTTTTATCGGGCAAGTTGCCGTTGGGAATGTTATCGTTAACCGTATCAATGATAGTCGCTTTCCTGATACGATTGAGAGCATTGTTTATGAACCGGGACAGTTTACACCGGTTTCTACCGGAAGAATTAACTATGTAGAGCCGACGAAAAGCTCCATTGATGCTGCGAAAAAAGCTCTTCAGGGAGAAAAACCAGTTAAAAATGCCGTTTATTTTTTTAACAAGTCAAAAACGACAAATCAGTTTTTATTGGCTAGAGAAGTTGTATCTGATATTGGGAATCATCGCTTTACGAATTAATTTGATTAGGCAAAATCCTCCACATTTGGATGGAGGATTTTTTATGTCCTTTCATGACTCTTTAAATTGTGGGCATATTAAAGTTGTGTACGAAAACAATTTTTATGGAGGGACAAAAACATGAAAAAATCCTTGATTTTCGTTACATCTTCTCTGCTTTCAATCGGGCTTTTAGCCGGCTGTGGCACAAATGACGACAATAATAACGGCAAAAATGACACTACAGGTGTAAAATTTAATAATCGTGGTGTAAATACAGAAAACGTTCGTTATAATTGGAACGACAGGCTGGGCCCTGATGATGTCCGTTATGATTATCAAAATAATAATAATGGTATCTTCGATAATAATCGAAATGTAAATAATGGCTTTGGCACGTATAATAATAATTATCGTAATGGTGATTCAGATCTTGTGGATGTCGACTATGATAATGCTGAACCAGACCCAGGTGAAGAACCAAATGAGGATCGCCACCCATTCATAAAGGGACACAATGATGATAATGATGGCTTGTTTAACAATAACCGCGGTATAAACGGTAATGGAAACGGTGTCGATGGTAACATAAGAACTGGCACACCACGATAGACAAATAAAAGACTGAGGATTTTCCCTCAGTCTTTTATTTTTTCTTCCATAAATGTTAATGTCGCGCTTCCCAATGTTTTTGCAGCGATAAGCATGGCACGTTCATCTATATTGAATTTAGGATGGTGGTGTGGATACACAGTTTCCCAATCCGGGTTCATGGCACCTGTAAGGAAGAATGCTCCTTTCACGTGCTGCATATAGTAGGCAAAATCCTCGCCGATCATTAATGGCGCTATTTGGCGAACGTTTTCAACACCGGGTACAGTTTTAGCAATACGGGCTAAAAATTCCGTTTCCTGTTCATGGTTTACAACAGGGGGGTAGCCTCGTCTATAGTTGTACGAATAAGTAACGTCAGCACTTATAGAAACACCTTTTAGAATGCGTTCAATTTCCTTTTCGATAACAGTACGTGTTTGCTCGCTTAAAGTCCGAACTGTACCTGAGATCCGTGCCGTATCAGCAATAATATTGTTGGCGTTTTGGGCTACAAAGGAACCGATGCTAAGTACTGCAGGTTCCAAAGGATCTACTCTGCGGCTAACAATTTGTTGAAGGTTCAATACTAATTGTGAACCAATCACGATTGAATCTTTCGATAGATGGGGAAGGGCACCATGACCACCCTTACCTTGAATTTTAATTTCAAACCGATCTGCTGCAGCCATGAACGGTCCTGGACAATAGGTAATATCCGCTAAAGGGATGGTTGACCACAAGTGGGTACCGAAGATTACATCTACCCCTTCTAAGCAGCCATCTTCAATCATCGCAATCGCTCCACCGGGTGCAAGTTCTTCAGCGTGCTGATGGATAAACACGATGCTTCCATGTAATTCTTCTTTCATTCCATTTAACGCTTTTGCTAATACTAATAATGTTGCTGTATGCCCATCATGTCCGCATGCATGCATTTTTCCATCGTATTTTGATTTGTAAGGGACTTCGTTTTCTTCTTGAATGGGCAAAGCATCGAAATCAGCACGAAGCGCTACCGTTGGGCCAGGTTTTGCTCCTTCAAGGTAGGCGACTACACCGCGTTTCCCAACCTTCGTTCGAACTTGGTGACCGAGCTTCCGATGATATTCAGCAATATATTTAGGTGTTTCGACCTCTTCGAATGATAACTCCGGATGCTGATGCAAATATCTGCGGATTTCTATCATTTCTGAATATAAAGAATCCAATTTATTGTATAATGCTTCCATTGTTCAGGAGCCTCCTTACAAAGTGTTATTTCCATTATACCAAACAAGTAAAAAAATTTAGAATTTTTAGTGAAGAAAGGAATGCGTAATTCACTTGTCGAATGTATAAAAGAGCAATAAATATATTATTTTTTTGGAGAGTTTAAAATGAAACAAACTGAAAATTTTTCCGATTTACAAAGGCAATTGGAAACGATGAATGAGGTTTTGCGTACTTCGAATAAACGACATTATGAACTATTAGAAAGTATTTCTGATGGGTTTTGTGCCATTAATCGTGAATGGTGCTTTACTTTTATTAATAATTCCCTCGAAAATATTTTTAAAAAACAAAGGCAGGAGTTACTTGGAGAGAGTCTTTGGTCAGTTTTTCCAATTGATTCCCACCCAGGAATTTACAACAGTATCCTTCAAGCCATGAAAGAGCTAAAGGTTGTAAGGTTTCAGGAATATACACCGGAATTTAATAAATATTTGCAGTTTAGTGCATATCCCTCTAAAGATGGGCTGTCTATTTTTGCCCAGGATGTAACAGAACAGGTTCGCATGATAGAAGCTCTAATTGAAAGTGAAGAGCGTTTTCATATGCTCGCCAATAATATTTGTGAAATTTTTTGGATTGCATCGCCTGATATGGGAGAATGGTATTATGTCAGCCCGGCAACCAAGCATATTCTTGGATTATTAAGTGAAGAATTTGAAGAAAAATTCCCGGAATTTTGGCAGAGGATTTATCCAGACGATCTTCAAAAGGTAAAGGACGCTTACGAACAAATGAAAGAACGTGAAACCATTGTTGAGTTTCGCTATCAACAACCAAATCAACCAATGCAATGGATACGCGGAAAAGGCCAACCTGTTTTTAAGGAAGGAACATTGGAGGTGGTAGTTGGAATTACGGAGGATATATCTAAGATTATTGAACGGGAAGAACTGCTTAGCCGTTCTGAAAAATTATCAACGGTAGGTCAGCTTGCAGCGGGTATTGCACATGAAATTCGTAATCCATTAACGTCTATTAAAGGCTTTTTACAAATTATTCAGGCGGATAGATCTGTTCCTCCTACTTATACATCGATTATGCTGGATGAATTAGATCGAATCGAGTCCATCGTAAACGAATTTTTGTTCCTTGCTAAACCGCAGCAAGAAATAACATTTGAAGTCCAGCCACTTAGACCGATATTAGAGCAGGTCATTGGCCTTATGCAAGGGGAGGCCAATCTTAAAGGGATAGAAATAATAGTCGAGCTTACTGACCTTGCTTTATTAAAAGTAAGGGGTAACGCTAATCATTTAAAGCAAGTTTTCGTTAATATTATTAAAAACGCAATGGAAGCGATACAAGCCAAAGGCAAAATTAAGATTGTCGGGCAAGTAAATAAAGAAAAGTCAATACTTACAGTTCTCATAATGGATGATGGACCAGGGATAACACAGGAGCGTTTAAAAAAACTTGGCGAACCATTTTACTCCACAAAAGAAAAAGGGACAGGTTTGGGATTAATGATTACTAGAAAGCTATTGGAAGACCACGGAGGCGAGCTTCTTTTCGACAGTGAAATTGGTAAAGGGACCGTTGTATATGTTAAACTTCCGTTTATAGAGTAAAATGGTTTATAATTAGAAAAATACGTAATTTGCCCACGATAGCAAATTACGATGTTTTTCTTATACTATAATCCATAAATTTTTATACTTATATAGTATAAAAATAATTTTGCATTTGATCAAGGATATCTTATATGGAAATGGATGATAAAGGTGGAGCATTTAATTAATCCGAAAGTAAAGGATATTCAATTTTCTGGAATACGGCAATTTTTTAATATGGTTTCCGAATATGAAGATGTTATTTCGTTAACAATTGGTCAACCTGATTTTTCTACACCAGAAGGAGTAAAGGAAGCAGCGAAACTGGCGATTGATGAGGATCGAACTACTTATACTCATAATGCGGGCTTACTCAGTTTGCGGGAGGCTGCAGCTAATTTTGTGAAAAGTAAATATAGTCTAAACTATAATCCTGTGGATGAAATTATTGTAACAGCGGGTGCGAGTGAGGCTATTGATATTGCGATTCGAACAATCATCGAAAATGGCTCAGAGGTCATTTTGCCAGGTCCCGCTTATCCCAGCTATGAAGCTTTAATTAGATTGGCTGGCGGGGCCCCTGTATTCGTTGATACGAGGGAAACAGGCTTCAAATTGACGGCTAAACAAATTGAGGACCATTTAACCGAGAAAACTCGTTGTATTATCCTGCCCTATCCATCCAATCCGACAGGCTGTACGCTCACTAAACAGGACCTAAAAGAGATTGTTGATGTGATTAAGGATAAAGAAGTTTTTGTATTATCAGACGAAGTTTATAGTGAATTAGTATTTAAAGGAAGCCATCAGTCAATAGCCAGCTTTCCTGAAATGAGAGAAAAGACAATCGTTGTAAATGGGATTTCAAAATCTCATTCCATGACCGGTTGGCGGATCGGCTTTGTGTTCGCCCCTGCCTTTATTACCAAATATATGCTGAAGGTCCATCAATTTAGTGTAGCTTGTGCCTCTAGTATTTCACAATATGCGGCACTTGAGGCATTGACAAAAGGTATAAATAGCGCCTTGACAATGAAACACGAGTATATGAAGCGAATGCACTATGGTTTAAAAAGATTAAGATTTTTAGGCTTTGATGTTAATGAACCTGCTGGTGCTTTTTATATGTTTCCTTCCATCAGCCGCTTCGATATGACTTCATTGGAATTTGCAACTAAATTGGTCAAGGAAGCAGGTGTGGCCGTAGTTCCCGGTAGTGCATTTTCACAATATGGTGAAGGCTATGTAAGGCTATCATTCGCTTATTCAATGGAGACGTTGGAAGAAGCCTTAAATCGAATCGAACAATTTGTACATAATATGTAAATAAAGTGCAAGTAGGCCACCACAGGTATATGCGGTGGCCTTTCTGATGCTATTCTTTTTCAGAAGCTAATTCTTTAAATGATTTTACTTTTTCGTGGGGATTTTGTGCGTTTTTCCGTTTTCGAAATTGGCGTTCTTGTTGTCCTTTTGATTGTGTCAATTTTTTCATCTCCTTAGCGCAATAGTCACATTAGTATTTGTGGCGTATAAGGGATTTATTCTTTAAGTTCCTGAACATGTTCAGGAAGCATCATCGCTGTCCATTTAATGTTCTATTTTATTATACATGAAAGCACGTTCTTATAAAAGAGCGTATGTTCCTGTTTTTACGGGAGTAACATTGACATTTTTGTCGGACATTGTAAACTAAGGACTATGGTTGTTTTTAGATATAATCAAGGAGAAATTTATGACGATATTGTTAGAAAAAAAGCGTAAAAAAAATTTATTGAAACTAACATCGGTTCAGTTAATTGTTCTATATTATTTAAGTTCTATTCTTGTTTCAACGTTATTATTATCCCTACCGGTTGCTCACAAGCCAGGTGTTACCTTAAAGTTTATTGATGCATTATTTACTGCCGTAAGTGCTATTAGTGTAACAGGCTTAACAGTTGTGCCGATTGTTGATACGTTCAGCGTCACCGGGTATTTTCTTTTAATGTTTGTCATGCAGTTTGGCGGTATCGGCATTATGACTTTGGGAACATTCATTTGGGTTGTGATCGGAAAGAAAATTGGTTTTAGGGAACGCCTTTTAATTAAAATTGACCATAATCAATCAACATTTTCTGGGCTTGTTTATTTGGCTAAACAAATACTATATTTAATTCTAATGATTGAGGCAACAGGTGCGGTAATTTTAGGTACATATTTTTTAAAATACTTTTCAACATGGCAGGAGGCCTTTTTAAATGGCCTATTTATATCAATAAGCGCGACTACAAACGCTGGTTTCGATATAATAGGAGCATCTTTGATACCATATGCCCAGGATTATTTTGTTCAATTTATTACGATGCTTCTTATTATGTTGGGTGCCATTGGTTTTCCTGTATTAGTAGAAGTAAAGCACTATTTAACCCATAAAGGGAAATATCCATTTCATTTTTCATTATTTACAAAGATCACGGCAACTACTTTTTTTGCTTTAGTTGTTTTTGGTACTTTAGTATTCTTGATGCTTGAATGGAACCATTTTTACGTTGGGAAAAGCTGGCATGAGGCACTCTTTTATTCATTATTTCAATCTGTGACGACGCACAGTGCCGGCTTAGCAACGTTAGATATAACACAACTTCGGGAACCGACAGTATTTATGATGGCAATTTTGATGTTTATTGGTGCATCTCCTTCAAGTGCAGGTGGGGGAATCCGGACGACAACATTTGCAATTATGTGTTTAAGTATCATCTTTTACGCAAAGGGAAGAAATACGATAAAAGTATTTAATAGAGAAATTGATCCTTTAGATGTTACAAAGGCTTTTGTTGTAATATCTACGGGGCTTATCCTTTGCGGAACAGCTGTTACGATATTATCCTATTCAGGATCATTTCCGATTTTATCTATAATAGTGGAAGTGGCATCGGCTTTTGGGACATGCGGCTTATCCATGGGGATTACACCCGAACTTAGCACGATAGGAAAATTAGTTATTATGGTATTAATGTTTATTGGAAGAATTGGCATCTTTTCTTTCCTGTTTCTAATCCGTGGTCAAGAAAAGGAAGAGAAATACCATTTTCCAAAAGAAAAGATTATTATTGGGTAATGAAATAACAGAGCAATTGCCTATTTCTGTATTTGCTTAAATCAATTATAATTAAAGTAGGAGAAACTCCAATCTATTTAAGGGAGGTTTGTCAGGTGCTTAAAGTAGTAGTTGAAAATGATGAGTTTGAAAAGCAAGACGAACAATCCGATCATAAAAAGCTTCCTTTAGGAAAACATGTAAAAAAGGCGTTAAAGGAATATTTACGTGATTATAAAGGTCACGGGGATCGACCTTTGTTTCCTTCTCCTAAAAATGAGAAGCTACCACCGATAAGAGACTGACATTTTAAATTTAAGTGAGGGCTGCCAGTAGTATAGGCAGCCTGTTTTTATAATTTTTTTACAATATTCGGATATTCCTCGATTTTATGATATCGCTTTCGAAAAAATGACATAAATTCCTAGAAAAAATTATTAATTATGGTGTTGACTAAATGCTCATTCGGGTTTAAAATTATCAGAAAATACCGATAAGTCAAAAACCAAAATAGCAGGAAGGAAGAATTAAAATGCCAAATACAGTTGAGGTAAAGCCAGAAGATAAAAAACAATCTAAAGAAGAAAACCAATCTGTAATTCAATATATTTGTGATCTTTATAATGATAACTAACACGATTAGTTAATTTCTATTTTGACTCTCTAATTTGTAGAGGGTCCTTTATCTGGTCGCAACTGTAAGCGCTTAAATTGAAGTTGTCCCTATAAATAATTATAACAGCTTTCGTATTAGGAGGGTTTGATTTTTAATTTTGTAACAAAGTGTTATATATTTTTCGCCATAAATGTGAAATTATTCACAAATTAGTGGCGTTGGAAATAGACAGGCATATAATTAGAAATATAAAGAACATAAATGGTGAAAGAAAGAGTAGTCTTTATTAAAGATATAACAACTTTTCCACCGTGTGAGTGATGTGAATTGCAGATGAATGTTGCGTTTTTTATTTGTCTAAAAAAATGTTTGGAAAATGTTTTTAAAAAATTCGCAAATTTGTCAAAATTACTCTTTAAAAAGTTTGTGAACAATTGTACAATTGAAAATATATATAAAAACATAGGTTAATGTAGCAACGGTAGAAATAGTGTTATTGGATTATTAAAACATTGAAAACGTTTGCTTTACTTTTTAAAGATTGTGGTTGTTTAGAGAATAGAAATAGTATTCTTATTTCTAAACTCTTTTAAGATAACATTTTCTTATTGTTTTCTAAAAAAAGTGTGGTTTATTCGAGAGGAGTGTGTTTCTTTTGCACATCGTCGTTTGTGTAAAACAAGTACCAGACACAAAAATCATCAAGGTTAATCCAAAAACGAACACATTGGACCGCCGTGGAGTACCTGCGATATTGAATCCTTATGATGGTCATGCCGTGGAAGAGGCAGTTCGTATTAAAGAGCAGGTAGGTGGAAAGGTTACCGTTTTATCAATGGGGCCGCCACAGGCTACTGATGTTATTAAGAAGTGTATCGAAATTGGAGCAGATGCAGGCTATTTGATAACTGACCGACGATTTGCCGGTGCGGATACATTGGCTACCAGCTATGCATTATACAATGCTCTCGATAAAATATCAAAAAGTGATCCAATTGATCTAGTGCTTTGCGGCTTGCATGCCATTGATGGAGATACAGGACAGGTTGGACCTGGTATAGCCAGAAGATTAAATATTCCACCTGTTACAAAAGTAATAAAAATTGAGGAAGTAAATGAGGGTGGAAGGTATATTAAAGTTCACCGAAAAATTGAAGATGGCTATGAAGTGATTCAATCACAACTGCCATGTTTAATTACAGTTGAAAAAGAAATCAACGAAGTTTCTTATTCACCAATGACAAACATGATAAAAGCGGCAAGATATCAACCAGTTATTTGGACAGTTGACGATTTTGAAGGAGTAGACATCGCTCAACTTGGCTTAAAAGGTTCACCAACAGTGGTTGGTAAGATGTGGGCTCCGCAGCCTCCTGAAAAAGCGAAAATTTTGGAAGGCGCGCCTACTGAACAGGTTAAGGAAATCGTATCAACTATCTATGCTGAAAAGAGTGAACTTTTTCAGTCAGGTAAATAGGGGGATATAAGATGATCGAAGAATATAAAGGCGTCTGGGTATTTATTGAAGAGCGAGAAGGCGAGATTGCTGGAGTTTCACTTGAGCTTTTAGGTGCAGGACGTGAATTGGCCAATAAACTAGAGGTGCCTCTTGCAGGTTTCCTTTTGGGAAATAATATAAAGGGCTTAGCGAATACTTGTTTTGAATATGGTGCTGACGAAGTTTATTTAATCGACGATCCAGTTCTTACCAACTATCGAACTGAGCCCTATATGCATGGTGCAAGCCTGCTAATTAGAAAATATAAACCTGAAATCATTCTATATGGTGCTACATCTAACGGAAAAGACCTGGCGAGTGCAATTGCTACAGATATTAGCACTGGTTTGACAGCTGATACAACAATGCTTGATGTGGACATTGAGAAACGTCTGTTTGAAGCAAGCCGTCCGGCTTTTGGTGGAAATATCATGGCAACCATTCTTTGCAAAAAACACCGTCCACAAATGGCAACTGTAAGACCTAAGGTTATGAAGGCGTTGGCACCTGAAAAAGGTCGCACAGGTACAGTTGTTGAGGAAAAGTTAGGTTTAGAGGAAAAGAGTCTTCGAACAAAAGTTTTAGAGATTGTTAGAGATACAACGAAAAAAGCAAACTTGGCCGATGCCCATATTATTGTGGCAGGCGGTAAAGGAATGGGGGATGAAAAGAACTTCCAGTTGTTGTATGAACTTGCTGATGTGATTGGAGCAAGTGTAGGCGGTACTCGTGATGTCGTTGAAGCTGGTTGGCTTGACCATCATCTGCAGATTGGTCAGACAGGTGAAACGGTGTCACCTAAAATTTATTTTGCATTTGGAATTTCCGGTGCTATTCAGCATGTAGTTGGAATGAAAAACTCTGAGCTTATTATTGCTGTAAACAAAGACCCTAATGCAGCCATCTTTGATGCATCGCATTATGGAATTGTTGGGGATGCGATGGAGATTCTTCCGTTGCTCATTCAAGAATTCAAAGCAGCATTAGAAAAGTCCGGAGGTGTAGTTGAACATGTCTGAGAAATTTGATGTTATCATTGTAGGTGCGGGACCAGCAGGTTCTGCATGTGCGTATACAAGTGCCAAAGCAGGATTAAAAGTCTTATTAATTGAACGTGGTGAATACCCTGGTGCTAAAAACGTAATGGGCGGTATTCTATACAGAAAGCAGTTAGAAGATATTATTCCCGAGTTTTGGAAAGATGCACCACTTGAAAGACCGATCGTTGAACAAAGAGCATGGATGATGGATAAAAAGTCATGTGTGACATCAAGTGTCAAAAATGAAGAGTGGGGTGAAGCCCCGTACAATTGCTTCTCCGTTCTTCGTGCAAAGTTTGACCAATGGTTTGCTAATAAGGCTGTAGAAGCTGGTGCCCTGCTTATTAAAGAAACCGTAGTCCTTGAATGTATAGTCGAAAACGGCAAAGTAGTAGGGGTTCGCACTGACCGCCCGGATGGGGATGTATATGCCGATGTTGTAGTTTTAGCTGATGGTGTTAACTCTCTCTTAGCAAAACAGCTTGGCTTTCATAGAGAGCTTCGTCCAGATGAGGTTGCTCTTTGTGCAATGGAGGTTATTAATCTACCAAAAGATGTGATCAATGACCGTTTTAATGTTGGTGACAACCAAGGGGTTTCTATCGAAATCTTTGGTGATGCAACAAAAGGTAATCTAGGCACATGTTTCATTTATACAAATAAGGAAAGTGTCAACATTGGTGTTGGTGCAACTTTATCAAGTATGATGAAGGAAAAAATTAAACCATATGAGCTGTTGGAGTACGTGAAAAACCACCCAATGGTGAAGCCGCTAATAAAAGATGGTGAATCAGCCGAATATTTAGCTCACTTAATTCCGGAAGGCGGGTATAATTCAATTCCAAAATTATACGGGGATGGTGTATTAGTCGTTGGTGATGCCGCACAATTTGTAAACGGAATACACCGTGAAGGCTCGAATATGGCGATGACATCAGGAAGATTAGCCGCTGAAACGATTATAGAAGCAAAACAAAAAGGCGATATTTCGGAATCAGCTTTATCAAGGTACCGTGAAAAGGTAATGAACAGCTTTATTGGAAAAGACCTTGAAAAGTATAAGGATACAACACATACATTTGAGACAAATCCACAATACTTTAAGGAATATATCCCATTAATGAATCAAGCAGCAAGCAGCTTCTTCTCTGTAGACGGAACGCCAAAGCGCGACAAACAGAAAGCAGCAATCCAAACTATGATTGGCACTAAAGGAAAACTTGCTGTTGCGAAAGACCTATACCGTGCATGGAAGGTGATGAAATAATGGCTAAAGACGCAAAAACAATTGAGGAAAAGCAGTATTTAGTCCGTTATAAAGCCGATTCAAAATCTCATTTAACTGTTTTAGACCATGATATTTGTGCAACAAAATGCCCTGATAAAATTTGTACAGTATTCTGTCCCGGTGAAGTGTATAAATGGGAAAAGGAAGGTCGCATGTTTGTAGGGTATGAAGGCTGTCATGAATGTGGCAGCTGTCGCATTGGCTGCCCATACCAAAACATTAAATGGGAATATCCAAAAGGCGGACATGGTATTATCTTTAGATTGGCGTAGGATTTGGAAAGTAAAAAATTCCGTTTTCTTTCCAAAAGTCAGACTTAATTTAAATGAATGTGACCGTAATGGTGACAAAAAAAGAGGGATAAAATCCCTCTTTTTTTGGTTTATTTATAGCATTAACACATTCCCTTTTTAGTAACCCGTTCGGTTCAAGGAGAGAAAAATTAAAATAACTGGGTGTTACCTGCTATCAAACGGGTCAGTGCCCTGGTTTGATGCGGATAAAAGCGAGTTATCCATCATCAAAAGCCGCAGTCCCCCAATTTGGTTACGGATAAAAACAGGTTATCCATAAACAAAAGAGATTGGGATGTGCTTTGATACATGATAACTGGGTGTTATCCATAATCAAAATAGGCCAGGAAGTGGTTTAATACGTGATAAATAGATTTTATCTAGTATTAAGAGAGGTGGCACATGTATTTCGGAACCTGGAATTTACTGTAAACTATAATTTGGAATATAAATATTCGGTGGGCGGTTAAATTGAAAAATATACTCACTCCATTATTCACAATGATAGTCTTAACTGCTTGTTCAAATAAAAAAATCCATTATGATTATATTTTTAATGGAGAAGGTGAATATTGGAAAGCTGAATATTCTTTTAGTGGAACAGAAATATGGGGAAAAAAAGATGGAACTATCACTTACTCTAACGAAAATAACAAGGAGTTTATATTAACATACAAAGGGTCTTTGGAAGAGATTTCTACAATGAAAACCCTTGAAAACTCTTATAAAACATCTGCTGGAGGCGGAAGTAGTACAATGGAATTTGATGAGCCACCGACAAAGGTTACATTTAAGAATAGTGGGAGAACCGGAAACGGAGCAAAAGTAAACGAAGATGAAGTGGTACAGGTCAATGTAAAATGGGATGACTATGAAGAGTCGTTTGAATTGCACAATAAAAATAAGTAATTTTGTTGAGTTACATTGGGAGAACGACTTTTTCATGGGAGGGGAAATTGCTGAATAGTGGCAATCGCTTTTTTTTACAACAGAGCGGAATAGTTTAACAAAACCGTTGTTTTTTTATGGTAAAGTAGAGGTGTTCAGGGGTATGGACAAATTTGGATAGTGAAACTGAAAAATCTTTCTATGGAACTTGGAAAGTTGAGAAACTTTTAGGATTTGCAAATCCATATAATGATGCTTCTGAATATCCAACAGGGCAAAAATTTATTGGTGATGAAATTATTATTAACTCAACTCCGAAAGTTGAGTTAGTTAGAAAATAATTCCGAAACATAGGGTTTAACAGAAAGGTATATATATGACTAATTGTTTCGTTACGAGGGGATAAGATATGGAGAAAGAAAAATTTATTACAGAACAGCATAAGAAAGCACGTTCATTTTATCGGATTCTAGGTCCCGTACTTTTATTTATTGGGGCAATATGTTTAATTATGGCATCTATAGACTTTTTTACACTTCAAGGATTTGAAGAACCAAAATTCTTTTGGTTATTTTTTCTGTCACTGCCTATTATTTTTATCGGGTTTGTACTAACAGGTTTTGGCTTTGGCGGAGCTATTGCAAAGTATCAAAGTAGAGAATATGCTCCTGTGGCAAAGGATACATTTAATTATTTGGCAACTGAAACTACTTCCGGAGTGAAGGAAATCTCAAAAGCAATTCAAGAAGGGGCTAACTCAACCCAATCATTAATATGTTACAAATGTAACGGCGAAAATTTGATTCATGCAAAATTTTGTAGTTATTGTGGCGAGAAGTTAGTGCAGATTTGCCCTCATTGTGAAGAGGTAAATACAGCCGATGCTCTATATTGTAATCATTGTGGTAAATCCCTATGATAAATTTCGTGATATATACATGCGAATAGAATTTTTATCTCAATAAAGACGTAATTAAAATTGCATCAAGTATTGAAGCTGAATTTGATATAGATTTATATGCGAACCCTTATGAAGAATTTAACGAATAAAGGAAGAACAAATCTAATTCAATTAATATGCCCCCAATAGCTGAAAAGGGAGTTGTCGGTGCGGTAGCACTAATTTGTTAAAGGGTAGGTTAATTAAATTATAATAATGCATTTAAAAGAGCATTCCTGTAATGAAGGAGGAAAATCCACTATATGCTCGACTCGTAAATAACAATGGCACCTATTTGATCGGAATTGGGGAAGTGGGCGAGGAAGGATTGAGTCAGCAATACAGATATGATGACGGACGATTGATTCTAAACTTATACTGAAGATAACGTACAGTGTTGTCGAGCATAGCAATCGGTATCCTTGTAGCAGGTATTATTTAATAAGTGCCGAAGTAGTTCAGTAAACTCAATTTAAGACTGGGGGAGGCACTTTGATAAAAAACAATTTCATTTTCAGTTCTATCTTATTATTTTTCCTAATATTAGGCTCTGGTTGCACTAATTCTAGTGGCAACATAGCAACTATTTCAGTTAATTCAGATTCTGAATATGTGAATACCTTTGAAGACTTAAATTTAGGGATACTATTTGATTTTCATTTCAAATTACCCAATGCGGATAAAAGTTGGGTTAATCTTTGGGTAGAAAGGTACAATGGCGGAAAAAAAGAATCTCAACCATTAACTCAATTATCCTACGGTAACAGTCCAAATAAAGTTGACGAAGGGCAGCTGGGGTTTGGAATAATAAATCCATACCCAGAAGACACTTTAGTTTTTCTTTATGGACCTGGGGTAAGGACCGAACCATCAATAATTGAAATAGAATCTAAGACTGATATTTTTAGTGCTTGGGACTATGCCTTTGGTAATGAAGAAGTAGAGTTAGAGTTAGGTGAAACAAAAATATTAGCGGTATATAGGGAAACGGGAAGTAATTCAATCAGTACGGTTGATTTACAAGATGAGGAAGCGGTAAATAGAATGATTGAACAAGATGATATGGTACTATTATTAAAGGTAAAGATCACAAGTACAACTGTTGAAAAAGACGTAAAACAGCTTATGTCAGAAAAAATGGATATTGAAGGGTGGAAATTCTTAGACAGATTTAAAAATAATCTCTTTTTATAATTATTTGATCAGCAACAACATAATATGACAAATTTTGTAATCTAATTACAGTAATGTATAACTAGAAAGGGCAAACTTATTGAAAAATAAGGACGCAAAACTACGGTTCTAAGGTTTCAAACTATGATGGCTAAGTTGCCTAAAATAATGGAAGAATATTTTAGGGGGATTATTAACCGCAGTGTCAAAGGAAATGGACGATTTAGAAAATAGAATCAATCAACTAAAGAGCGAATTAGTCCGAATTGCAGAATTAACAGGATTAAATAGCCATGATACCATTAGTTGTAGTCAAAAGTTGGATGAGTTAATAATAGTCTATCAAAAACACTTACAAAACAAAAATAATAACATCCCTGTGTTAGCATAAATATAATAGGTTGCTTAATGAAGCAACGAAAAAAGGCCCAATTCTTTATTAAAACCTATGGAGAATTCGGGCTTTTGTATTGAGTACTAGTATAGTCTTTAAGTTAAATTTTCATTTAACGAAAATCCAAAATTTATATAAAAGTTTAGTAATATTATAGAATTCAAATTTTTCAAATATATGTCATTGACACAACCTTTTTTCTAGCGCATAATAATACCAAATATCATTAAAAGTCGGGCATTGAAGGGGACCAGTAGCTTGATATTCACCCGAGAAGAGAATGAAATCCGTAGGCTGAAAGATTTCATCGGGACTGAGACAAACGAACCTACCCCAGAGCTGTTAGGTTAAAATCTAACCGACCTTATCCACGTTACGGATTTAAGAGGGCTATGATGCATTTTTGCATCTATTTGCCAAAAAAGGTGGTACCGCGAAAGATAAGACTCTTCCGTCCTTTTCAAAGGATGAGGAAGGGTCTTTTTTGTTTTTTTTTTACTTTTCTTGGGATGAAGGGAGTATTTAGTATGGCTAAGCAACGAATTGTTGTAAAGATTGGAAGTAGTTCTTTAACAAATACCAATGGTGGCTTATCGATCGAAAAGCTTGCCGAACACGTTGAGGCTTTGGCTATGCTCAAAAAGCAAGGACATGAAGTTATTTTAATTTCATCAGGAGCTGTGGCAGCAGGCTTTAAAGGTTTAGGCTATCCAACTAGACCTGTTACGATAGCGGGAAAGCAGGCAGCTGCGGCTGTCGGTCAAGGATTATTAATGCAGGGTTATACAGAGCATTTTAGAAATCATAATATTGTGACTGCTCAGCTATTGTTGACAAGATCTAGTTTTATAAATAAGGAGCAATATAGTAACTCCTATGCAACATTATCTGAGTTATTAAAGCGCGATGTTTTACCAATTATTAATGAAAATGATTCAGTTTCAATTGATGAGTTGACATTCGGGGATAATGATATGCTTTCAGCTCTTGTCAGTGGACTTGTACATGCTGATTTTCTTATTATTTTAACAGATGTTAATGGTCTTTATGACCAAAATCCAAATGAAAATCCAAATGCAAAAAAATATAATTTCCTGCCTGAAATTACGGATGAACTTCTACAAATGGCATCCTCTTCCGGTTCCAAAATGGGAACAGGTGGAATGAAGTCTAAACTCGAAGCTGCCAAAACGGCCCTTCCACTCGGAGTTAATGTCTTCATTGGAACGGGTTCTGGTCAAGACAAGCTTACCGATATTTTGGCAGGTAAAGGCGATGGAACCTATATTGGAAATTCCAATCAATCGGGAGTGAAAAATTCTAAGCAATGGATTGCCCTACATTCAAGCGTAGCTGGCACAATTGAAATAGACAATGGAGCTACTGATGCCCTTCTTCATAAAGGGAAAAGTCTATTAGCTGCAGGTATTATTAATGTAAAAGGTGATTTTCATGTAGGTGATGTTGTGGAGGTTACGAACCACAAAGGTGAGATCATCGGCAGAGGTGAAGTGAATTTCCAGTCGAATGAATTAATTAAAATAAAGGGTTTATCAAGCACGGAAGCGAAGGAAATATTACAAAGTGATCAGACGGAAGTTATTCATCGGGATCATTGGGTGTCAATCAAAAAAGAGAAGGTGATCAAATGAGTGAATTATTAGAAAAGGCCAAAAAAGCAAAAGCGATAACTAGTGAATTAGCAGTTAAATCATCCGAACAGAAAAATGATGCTTTACGTAGAATTAGCATGCAACTTCTGTTGGAAAAGGATTATATTATTTCAGAGAATGAAAAAGATATTGAAATAGGGAAACAGAATGGATTAAATGAATCATTAATAGATCGGTTAAAACTTACGGAAGATCGAATTAAGGATATGGCGGAGGCACTGATCCTGCTGGTAGAGTTAAATGACCCTGTTGGGGAAGTATTAGCTTCATGGGAACAGCCGAATGGATTAAAAATGAAGCAAATCCGTGTTCCTTTAGGGGTGGTTGGTATGGTTTATGAAGCTAGACCCAATGTTACCGTAGATGCTTCAAGCTTATGTTTAAAAACTGGAAATGCTGTCATCCTACGTGGAAGCTCAAGTGCGATTCATTCCAACATAGCAATTATAAATGTCATTCACCATGCACTAGAACAATCCGAAATTCCAGCTGATGCTGTCCAACTACTTGAAGATACAAACAGGGAAACGGCGGTTGAAATGTTTAAGCTAAATGAGTATTTCGATGTATTAATTCCACGTGGCGGGGCTGGGCTCATTAAAACCGTTGTTGAAAATTCTACAATCCCTGTATTAGAAACAGGTGTAGGTAATTGTCACATCTATATTGATGATACAGCTTTGAAAGAAATGGCCATTAATATAGCTGTTAATGCGAAAACACAGCGTCCATCTGTATGTAATGCGGCTGAAACAATTCTTATTTCTGAAGGATGGGCAAAAGATCATTTAGAAGATTTAGTTAATGCATTACTTGATAAAAAGGTTGAAATTCGTGGTGATGAAAAAGTTAGAAGCATACTTTCTAAGATCCCTGAGATAAAGGAAGCAATCGAAACAGATTGGGGAACTGAATTTTTAGATTTAATTGTGTCGATGAAGATCGTTGAAAATGTAAATGAGGCCATTGCTCATATTAATAAATATGGTTCGTTGCACTCAGAGGCTATTATTTCTGAAACTGCTGAAAATGTAGAGAAATTTTTCAATTACGTTGATGCAGCTGCTCTTTATCATAATGCTTCTACTCGGTTTACTGATGGCTTTGAATTTGGGTTTGGTGCAGAAATTGGAATTAGTACGCAAAAGCTTCATGCAAGAGGTCCAATGGGATTACCAACTTTGACATCTACAAAATATATTGTCACTGGAACGGGTCAGATTAGAGGTTAGATAATAATTGCAAAAATACGATACCTTATACAAGGAGACATAAATATGATAATTCGCAAAGCAAGCATTCAAGATGTAGACGCAATATTTGATCTTATTGATTCGTATGCGAAGGAAGATCTCCTACTACCAAGAACCCATCTATCTTTATATGAAAATATTCAATGTATGCGGGTTGCTGAACAAAATGGAAAAATTATCGGTGCAGGTAGTTTACATGTGTTAGGAAGAGATTTAGCAGAAGTTCGTTCCTTAGTAATCTCCCCTGGCTGCAAAGGATTAGGTGCTGGCAGAAAACTTGTGTATAATCTTATAGAAGATGCAGAGAAGCTTGGGGTAGAAAATGTATTTGCGATGACCTACCAGGTGGACTTTTTCCATAAATGCGGTTTTACCATTGTGGACAAGCAGGAATTGCCGCAAAAGATTTGGAAAGACTGTATGAGTTGTCCAAAGTTCCTAAATTGTGATGAGACGGCAATGCTTATAAAAGTAGCAGATTATAAGAAGATGACTTCGCTACATTAAGTTATAAATGATATCATAATGGGCATATTTCCTATCAAATTAGTATATGTTTGATTATTATCTGCTCTGCGGAATAGGTTAAATTGAATATAATCCCAGTGGGAGGACAGAAGGAAATGCTTGAATTTATAGCCCAATTTAGTCCTGCTATGCAGGCCCTTATTGCCACATTATTTACATGGTTGATGACTGCAGTTGGGGCAGCGTCAGTTTTTACAGCAAAAAATTTCAACCAAAAAGTGCTTGATGGAATGCTTGGGCTAGCTGGAGGAGTTATGATTGCGGCTAGCTTCTGGTCCCTGCTGTCACCGGCAATTGAAATGGCGGAAGCAAGCGGGAAAATTGCTTGGGTTCCAGCAGCTATTGGTTTTTTATGTGGTGGTCTTTTCATCATGTTGTTTGACAAAATTTTACCGCATTTACACCCAATGTCGCCAATGGAACAGGCTGAAGGAATTCATCCGGAAAGAAAAAGAAGAAGTACACTATTGGTTCTTGCGATAACAATGCATAATATTCCTGAAGGTTTGGCGATTGGTGTTGCCTTTGGTTCGGTTACAGCAGGATATTCATCAGCATCGTTAGCGGGTGCGTTGGCATTAGCCATTGGAATTGGAATCCAGAACCTTCCTGAAGGTGTTGCGGTAGCTGTTCCGCTTCGACGAGAAGGGATGTCCCGTACGAAAAGTTTTTGGTACGGCCAACTTTCTGGAATGGTGGAACCTTTTGCGGCGGTGATCGGTGCATTAGCTGTCGTTTTTGTGCAGCCATTACTTCCTTACGCATTAAGTTTTGCGGCAGGTGCGATGATTTTCGTAGTGGCGGAAGAAGTTATTCCAAGTTCACACGAAAACGGAAACCATGACCTAGCCTCATTAGCGGTAATGATCGGTTTTGCAATCATGATGATATTGGACGTTGCCTTAGGTTAAAAAGAGGCACAGGAAAAAGGCTTTCTCAAACAAAGTTAGTATTGTGTTTGAGAAGCCTTTTTATAGTAGTACTGGATTATTTTCAATTTTACTTATTAATGAATAGGTGTTTGGTGCAACTTGTTTTACCACTTCTCTTGTATTTTTACCATAATAATACATTGCAAAGGCTTCGGCAAAAAATTCATTTTGATAATCTGTAAAATAAACTCGTCCTGGCATTAACTTTGGGGCTTCCTTTTTCCACATCTGATTATAGTCGATATTATTTCTTAGCCCCTGATAATTTCGTTCAAATAAATGACCGATTTCATGCAACTCCAAATTGACTGAACTATGCCCCATTCCCGTTTGACTAGCCCCTATTTTTGCAACAGCAAGCGTTGGTCCACAGCCACCGGGAACATCGTCCCAAGTTAATCCATTATTCCAACCTCTTGGCACTGTACCTTTCAAATCTTGAAAGCTTGGTTCATCCGTGAGTTTCCCATTAAACAATTTAACCTTTAGCTTGTTTTCTGTTAGGAAGGTCAAGATTGTAGGGTTGATTTGTGAAATAGTCTTAATCATTTCCAATGCACTTTCTTTATCATAATGATCATCATCAGGAAGGAGAACTAAATTCTCTAAAAGCATCCTCATATGCTTATCATCTACTTGAACATTGAGATCTTCATTAAGCAAGGAAACTCCTAGTGAATTTCCTTCTGCATAACCATGCATTGACAAAATCATAGTAATTGAAATAAACAGTATGAAAAGCTTCTTCATAATATCTTTCCTCCAAATACTTTTGATAATTAGAATATAACCCCCAAGTCTGAAAGTTATCTGAAATTTAAATTCTTCTTTTTGTTTTTCAAAAAAGTAATGATAACAGGTGAAAAGTCCCATCAATTAGCGTAATATATAGATAAATATAAAGTTTTCAATTTTCAGAATAGGGGAGTTAAATAGGGGGGATATAATGAGTGGATTATTAAAAACAAAATCTGCTAAACAAGCATTACAAAAGGTCGAAAATGTTGCAGCTATTATTAAGAGAAACTGGAAAACAGAGATTCCCATTTACGATCAGATTGAACATCTTCGTTCCATACTAGATAAAGAACTAAAGAGTGACGAATTCTTTGTTATTGTCGACCAAACGGGAAAGAGTTACGTCCATACAAACCGTTTGCGTGAGGGTGGACATTTTGGGGATGAAGTGGGCTTAACGGCGGCAAAGTCTAGTAAACCTTTGTTACAATTGTACCCGAGAAATACAGGAGAAGTTTTAGTAGATGCATGCTGTCCAATTTTACAAGATTCACATGGCAATAACTTTGTTTTAAGAATGGGACGACTGATTCACAGGCCATTTATTGGTTTTATGTTTACAATATTAAGTTTAGTTCCTGGATCCGTGGCAGCGCTTACGACAACGGTGTTCGGGTTAAAGTTTACTCAAACGTTAGTTACTTTTCTGTTGACATCAGGATTGACCTTCGGTTTAAGTCTATTTTTCTATTCTACGATTAGGAATCGTTTGAAAAATTGGTATGCGGTCACAAAAACGATTTCTTCCGGAGATTTAAGCGCTGAAGTGAAAACGAAAGGTGCTAGAAATGAGTTTCATCAAATTGGATACGAGATTAATAAAGTGATCTTGGGGTTCCGCTCAATCATTAAAAATTTCGAGGAAGCATCGGGGTCCGTTGGGACAATTAGTGAGCATCAGGCACAACAGGCTCAAGTACTATCTTCTACGTTTGACCAAGTATCAGCAACAATGCAATCGTTCCGTGGCGGTGCTGAGCAACAAAGCAACTCTGTCATTTCAGCCCAAGAAATGGTTGATAATATGATGAAGTTAGTAGAGACGATGCAAAATGAAGTAGAAAAAGCGGTTCGTGGGGCGGACGAGGCTTTACATACCTCCGAGGAAGGTGAAAAGGCGGTTCTATCTACTCAAAAACAGATGAGAGATATTCAGGCAAACGTCATTGAAACTGCGAAAAAAATAAGGATAATATCAAATGAGGCGGATCTAGTAATGAAAAAGGTTTCCTCGATCACAGATATTGCCAAACAAACGAATCTGCTTGCACTTAATGCATCGATAGAGGCCGCACGTGCTGGCGAAAGCGGTAAGGGCTTTGCTGTTGTAGCTACTGAAGTAAGAAAACTTGCTGAAGGGACAAATCAATTTGCCCACGATATTCTTGCTTCGTTACAGCAAACAAGAGATGAATTACAGGATGCTGTTGATCAAGTTGAGATTAATGTAAAGTCAATCGGTGATGGTGTTGAACTTGTCGCAGAAGCGGGGAAGGCCATTGACAAATTAAAAACAGCATCTATTAAAACCATGGAGCTTGTCTCCGATAATCACAGGTACGCCTTTTCTGTAACAGATAATGGTAAAAACCTGCAGCAAATTATTGATGAAATCAATATAATTGCGAATGATTTCACGAAAATAGTTCAAGAGACAACAGCAACGGTTGACAAAGAAATTGAGGGAATCCATCAATTAGCGGAAGATGCCTCTCTTCTTACAAAGGAAGCTAAAAACCTTAGCATAATCGTGAAACGATTCCACTATTAACATACGAATAAGGCCATCACTCAGCACGACTGAATGGTGGCCTTATTTTTATTCTTGTGCTTCTGTTTATTTGCTTCTTTCTTCAAGCAGATTATAGACATGCTGAACATCTTTATCACCGCGTCCGGATAAATTAACAATAATAATTTCATCCGGGTTCATTTGTGGCGCTAGTTTGATTGCATAGGCGACAGCATGTGTACTTTCAAGTGCAGGAATAATTCCTTCCGTTTTGCAAAGCAATTGAAAAGCATCAAGTACTTCGTCATTTGATACTTTATAATACTCAGCACGGCCAATTTCATGTAAGTAGCTATGCTCCGGTCCAACACCGGGATAATCTAATCCAGCTGCAATTGAGAAGGTCGGTCTCGGATTTCCTTCTTCATCCAATAACGTTAATGTTTTAAAACCGTGGATCACGGCCGGTACACCTTCTGAAATAGTAGCTGCTTGCTCCGGTTCTACACCAATGAGTCGAACAGAAGGTTCATCAATGTAATGAGCAAAGGCCCCAATAGCGTTACTGCCACCACCAACACAGGCAACCACAGCATCTGGTAAACGACCTTCTTTTTCTAGTATTTGACGCTTAGATTCTTCGCTAATGATGGATTGAAAATGCTTTACCATCGCCGGATATGGGTGTGGCCCAACAGCGGAACCCAATAAATAAAATGTATTTTTGTAATTAGCAATTAGGTCATTTAACGCTTCATCTACCGCTTCCTTTAAGCGACCTTGGCCATTAGTGACTGCAACGACCTTTGCCCCAAGCATTTCCATTCGGAATACATTTAAAGCTTGGCGTTTTGTATCTTCTAAGCCCATATAAATAACACATTCCATATTAAACATGGCACAGCCCATAGCCGTTGCAACACCATGCTGTCCGGCCCCAGTTTCGGCTATTACTCTTTTAGCTCCCATTCGTTTAGCAAGCAGGATTTGACCTAGAACATTATTGACCTTATGCGCCCCCATATGGTTTAAATCTTCGCGTTTTAGATAGATTTTGGCTCCGCCTAGCTTATCTGTTAAGTTACGGGCAAATGTCAGCGGATTCTCTCTGCCTACATATTCTTTTAAATAATATTTAAATTCATCATTAAATTCTTTATCATCTTTATACCTGTTAAATTGCTCTTCAATATAGTTTAAAGCCCCTTGTAATTCAGGTGGTACAAAACTGCCCCCAAAAATCCCATAAAATCCTCTTTTTTCTGTCTGAGCTCCACTCATCTTAAAATCCTCCTCTAAAAGCAACATAAGTATTAAATAACTAAGTTTGATTGTACCAAATATTCAGATATACTTCTATATCTCGATTGTCCTTGGATCATATACTTTATGTAATCCATATTTATATAAAATTTCATACTTGGAGTTTGAATGATCGAGTTCCAGAAGCCTAGTTACGAATAGTTCTATGGATGCTGCATACTTTCTTTCATCATCTATAAAGGGGTCCATTTCCTTACAATAATTACACCATAATTCAATTCCAAACCCAACAACATCAATGGGGTAATCTTCTTTCATAGAATAATATAAAAGCCATCCAACTGTTTGTTGGCTAGAATTGTAGAGATCCTCAATTAAATGAATTACATCAACATAAAGTTTTTTAGCAAATTGTTCTTTTTTTCTTTGAAAACTTATAATATTTCCCACCATTTTACCCCCCTTAATGCCAGCCTATCATAATCATAACATGGCGGTTTAACCATTTGAAGGAATACTTTAAATATTTAGAAATTAAAACCTTTCCAATTTCTATTTAAAAATAGCAGAAAATAAAATATAATAGAAGTAATATCTTTTTATGGAAGGGCGAAAAGGATGAGTCAAAATAATAAAGGTATATTATTAGAAAGCGGTACAAACGAATTAGAAATCGTCGAGTTTGGAGTAGGTGATAATAAATTTGGTATAAATGTTATAAAAGTAAAAGAAATCATTAATCCTGTTCCAGTAACAACAGTTCCTCATGCCCATCCGTCGGTGGAGGGTATTATTACGCTTCGTGGGGAAGTATTGCCAGTTGTTAATATGTCTACTGTCCTTAATTTTCCAGCTTCACAAGATCCGAAGCACGATAAATTTATCGTTTGTGAATTCAATAAAACAAAGATCGTTTTTCATGTACATACTGTTTCACAAATCCACCGCATTTCATGGAATCAAATTGAAAAACCAAATGAAATGTATACGGGCCTAGAGAGCCAAATCATCGGTGTTATTAAGATGAAGGATGAGATGGTTCTCCTCTTAGATTATGAAAAAATTGTTGTTGATATTAATCCTGACTCGGGGATAAATGTAGACCGGTTAAAGAATCTTGGCCCAAGAGAACGTTCCAATAAAAAACTTGTAATTGCCGAGGATTCTGCTTTACTACGAAAGCTCCTTGAAGAAACACTAGGGGAAGCCGGGTATGGCATGCTCACATTCTTTGAAAATGGGCAGGATGCACTAGATTATTTAGAAGATATCGTTTCTTCTGGAAAGAATCTTACTGATGTGGTTCAATTGGTCATTACCGATATTGAAATGCCTAAAATGGATGGGCACCACCTTACCAAACGTATAAGAGACAATAAGGATTTGAACGTCCTACCTGTTATTATTTTCTCTTCCCTAATTACAGATGATCTACGCCATAAAGGTGAAGTCGTCGGTGCAACGGAACAAGTAAGTAAACCGGAGATCGTTGAACTAGTCCAATTTATTGATAAATATGTTCTCTAAATCATAAAACGAGGGTACCTCTAGGTACTCTTTTGTTTTTTTTGAGAAAATGTAAAATGCAGCACTTTCCTAAATAGAATTGTTAGCTTAAAATGGTATTCATATGTCTTTTGAAAAGAGGGGAATAGTTGAAACAGGATTTATCAAAACTGGTAAAAAATATTGGAAAAATAGTGGGGGATTAAGATGAAAAATAGTTTAGTACATATGAACAAATTATTTCTGCTAGTCATTATGGCTGCAACTTTGGTAGTTTTTTCTGGCTGCTCTAGTAATCAAGGAAAGCCAGCTACTGAAGAAAATATTAATGTGAAAAAAGACTTCGTATTAGCTACCACAACAAGTACACAGGATAGCGGATTATTAGATGTATTAGTGCCGATTTTCGAAGAGCAAACCGGATATATGGTTAAAACCATTGCTGTTGGTACAGGGAAAGCATTAGAAATGGGCCAAAACGGTGAGGCAGATGTATTATTAGTGCATGCCCCTGAATCTGAACAGCCTTTAGTAGACAGCGGGGTTGTAACAAATTATCAATTGGTAATGCATAATGATTTTATTGTTGCTGGACCTAAAGAAGACCCAGCGGGGATTAAAGGACTTACAGCTACTGTCGAAGCCTTTAAGAAAATAGCAGCGGATAATGCGCTATTTGTTTCCCGAGGAGATGATTCTGGTACACATAAAAAAGAATTAGGTCTTTGGAAAAATGCTGGGATAGAGCCAAGTGGTAAATGGTATCAAGAAACAGGTCAAGGCATGGGTGCAACATTAAAGGTTGCGTCAGAAAAAGACGGATATTCATTAACAGACCGTGCCACATACTTGGCATTAAAGCATGAACTAAACCTTGATATTATACTTGAAGGTGAAGAAAGTCTATTAAATATTTATCATGTAATGCAAGTTAACCCAGAGAAATTTGAAAATATTAATGGTGCTGCAGCCAAAGCATTTGTTGATTTTATGGTTGCACCCGAAACACAAAAAGTGATTGAAGAATTTGGTGTTGAAGAATTTGGTGAACCATTATTCTTCCCAGATGCAAATACAAAATAAAAGGTGACTATTTATGGAAATGATTGTGAGCGGTTTATTAGAAGCGATTAGAATGCTCATAACTTTCGATCCCGAAATATATGAAATTACGTGGCTGACTCTGAAAGTATCAGGGTCAGCTACATTTATAAGTCTGATTATTGGTATTCCTCTCGGTGTAATTCTAGCATGGGTTCATTTTCCAAGCAGAAGATTAATTATTAGCGTTGTCAACACGATGATGGGCTTTCCACCAGTAGTCGTCGGGTTATGGGTTTATTTATTCTTATCCCGAAATGGCCCATTGGGTCAGCTGAATTTAATTTTTACTCCTACGGCCATTGTTATCGCTCAAGCTGTTATCGCTTCGCCAATCGTAATGGGGTTAACATGCGCAGCGGTCATGCAAGTGGATGAAAAGATGAGAATGCAAATCAAAGCTTTAGGTGCCACAAAACTGCAAATGTTGTTTCTAGTTTTGCGGGAGGCTCGCTTTTCTTTACTTGCAGCGGTTATTGCAGGTTTTGGTGCGGTTGTATCAGAGGTCGGTGCCTCACAGATGGTCGGTGGAAATATAAAAGGATATTCCCGCATGTTAACAACGGCAACGGTAATGGAGGTTTCTAAAGGGCACACAGAGGTAGCGATCGGAATATCAGTAATCCTTATGCTCTTAGCGTATTTTGTTACATTAGGTTTAACATTGTTACAGCAAAAGGATGCAAGAGGGTGAAAAAATGCTACATTTACAAGACATAACAGTAGTAAAAAAGAATAAAGAAATAGCTACGGTTACAGAACTGGCTGTAAAAGCAGGAAAGGTTACGGCCTTAATTGGGCCGAATGGAGCCGGCAAAAGCTCATTACTAAAAGTTATGGCTTTGTTGGAAAACCCAACGACCGGAACTATTCACTTTAATGGTTCACTGGTTTTTTCCGGGAACGTAAATATTTTAGACCGCCGCAAAGTATCCGTCGTTTTTCAACAGCCATTAATGCTAGACACAACTGTGTATAAAAATGTCGCAATTGGTCTTAAGTTTAGAAAGACTCCCAAACAGGTAATCAAAGAAACGGTTTTCTATTGGTTAAAACAATTTGGAATTGACCATTTGGCGGAAGCTAGGGCCAAAAACCTTTCAGGCGGAGAAGCACAGAGGTTAGCTATTGCTAGGGCAATGGCAACGAGACCGGAAATCTTATTTTTAGATGAACCTTTTTCCGCGCTGGACTTACCGACCAGAAGAAAATTGCTGAATGATTTTCAGCGAATTTTAAAAGAAACAGGAACAACAACTGTATTTATTAGCCATGATTATCATGAAGTGAGATATTTATGTGAAGATGTTATCATAATGTTTGAAGGAAAAATGGTAGATCATATAACAGTAGAGGAACTGCAGTTTAAAAGATTTACAAATGATGTTAATCAGTTTTTGGATGAATGGATGACACCGTTAATTGATGTGGTGCAAAAAGAAAAGGCGATGACCTAATGGCAGGCTCGCCTATTTTTTATTGTTTAATTTAGTTAAAAGTACGATTGACCTAGTTTTTTGAATACAGGTTTTGTATATTTGCGTTTAGATGGTGGTCCCTGATGATTATTATCTGAATCAGATTCATCGATACCAGTGTAGCCTTGTAAAATTAGCTTGGCTTTTGATAGTGGTAAGTTTGTCTTGGGGTTTCGGTATGTTTCATTTAATGCTCCAAGATGTGGTAAGACTTCAAAATCAGCTTTCTGGGGTGGAATATGGAAATAATACTCCCCAACTGAAACAAGTAAATCCGAACGTTGTTGACTATTCTTTGGATTTTTAGAAAAGTGAAGGCCTAGCTTTTTTGCTTTTCCATCTTGAATAAGTTTTTCTAGTGTTTGTTTCTTTAAATAATAAAGAAATTTGGGATTTGGGGCGGTTTTTGCGTGTCGATTCACGATGAAGAGAGCACGGGAGAGATCTTCTATTGAATATTCCATTATTTTAACTCCTTTCATTAATCTTCTATCATTATACACTTATAGGTAGTGTCAAACAACTAGTAATAGATCTTTATTGGAAAATTTGTAAAAAATTCGAAAAGTATGATGACAACTTCGTGAACATTCTATTCTATGTGATATATTAATAGGCAACGACATTGAAAACATGTTACTATTACGTAGAATTATAAAATATTACTAGTTTACTGCAAAAGGAGGAGGTAAATAGGTGAAGAAATTCATGATCTTTATTGCATCATGCATCCTTTTATTTGGCTTGTCTGCTTGTAATTCTTCTGAAAGAGATAGTGAACAATCGTCACGAGGTTCAGGAGAGATAAAAGCAGAATATAATTTAGAAACAAAAGAATTTTCACCAATGATGACTCAATACGGAACTAAAGAATCGCTTGAGGCCTATGCCTTTGCTGCGGAACATCCAGAAGTGTTAGATTATATGCCTTGTTATTGCGGTTGCTTTGAAACGGATGGTCATACGAATAATACAGCATGCTTTATTGATTCGGTTGACGGCAATATCGCTACATTAGACAGTATGGGCCTTGGCTGAGGAATCTGTGTTGATATAGCCCGTGAGGCTAAAGCAGAGTTTGAAAAAGGTACGGATCTTAAGACTATTCGTAAAATTGTTGACGAAAAATATGGCAATAATGGTGTAGCAGGAACACCCACACCGATGCCTGAATAACATAGTGATTGCAGTGGATCATAGTGATCCACTGTTTTTATATTATAATGGAAACATGAAGACCACTTGCGGATGGGGATGATGTTTGATGCAAGAAAAGTTTGCAATAATCGATATTGGCTCGAATACAATGAGACTCGTCATTTATTGTAATGAAAAAAGTGGAAGATTAAAGGAAATTGAAAATATTAAAACAATGGCCCGACTCCGCAATTATTTAGATGATCGGCAATATTTAGATAATACGGGGATGGACATTTTAATAAGTACGCTGAAAAGTTTTGAAGAAGTCACAAAATATTATGACATTCAGAGTATTAATGCGGTAGCGACCGCCACTATTCGTCATGCAAGAAATCAACACGAAATTCTTGAAAACATTCGAACATCGACAAATATAAATGTAAAAATTCTATCTGAATTTGAAGAAGCTTATTATGGTTTTTTAGCCGTTATTAATTCTACATCCATTTCCGAAGGGATCACAGTCGATGTTGGTGGCGGCAGTACAGAGGTCACCTATTTCCATGATCGGAAATTGATGTATTATCATAGTCTCCCTTTTGGCGCTTTATCGTTACGAAAGCAGTTCATGGAAGGTCCTGTTCCGACCACGGACGAATTATTACAATTAACCACCTATTTACATGAACAAATCAATACAATTGATTGGATTAAGGACATGCGAGGAGTACCGATCATTGGAATAGGTGGTAGTGCTCGGAATATAGTGCAAATTGACCAAAGGCGTAAGATGTACCCATTAGGGGGCCTACATCAATATGAAATGAGCACTAATGAGCTCACTGCCGTGAAAGAAAGCCTTATTTCTTTACCCTTTGAGAAACTAAAGTGTGTGGAAGGACTTTCAGAGGATCGTGCTGATATTATTATTCCGGCACTAGAAGTTTTTAATGTTTTTTTTCAAATCACAAATGCCTCTTCTTTTATCCTAAGTAGAAAAGGACTTCGTGATGGTGTTGTTTATGAAGAATTACTAAAGCCTTTTGGAATTAAAATGTTCCCGAACGTGTTGGAGGAAAGCTTATATGAATTGGAATATGATTACGAGATTAATATCGATAATGTCGTCCAAGTATCACGTATCGCCATTTCTATTTTAAATTCATTACAGAAGTTCGGATTTTTATCAATAACTGATCATGAGCTTACAGAAGCAAAACGGGCAGCATTATTATTTCAATTGGGGCGGTATATCGATGATGAAGCTAGCAGTCAACATACCTTTTATCTTCTTGCGAATCGAACGATCGATGGTTTAATGCACAGTGAAAGATTGCGTATAGCGGCGATTGCTTCATTTAAGTCAAAAACAAATTTAAAAAATTACCTGGAGCCATTTGCGGACTGGATTTCTAAAGAAGATTTTGTTGTCATTCGAATTTTGGGTGCGGTTTTGCGGTTTGCTTATGCGTTAAACGAAACAAAGCGAAATATAGTGGAACAGCTTGAAATGACCGACCGGCAAGAAGATTTGATGGTTATTATTATGTGTTCAAACAATTGGCAGGCTGAGCAATATCATGCTGAAAAACAGAAAAAACAATTGGAAAAGGTATTAAAACGAAATATTATTTTGCATTTTACGAAGGTATAAATTGGACTCTTGCGCGAGTATTCATATAAGTAAAGGGAGTTTACAAAAAGGGGGGCTCCGAAAAATGAGGATAGTGGAAAATCAAGAAATTGATTTAGGGCATCCATCCCTTTACAATAATCGTGAGCTTAGTTGGCTCGCATTTAATGAAAGGGTATTACAAGAGGCGTTGGATGAGAGCAATCCACTTGGCGAAAGATTGAAATTCTTAGCGATTGTCAGCAACAACCTTGATGAATTCTTTATGGTACGAGTCGCTGGTTTGAAGGATCAGGTAAAGGCCGACTTTAATAAACCGGAAAACAAAGCCGGGTTAACCCCGAAGGAACAGCTTTCTGCCATATCGAAAAAAAGCCATCAAATTATTGATTTACAGTATGCTGCCTATCGGGATCAATTATTGCCTTTATTGGAACAGGAAAATACGTTTATACGCAAAATGGGGCAGTTAACTGCCCAGCAGAATCAATATGTAGAAAGAATTTTTGATGAACAAATTTTTCCTGTCCTGACACCGATTGCGATTGATGCCTATCGGAATTTTCCAATGTTAGCGAATAAAAGCATCAATCTTGCGATTATACTTATTGATCCACAAAAAAAGAGTGAACGGTCGAAGGAGAAATTTGCTATCGTTCAAGTGCCGGCCGTTTTGGATCGATTCATAAAGCTTCCTTCCGAGATGGGAGCGCAAGTGTACATTCTGTTAGAGGATGTTATTAGCTGTTTTATCCAAAAGCTATTTAAAGGCTATTTAGTTAAGCAAATTTCGAAGTTTAGAATAACGAGAAATGCTGATATGACGATACATGAAGAGGGGGCCCGTGACTTACTAAAAGAAATAGAAAAAGAGCTAAAAAAAAGAAAATGGGGTGCAGCTATACGTTTAGAGGTTTGTGAAGATTCCATCGACAATAGCACCCTACAATTTTTAGCGAATACTCTGGAAATACATGAAAAAGATATATATTATCTAAATGGCCCATTAGACATGACGTTTTTATTTAGTTTTTACAATGAAATAATAAGCAGAAAAGAACACTTGTCCTATCAAACATTAATCCCGCAGCCGCCCATAGATTTAATTGGTGAAGATGATATTTTTGAAACATTGACAAAAAAGGATGTTCTTTTGCATCACCCCTATGAATCTTTTGAAGCTGTCGTTGATTTTATTACACAAGCTGCCGATGATCCCGATGTGCTCGCCATTAAACAAACCCTTTATCGTGTTAGCGGCGATTCACCAATCATAAAATCATTAAAGCGAGCAGCTAGTAACGGCAAGCAAGTCACGGTGTCAGTTGAGCTAAGAGCCCGCTTTGATGAAGAAAAAAACGTGCATTGGGCGAAAGAACTTGAAAAAGCAGGCTGCCATGTTATTTATGGAATGACCTCCTTAAAAACACATAGCAAGATTACTTTAGTCGTTCGAAAAAGAAATAATGATATTGAACGCTTTGTTCATTTAGGAACAGGGAATTACAATGATGTTACTGCGAAAATATATACTGATCTAGGTTTCTTAACTTCAAACAGGGAATTTGGCATAGATGCGACGAATTTTTTTAACTTTTTAAGCGGCTATACTGAAAAGCCTGTTTACCATCATTTATCCGTCTCTCCATTCGATATTCGCAATGACTTGATTCGTTTAATTGACGAGGAGATTGCCTTCCATAACAAATATAATAACGGCAAAATCATTTTTAAAATGAATGCCTTTACCGATAAAGAATTAATTATGAAGCTATATGAAGCATCGAGAGCAGGCGTCAAGATTGATCTTATCGTTAGAGGGATTTGTTGTTTAAAACCAGGGATAAAAGGGGTTAGTGAAAATATTAAGGTTCGCAGTATTATTGGCCGTTTTTTAGAACATAGTAGGATTTATTATTTTCACCATAATGGGGAGGAAAAAGTGTTTTTATCCTCAGCCGATTTAATGACAAGAAATATGGTAAAACGTGTGGAAATTCTTTTTCCGATATATGATGAAGCGATTAAGAAAAAAGTATTGAAAGTTATTTCAATATTAATTGCTGATAACGTGAAGGCAAGGGAATTGAACGAGGAAGGGGTCTTCAGTTATTTAAATCGAGAGTTTGGTGACCCCGTTATTAACAGCCAGGAAGTCTTGTTTGAGATGGCTTACCGGGTTCTTGAAGATGAGGAGTAATAAGAGGACGGTCTATTCAGATCGTCCTTGCAGCGATTTTAACGTAAAAATCGTTAATTCTGGTGGAGAAAGAAAGCGGAACGGAACACGCGTTGTTCCAATTCCTCGATTAACATAAAGCTGTGTCGAACCTACTTGGTAAAAACCTTCATAATAGGTTGTGGCCCCATATGGTGTGAAAATTGGCCCGAAAAAGGGCAATTGTATTTGTCCACCATGGCTATGCCCTGAAAGTTGGAGATCAGCCGGGAGGTCGCAAATGGATTTAACCAAATCCGGCTGATGCGCTAGAAAGATGGAGTATACATCTCTTTCAACCTTCTGTAGCGCCTTTACAGGGTCTGGTTTGCCCAGCATTCCATCATCAAGTCCGCTAATATATATATAATCATTCATTTTGTTATAAAGCTTTTTATTCGCATTGACAAGCAATTCAAAGTCGGCTTCTTCCATAATCATTTTAATGAGTTCAGAACCATAGCCTCCATGATCATGGTTTCCATATATCGAGAATTTACCGAGTGGGGCTCGTAAATCCTTTAATAATTGAGTGACTTTGCCGATTGCTTTATATTTGTTCGGTGCATCCAACAGGTCGCCTGTAAAAAGGATAACATCGGGTGCTTCTTCATTGATGAGGTTTATAAGTTTTGAGAATTGGTCTGCAGTGTAATTGAAACCGATATGTGTATCGCTGAATAATACAATCCTAGTGCCATCGAAGGTTGTAGGTATTTTGGCTGACTGTAAATGGTGCCTTGTAATTTTAAGTTGCTTCGGTTCGATATAGCGTGCATACCCAAAGCCTAGACTGGAAATAAATAGGGCACTCAAGCCTAATTTATAAATTTGTTTTAAAAATGACCTTCTAGTCATTTTAGCATCCTCAATTTTCATAGTGCTCAACCTATCCAAAATAAAATCGCATAATTACCATTATAACACTTCTTTTAAAATCCACAAATTTATTTTGAACGTTTTGTAGAGGATTTTATTGGGCTATTTTTGTATAATTATGTTAGAATAGCTTACAGATTAGATACAGTAAATAAAGATGTGGAAGTATGAGGTGGGACGAGTGGATCCATTAGAAATATTAACAAATAAAGAATCATTATTACCCTTCTACCAGCCCATATTCAGTGCTGACGATCATGAGATCATTGGATATGAAGTGCTTGGAAGAATGAAAGTGGATCAAGACTTTCATAGTATTGGTTCTTTTTTTGAGGATGAATCTGTTCCAGATGAGTATAGATTAGAAATTGGCGATTTTATTACAAAAAAGGCTATACAAGAACTATCTGAATTTGGTGATATCACTATTTTTATAAATCGTAATCCCAATCTGTTGATGCTTGATCGTGGTGAATCATTATTACATTTACTGTTATCCTTTCAAGGACAGGGTTTTGATTTGAAGCGGATTGTGCTTGAGATAACGGAACATAATTTTCATGGGGATATTGAACAACTTAATCATATGTTAACTTATTTACGTACATATGGCATTAGATTAGCGATTGATAATGTTGGGAAAGAAGGCAGTCATCTGGATAGCTTAAGGATGTTAAATCCGGATATTTTAAAGGTTGACCTTTCTTTATTAAGGCAGACGACAATGGCTCAATCGTATATAGATATTTTATATTCGTTATCTTTATTAGCTAGGAAAGTGGGGGCGGCTCTCCTTTACGAAGATATCGAAATGTTGTTTCAGCTTCAATATGCTTGGCGTAATGGGGGCCGTTATTACCAAGGATTCTACTTGGCGAAGCCGGAGCAAGGGATTATTGATAAAAACTACCGTAAGGACTTTCTAAAGAAGGAATTTCATAGTTTTATAACCCATGAAAAAAAGAAATTATCGGCGCAATATGAAATTTGCAATGAATTCACAAATCGGATGAACCAATTGAATCAAAGGTTAAAAACGAAGGATTATGATCAGCTATTATTTACTGTGTCGCAGGTATTTTCGGAAGAAAGCTTTCGAATCTATATATGTGATGGTGAAGGCTTTCAACAATCAGCCAATCTTTATAAGTCACAGGATAGCGAATGGGTTTTACAAGCAGAATACAGAAATAAAAATTGGAGCTGGAGACCGTACTTTTTGGAGAATATTGTGAGGATGAATTATGATAAACGTGGGATTTTATCTGATTTATACAGCGATGTTGAAACGGGTGAAGTTACCCGGACATTTTCGTTTCCGTTATCTGAACAACTGTATATCTTTATTGACCTTTCCCATAGTTTTCTTTTTGAACATGAAAATCTTCTTTAAATAAATATATAAAAAGACATGGCAGTCTGAATTGAGACAGCCTTGTCTTTTTTTTTACAAATAATTGCAAAATCACCTGTCTAATGGTGAGGTTATTTTACGAACGAAAATAGTCGTATCGCGTATAATACCTTGATAAAATTTAACTATATTCAAAACGAGACCCACTTCCATAAGTTGTGGGATGAATATCGTCCAGTATTTAATACAATCGGTCCGTTTGAATCTGGGCGCAAATACGCCAAGGCGCATTTGATATAAAATATTCTGCATCTAGGAGAGGGTGTCAATGATGAAATATACATGCAAGAAATGTTGCAATATAATGCATAGCTTTTCGATTTGTCCAATTTGTCATGAGGAAGTTCATGTTGTTCCAATTGAAATTAATATTCAAAAAGGAACTAGTATTTTAGACAGCATACGTGAGGAGTAAATTTACTTTTAAGGATTATAGGATAAGAAAAGACATCGTAATTTGCTATTATCGGCAAATTACGTGTTTTTCCAAGAAAGGGTGTTTTCATGCGGGGAAAATTCTGGGCGCTTTTATTATTACTACTGGTTGGACAAGTTCATTTTATTTCTGCTGAAAATGTTTCCATGACAAGGGAAGAAACATTTCTTTTTCTGCAGGAGGCATTATCAGCTCAAGTTTCGTTAGGTGATAAGTTTCGTTCAGAAAAAGAAATAAGCGATGTCCTTTCACCATTCTTTACGGATGATTACCAAAAGTTATTTGTTGCTGAACATATTTTCTCTGAACCTGAAGGATTTATTATGTATGGTACAGACGTGTTTGACTACTTTATTCCAATGTATTCATATGACGATAACACGAAAATTATGACCGATAAAAATAAAATAATCGTTACTGAATATTTTTTACCACAGCTAGAGGGACCGGTTATTTGGGATAAACCGCACTATGAAAGCATCACGATTATTAAAACGAAAGCCGGATGGAAGATTAGCGATTATTTGATAAGTGAAGAAAAACCAACGATCAAATGAAATCGGAGCCACTACTGCAGCTCCGATTTTTTACTGTCTAGCTTCAGCGGCCAGCGACTCGTAAACTCGCCGTGTTTCCTTTATCTCAGTCGGTGTGCTCCAGTTTATACGTCGCTAAACGGCCGCTTCCGCTTTTCGAATAAAATAATCTGCAAGCCCCATCGCGCAAACATTGGTATCAAGATTTAAAATCGTATAAACGTTATGATTATTCGGAACATTTCTTTCGGATAAATACATTTTAATTTTACCAAAAAGTTTTTTTGCGATTAGCGGTGTAAGCTCTTCCAAAGACTTTTCCTTATTTTCTAGATAAATTTCCTTGCCGGTTTCCACAAACACTGGTAACCATTTTTTAATTTCGGAATATACAAAACTAGGATTAGTACTTTTGCCAAAATGGCCAAAGTAAATTTGAGAAACATTTAATTCTTCAATTTTCTTCAGTGAATGCAGCATTTCATTCGGATCAAATTGATTGGGTGATGTAGATGGAAGGAAGAAATCAAACTCCTCTATATCCTGATAATAAACTCCGATCGTGTCACCAGTAAAGATGCCATTTGAAAGGCTGTCATGAATGCTGAAATGATGCTTAGCATGGCCTGGGGTATCATAGAACGTCAATGTTCTTGTTCCTATTTCAAGCGTTTCCCCATCTTTTTTCACGATGAGACGATCTTCTGGGATAGGATAAATTGGATCATATAGCCTATCAAAGTCATCTCCATATACAAGCCTTGCTCCCGCAATTAAGCGGGATGGATCGATTAAATGACGAAACCCGCGAGGATGGACAATTACTTTTGCATTTGGACACTCTTTTAATAATAAACCGGCACCGCCGGCATGATCTAAATGAATATGTGTTACAATAACATACTGAATGTCTGAAGGTTCAATTTCTAAATTTTTTAATCCTTCTAAAAGAAATGGAATAGAAGGGCTGGCACTTGTTTCAACGATGGTCAACTTTTCATCATGGATGACGTATGTACCTGTTCGATTCTCCATACCCAGATCAAAAACATCAAAAAATGAAATAGTATTTCCTAAATCTATTGGTTTTTTGTTCAAATTTACATCCCCCTTTTAAAAAATATTGTAAGTGATAATAGTTTAGATTGTAAAGCTGGTTGTTTTTTGTCAAAATAGAAAAGTAAAGAATGGACAAACACTGGGATGCGAATCCTAAAACTAAATAGTGTTGAAAGGGGAAGTTAAATGTCACTACTTCATGGGGTTTTGAAACGTTTAATGACATTACAAGACGATGAAAATAATGTCGAACCAAAGCAAAGGTATTTTGAAAAAAACGGTGAGAAAAAATGCAGTGTAAAGTATTTCGATCACACGAAGATGTTCGAGTTAGAGGTTTACACTCCAGGTGAAAAACCAAAGACTTATCAATTTGACAATATTGATATGGTCGCAATTGATGTATTCGAAATTATGAGTGCAGACGAATAGTCCATATAGTTTGTACTGTTATAAGTAGGCTATCTCTTTTTGGAGATGGTCTTTTTATTTTGGGAAGAAAGAACGATTTTAGTGAAATGTTTTAATTTATAATGTTACAATTATTATTGGGAGAATGACAGAAAACGTTTACATACTTCTTGAAGGGACGGGATAATAGATGTACAGTTTTGATAAAGAAATGATCTTAAAAACAAACATTGAAGAACTAATGGTGAGTTCAGATAAGGTTGCACATGTTCAATTCGATAATCCGCTTGAGCATGCTTTGTTAGTTTTAACGAAATCCGGGTATTCAGCGGTGCCGGTTTTGGATCACTCGTATAGACTAAAAGGTTTAATTAGTACTACGATGATTATGGATACGGTACTTGGAATCCAATCTTTTGAGATGGAAAAGTTGTCACAGTTAAAAGTGGAAAATGTTATGAATTCCAGTATACCGACTTTAAAGGTGAATCATGATTTTATGAGGGCTTTAGGATTAACCATTAATCATCCATTTGTTTGTATTGAGGATGATCAAGGCTTTTTTAAAGGAATACTTACGAGAAGGGCGATTATTAAATTGTTTGCGAAACACCTTAATAAATCGATGCAATCATAAAAGAGTTAGTTTAGCTTTTAAGGAGGTACTGACTTTTGAGCCAAGGTAAAACAAAAAAACCTTTAGTATTAATAGCGGTAATGCTGTCCATGTTTATGTCTGCGGTCGAGGCCACGATTGTATCTACAGCTATGCCTAGCATTGTTTCTGATTTAGGTGGCTTTTCTTTGTATAGTTGGGTATTCTCCTCATATTTATTAATGCAAGTTGCGACCATTCTCATTTACGGTAAAATAGCGGATTTAGTTGGCAGAAAGCCTGTATTCGTGGTTGGTGTCAGCATTTTCTTACTTGGCTCTTTATTATGTGGTTTTGCTACATCGATGGAAATACTTATTGTATTTAGATTTATCCAAGGCTTTGGCGCAGGAGCTGTGATGCCGATCGCCACGACGATTATTGGTGATATATATACGAAGGAAGAGCGGGCTTCTATTCAAGGCTATTTATCTAGCGTTTGGGGAATATCAGCTGTACTGGGACCAGTGTTGGGCGGCATTTTTGTTAAATATGTTAGCTGGATCTATGTTTTTTGGATGAACATTCCACTTGGTATTTTGGCCATCATTGGTATTATCCTTTTTCTTCAGGAAGATGTTGAAAAGAAGAAGCATACGATTGATTACGCTGGTTCTATCTTGTTGGTTGTGTTTATTAGTGCGTTAATGCTTGTGCTTGTTGAAGGAGGGGTTCATTGGGGATGGAACTCGTGGCAGATCATTAGCTTGCTCCTTTTGTCTTTTGTAGGCTTTATTCTTTTTATATATCAAGAGAAAAAAGCTCAAGAGCCGATGATGCCTTTTCATATATGGAAGTATAAGGCGATCAGCATATCGAACCTTGCCTCGTTTACTACCGGAATCATTATGATGGGAGTGTCAAGCTTTCTTCCAGCCTTTGTTCAAGGTGTTATGGAGGAGTCCCCTATGGTTGCCGGGTTTACTTTAACAACGATGTCGATAGGCTGGCCCATTGCGTCTGCGCTTGCAGGAAAAATGATTGTAAAAATGGGTTATCGAAAATTGACGGTCACAGGTGGCTTTGCTTTAATAATCGGTTCCTTAATTTTCGTTGCGTTATCACCGGAAAAAGGACCTATTTGGGCAGCTTTCGGTTCCTTCTTTATCGGATTCGGATTAGGATTAACAACGACCTCCTTTATTGTTTGTATTCAAAGTACGGTTGGATGGAATGTAAGGGGGGTTGCCACGGCGGCGAATATGTTTATGCGCACATTGGGAAGTGCTGTTGGGGCAGCCTTTTTGGGAGGGATATTAAATAGTAGACTGCAGTCCTTTCTTATTAACCGAGGATTAGAGGATAACATAACGTTGGAAACTGCTAATTTACTTTTAAATGAACAAGAGCGCGAGCAATTAGTACAATCTACAAAAAGTATTTTGCAGGAAGGACTGACGATGTCCTTACACACCGTCTATTTAGGTGTATTGATCATAGCGATCCTTACGTTAGCTCTCGTCTTTTTTATGCCTGAAACAGAAGAAAAGATAAGTTAGTATAACTTTTCCACTTTTGGAAAGGATGTAGAGGTAAGGAGGTGGATGATGTTATGGCAAAAGTGGGTGTGGAACAATCCTTAACAGATGTTCAACAAGCTTTACAAGAAAAAGGGTACCAAGTGGTACAATTAAAGCAAGAAAGTGACGCTAAAGGCTGCGATGCCTATGTAGTAACAGGACTTGATAATAATGTAATGGGAATTGCAAACACAGTTAGTAAGGGCCCTGTTATTGAAGCGAGTGGACGAACAGCTGAGCAAATTTGTCAAGAGCTTGACAATCGGATTAATCAATAACAAAAAATATTTTTAAAAAGGAACCAGCGGGGTTCCTTTTATTTTTTTACTCTGTATTATGCTACAATGATGTGTATAGGAATGAACGATAATACGGAGGAAATAGAAATGAAAAAAGAATTCGTCGTAATTGGACTCGGTCGTTTCGGAGGAAGTATTTGCCGAACACTTGCCCAAGAGGGAATGGAAGTATTAGCGATTGATGTTGATGAAGATCGAGTCCATGAATTTTCGGATATTGTTTCACAGGCCGTAGTGGCTGATACTACGGATGAAACTACCCTAAAAGATTTGGGAATTCGTAATTTTGACCATGTAATCGTAGCGATTGGTGATAATATCCAAGCAAGTATTTTAACAACCTTAATCTTAAAGGAATTGGGTGTCAAAAAAGTTACGGTTAAAGCATTGAATGATTACCATGAAAAAGTACTAGCGAAAATCGGCGCCGACGCAATTGTCCATCCGGAACGTGATATGGGCAGAAGAATTGCAAACAATATGATCTCCACCAATGTTTTGGATTATCTTGAATTGTCGGATGAACATAGTATTGTTGAATTAATAGCAAGCAAAAAAATGGATGGGAAAACCTTGATTGAAATGGATGTTCGTGCGAAGTTTGGCTGTAACGTTGTCGCAATAAAAAGAGAAAATCAAATTATTGTATCTCCTATGGCAATAGAAATTATCCAAGAGGGTGATATTTTAATTGTAATCGGTGCAGATAAAGATATTGATAGATTTGGAAAAAGTATATTGGATGATGCATAAAAAAAACCGCCTGAAAAGGCGGTTTTTTTATATTTCTATTTATATTTCCATAATAATCGGTAGTATCATTGGTTTGCGTTTTGTTTTCTCATATAAAAAGGGTCCTAAAACGTCTGTTATTTCGTTTTTAATTTCAGACCATTGTGTCGTTTTGCGTTCCATAATTTTTTCAAGATGTTTAGCAATTAGGCTTTGCGCATCATTAATGAGATCACTGGACTCTCTCATATAAACAAACCCTCTAGAAATTAAATCCGGCCCAGCCATAATTTTAAATTCCTTCATATCAATACTTACGACTACGATGACTAAACCCTCTTCAGATAAAATCCGGCGGTCACGTAATACGATATTTCCGATGTCACCGACACCATTACCATCGACATAAACTGAGCCAGACGTAATCTTCCCGGCGACTGAGGCTTCTTTACTTGTTAATGTAAGAACATCACCGTTATCCATAATAAAATTATTCTCAGGAAGCACACCGCAATCAATAGCAAGCTTTGTGTGCGTTTTAAGCATCCGGTATTCACCGTGAATTGGCATGAAAAACTTCGGTTTCATTAAGCGAAGCATGAGTTTCTGCTCCTGCTGTCCACCATGTCCTGACGTATGGATATCGCTTAATGGACCATAAATTACTTCTGCACCGGCACGATATAGACTATTAATTACTCGGCTGACACTGATCGTGTTTCCAGGTATGGGTGATGATGAAAAGACTACTGTATCTCCTGGATTAATTTGTATTTGACGATGGGTTCCATTGGCGATTCGCGAAAGTGCTGCCATGGGTTCCCCCTGACTGCCTGTACAAAGGATTGTGACCTGATTACTAGGCAATCTATTAATTTGCGATGGCTCTACGAAAGTTTCTTTAGGAGCCTTAATATAACCTAAATCAAGTCCAATTTGGATCGCTGCTTCCATACTCCGACCAAAAACAGCGAGCTTACGATTGTTTGCTACTGCAGCTTCGACTACTTGTTGGAGGCGATGGATATTTGATGCAAATGTCGCAAAAATAATTCGTCCATCCACCTTACGGAAAATTTCTTGAATGCTCTCGCCTACACGTCTTTCAGACATTGTAAAATCAGGGATTTCACTGTTTGTACTGTCTGATAGTAAGCAAAGAACACCTTCCTTTCCGATTTCAGCCATCTTTGTTAAATTTGCAGGTTCACCAACAGGGGTGAAATCAAATTTAAAATCTCCGGTATGAACAATGTTACCTTGTGGAGTATTGACTACTATTCCATAGGCATCAGGGATACTATGGGTAGTTCGATAAAATCCAATCGATAAATGATTGAATTTTATTATATCATCCTCTTGAATATCGATTAATTTTGCCTGACGCAACAATCCATGCTCTTCTAGCTTATTTTTAATTAAACCTAAAGCAAGTTTACCGCCATAAATAGGTACATTAAGTTGACGGAGTAAATAAGGTACTCCTCCGATATGGTCTTCATGTCCGTGCGTGATAAAAACACCTTTAATCTTTTCTTCATTTTTTACTAAATACGTATAATCTGGGATTACATAGTCAATTCCTAATAGCTCGTCCTCAGGGAATTTAATACCGGCGTCAATAACGATGATTTCATCCTTATATTGAATGGCATACGTATTTTTGCCAATTTCGCCCATTCCTCCCAAAGCAAATACTGCAACTTGATCTTCTTTTAAAAATTTCATAACCTATACATTCTCCAATACAAAGTTTTCGGATTGCTTTTCATACTCAAGATGAGCTTCATCAAGCTTTTGAATAAATTCAACATTATATTTTTTTTCCGCTAATTTAGTCCGTACATCTCTTTCTGATGCTGCTTCAACATAAATAGTTTTTGTACGTTCCCGCACGGGCACTTCCGTTTTTATCTCTTGAAAAAATACTTTATAAATCATCCTAACAATCTCTCCTTGCCTTTTCCAAATAATTATCTTTGTTTATTATAGCGGAAATTTAAATCTTTTTCATTTTTTTTCTACAAAAGCTTATTTTTGGTATGAATTTAGATCTGAAACTTGTACTTAAAACAAGGCTATGCTATCGTTTTTCGACCAAATAAATCCTTCATATGCGCTCTAATTCTTTCTTTTAATCGCTTGAACATATACATTCATCTCCGTTTTAGCGTTTTTTATACTGTTTTTTATTTGATCTTATTATGTGTAACATCGCTATTTTGTTTCATGGGGTTTAATGGAAATGCATAACAAAAAGACCACCATAAAAAAATGGCAGCCTTTTTGTTAATTTCAACTGTTCACTTATTATTCGATAACAATTGCATCCTCGAGTTCTCGGAAGGGGTCATCTGGATTGATATGGTCATAAAACATAATTCCGTTTAAATGATCAATCTCATGTTGAAAAACGATGGCCGGCAATCCTTTTAAACGGATTTTGACTTCTTTGCCTTCCAAATCAACAGATTTTACAGTAATTTTTGCATATCTTGGAACATAGCCCGGAACTTCGCGGTCAACAGATAAACAGCCTTCGCCGCCAGCTAGATAGTTTTTTTGAGTTGAATGACTAACAATTTTCGGGTTAAACAAAGCATAGCTGTATACTTCCCCGTCATCCTCAACGTGAATAGCAATCATTCTTTTAGAAACCCCGAGTTGCGGTGCAGCGAGTCCTATCCCTGGACGCAATCCATATTTTGAAGAAATTTCAGGATCTTGGCTATTGATAATAAATTCAATCATTTTTGTTAAGGTTTCTTTATCTTCCGCTGCTGCTGGCAAAACTACGTCAGCAGCTTTTTCGCGTAATGTTGGATGTCCTTCGCGGACGATATCATCCATGGTAATCAATTATGGTCTCCTCCTATGTTTCCCTTTTGGTAAGTAAGTTTAGTTTAGCACATTTTTTCCTTTAAGAAAAAAGACTATTTAATTGGACAAGCGCATACTATAGTATTAAATTAAGGTGGATTGACAGTATTCTGGTTGTCATTCAATAATATAGAACTTATAATAATATTTTGAGACAAGGAGGGGCAAGCCGTTGTACTTTTTGAAAAATATTTTATTTGTAACTTTATGTATGGCGTTATTATCCGGTTGTGGCATGTCAGCTGAAGAAGAAATCTTTACTCATTTAGAAAATGCAGTGGGATTGGAGGCTAATTTTGAGAAACAGCAACAACCATTAGTTGAACTTGAAAAGAAAGAACAAACAATATATGAAAAAATTATTAAACTTGGGATGTCTGAATTCAAACAAATAAAAGGGTTATCCCAAGAGGCTATAGAAGTAGTAAATGAACGGGAATCAAGGATTGAAAAAGAAAAAGAAAGTATCGAATCATCTAAAAAAGAGTTTTTATTAACTGAATCAAAAGTAGGCAAACTTAAAGACAAAAAAATGAAGACCAATGCCGAAGATTTATTAAAAGTTATGAATCAACGGTATGAATCCTATGATAAGCTTTATAAAAATTATAAAAATGCAATTACGTTAGACCGTGAGTTATATGAAATGTTTCAAAAAGAAGAATTGACATTAGAACAGCTTGAAATGCAAGTTAAAAAAATTAATGAGATGTATGATAACGTTGTGAAGGAAAATGAAAAGTTTAATGAATTAACAGATACATACAATAAAAAGAAAAAAGAGTTTTATCTCGCTGCAGATTTGAATGTTGTATTTGATAATACAGCAAAGTAACTTAGCGACAAAGTCTACTTGGAAAATGGGGTCCCACTTTCGAGTAGGCTTTTTTTTATTTCAAACAATTCTAAGTTGGGGTATAACAGATTGATGAAACTGTTAATACAGTAAAATTGACGGGCATCAGATATTACCACTATACTTATGTTGTAAAGTTGGAATACGAGGTGATTCAGTCGATTACTTTAACTATAAAAATAGGGGTATTTTGTTGTTTTTTGTAGTACCTTTATTTTTTAGTTTTGTAATACATAAATTAGGGGGAGGGATACATCAAGGATAGTAAGGTTTTTACGGAATACAAATGGCATAGTTGAATAGTAAATGTGGGTAATATAATTCTGTATGGATAGAAGTAGTTACCGTTTTCAGTGGTAGTTTTTCGAGCTAAGATCAAAGATTAAGAACGCCACGTCCCGTGGCCTAACAATCTGGGCGCAGATACGCAAAGGCGCATTTGATAAAGTCGATTTGATATGAAGAGGTGAAAGTCATGATAGATAAAACGATTGTAACCAAAATTGAGGAAATGTTTAAAACCATTCAAGTTCTGAATGAAGAAGGCCGAATTGTGAATCAAAAGGCCATGCCTGCTTTATCTGATGACCAATTGAAGGAATTAATGAGACGAATGGTTTATACGCGTGTATTGGACCAAAGATCGATTTCTTTAAACCGGCAAGGTAGACTTGGATTTTATGCGCCGACTGCTGGCCAAGAAGCTTCACAATTAGGCAGCCAATTTGCTTTGGAAAAAGAGGACTGGATTTTACCGGGTTATCGTGATGTCCCGCAGCTTATTTGGCATGGGCTCCCGCTTCATAAGGCATTTTTGTTTTCAAAAGGCCATTATAGGGGTAACCAAATGCCTGAGGGTGTCAATGCCTTGCCACCGCAAATCATCATTGCTGCCCAAATTATTCAAACAACTGGAATCGCGTTAGGTTTGAAGAAACGTGGGAAAAAAACAGTGGCAATCACTTATACGGGTGATGGGGGTTCTTCCCAGGGTGATTTTTATGAAGGCCTAAATTTTGCCGGTGCATATAATGCGCCAGCGATTTTCGTTGTTCAGAACAACCAATTTGCAATTTCAACACCAGTCGAAAAGCAAACGGCTGCGAAAACAATTGCTCAAAAAGCGATTGCTGTGGGTATTCCCGGAATTCGGGTTGATGGTATGGATATTCTTGCTGTTTATGGTGCTGTTAAAGGCGCTCGCACTCGTGCAATCAATGGTGAGGGTCCAACACTAATAGAAACGATAACCTACCGGTACGGTCCTCATACGATGGCTGGAGATGACCCGACACGTTATCGAACAGAGGAATTAACAAATGAGTGGGAGAAAAAAGACCCAATCGTTAGATTCCGTAAGTTTTTAGAAGGAAAAGGGCTTTGGTCAAAAGCGGAAGAAGAAAAGGTGATCGAACAGGCTAAAGAAGATATAAAAGTGGCCATAAAGAAAACGGATGAAACCCCTAAACAAAAAGTAACGGATTTAATAGATATTATGTATGAAAACCTGCCTTACAATTTAAAGGAGCAAAGGGAAGAATATGCACGAAAGGAGTCGAAATAAAAAATGGCTCAAATGACAATGATCCAAGCAATTACTAATGCGATGAGAACTGAATTAACAAACGATCCAAACGTTCTTATCTTTGGTGAAGATGTCGGAGTAAATGGTGGAGTCTTCCGGGCGACAGAAGGCCTGCAGCAAGAGTTTGGGGAGGATCGTGTCTTTGATACACCACTCGCGGAATCAGCGATTGGGGGTCTTGCTATTGGCTTAGCACTGGAAGGTTTTCGACCTGTACCTGAAATTCAATTTTTTGGGTTTATATATGAAGTAATGGATTCTCTTAATGGACAAATGGCAAGGATGCGTTATCGTTCCGGCGGAACCTTTCAAGCGCCTATAACAGTTCGCTCTCCGTTCGGTGGGGGAGTTAAAACACCGGAACTCCATGCTGATAGTCTTGAAGGGTTAATGGTACAGCAGCCTGGTTTAAAAGTAGTCATTCCATCTACTCCGTATGATGCAAAGGGGCTATTAATTTCCGCTATTCGCGATAATGACCCTGTTATTTTCTTGGAGCATATGAAGCTTTACCGCTCATTTCGCGAGGAGGTACCGGAAGAAGAGTATACTATTCCACTTGGTAAGGCTGATGTAAAGCGGGAAGGTAAAGATCTTACAATCGTAACGTACGGTGCTATGGTTCATTCTTCCTTAAAAGCTGCTGAAGAGTTAGCGAAAGAGGGCATAAGCGTAGAAGTAATCGATCTAAGAACGGTCAGCCCTATTGATATTGATACAATTATTGAATCTGTAAAGAAAACGAATCGGGCGATTGTTGTTCAAGAAGCACAAAAACAGGCAGGAGTGGCAGCAAATGTAGTTGCAGAAATAACGGAACGGGCAATTTTGCATTTAGAGGCACCAGTATTACGTGTGACAGCCCCTGATACTGTTTTCCCATTTTCAATGGCAGAGGATGTCTGGTTGCCAAATTACACAGATATCATTGAAAAAGCAAAAGTCGTTCTAAATTTTTAAGGGAGGGAAAATTAGTGGCGTTTTCATTTAAACTACCAGATATTGGTGAAGGAATCCATGAAGGCGAAATCGTCAAATGGTTTGTAAAGCCTGGAGATAAGGTGAAAGAAGATGATATTCTATGTGAAGTCCAAAATGACAAGGCTGTTGTTGAAATTCCGTCTCCGGTAGATGGAACAGTACTGGAAGTTAAGGTAGCTGAAGGGACTGTAGCTGTTGTAGGGGACACGATTGTAACTATTGACGCTGCAGGATATGAAGGTGGTGAAGCGGGAACGGGGGCATCTGTACCTGCTGTCACTAATGAAAAAACGGTAACAGCGGAAGAAACTAAAGAAAGTCCGCAAACTGCACCGGCCGCCCCAGTGGCAACCGCTTCGAATAATCGAGTGATTGCGATGCCATCAGTAAGAAAATACGCTCGTGAAAAAGGTGTTACTATTGCCGAAGTAACGGGTTCTGGCGAACATGGTCGAGTGTTAAAAGAAGATATTGAACGCTTTATTTCCGGTGGTGCACCTGTACATGCTACTGAGACTAGTGTGAAGGACGAAAAGGCTGGACAGGAAACCGTTACAACTATGACTGCTCCAAGTGGTTACTATCCTGAAACACGTGAGAAAATGAGTGGAATTAGGAAAGCCATTGCGAAGGCAATGGTTCATTCCAAACAGACAGCACCACATGTTACATTGATGGACGAAGTCGATGTTACAGATCTAGTTGCACATAGAAAGAAATTTAAAGCGGCAGCACAGGAAAAAGGCATTAAACTGACATATTTACCTTATGTTGTAAAAGCGTTAGTATCTGCAATAAGAGAGTATCCAGACCTAAATTCATCAATAGATGATGAAGCACAGGAAATTATTCGTAAACATTACTATACTATCGGCATTGCTACTGATACAGAAAAAGGATTGTTAGTACCTGTTGTAAAAGATGCAGATAGAAAATCAATATTTGCAATTTCGAATGAAATTAACGAACTTGCAACGAAAGCTCGTGATGGAAAATTGGCACCGGATGAAATGAAAGGTGGATCATGCACGATTTCAAACATTGGATCTGCAGGGGGGCAGTGGTTTACGCCTGTAATTAACTATCCAGAAGTAGCGATATTGGGAATGGGTCGCATTGCTGAAAAAGCAGTCGTTCGTAATGGTGAAATTGTTGTTGCACCGGTACTTGCACTTTCATTAAGCTTTGACCACCGTATGATTGATGGAGCAACAGCACAAAATGCATTGAATCATATTAAGCGGTTATTACATGATCCACAATTATTAATAATGGAGGCTTAAAAATGGTTGTAGGAGATTTTCCCATTGAAACTGACACAATTGTCGTTGGAGCGGGACCTGGCGGGTATGTTGCTGCCATAAGAGCAGCACAACTCGGCCAAAAGGTAACCATTGTTGAAAAAGGGGATCTAGGAGGAGTTTGTTTAAATGTAGGTTGTATTCCCTCCAAGGCGCTTATATCAGCAGGACATCGTTATGAGACTGCTAAACATTCTGAAGACATTGGTATTCATGCAGAAAATGTAACGGTTGATTTTTCAAAGGTGCAAAAATGGAAAGCAAGTATTGTGAATAAGCTTACTGGCGGCGTTGGGGCATTACTTAATGGAAATAAAGTCGAAATTGCTAGTGGTGAGGCATATTTCGTTGATGGCAACACTTTACGTGTGATGAGCGAAAAATTCGCACAAACCTATAAATTTAAAAATGCAATTATTGCAACTGGTTCAAGACCGATCGAGCTCCCTACTTTTAAATTTACGAAACGTGTTCTTGACTCCACTGGTGCTTTATCATTGTCGGAAATACCAAAGAAATTGATTATTATAGGCGGCGGTGTAATTGGAATTGAACTTGGCACAGCCTACGCAAATTTCGGAAGTGAGATTACCATTATCGAAGGTATGGACGATATTCTGAATGGTTTTGAAAAACCAATGATATCAGTTGTGAAAAAACGACTTAAAAATAAAGGTACTGTAGAAATCTATACGAAGGCCTTAGCAAAAGGTGTGGAAGAAACAGATACCGGTGTGAAGGTGTCGTTCGAAGTGGATGGTGAAGCAAAAACCGTTGAGGGTGATTATCTGCTTGTAACAGTTGGACGTAAACCAAATACAGTGGAAATCGGTTTAGAAGGCGTAGGAATTGAAATGACAGACCGTGGTCTAATAAAAATCGATCAGCAATGCCGGACATCTGTAAACAATATTTACGCAATCGGCGATATTGTCGAAGGCCCACAGCTAGCGCATAAAGCCTCTTATGAAGGGAAAATAGCAGCTGAAGCAATTTCAGGCCATTCATCAGAAATTGATTATCAGGCCATTCCCGCTGTTGTATTTTCGGATCCAGAGTGTGCGACAGTCGGATATTTTGAAAAACAAGCGAAGGATGAAGGCATTGACGTGATCGCGGCTAAATTCCCATTTGCCGCAAATGGACGTGCGTTGGCATTAAATGAATCCGATGGGTTTATGAAGCTTGTTACCCGTAAAGGGGACGGTTTGGTGATTGGAGCACAAATTGTTGGACCTAATGCATCAGATATGATTGCTGAGTTAGGACTTGCGATCGAGGCTGGAATGACGGCAGAAGATATTGCGCTAACCATTCATGCCCATCCCACACTTGGTGAAATAACAATGGAGGCCGCAGAAGTGGCTATCGGAAGCCCAATTCATATTATAAAATAGAAAAGCGGAAGCATCCGTTAAGCGACGCATAAACTGAAGCTGGATAATTCAGAAAAAGAAGGAGCTGTCTCAGAAGTATCATGCACGAAATACCAATAGGTATACGGGAGTGGGTGATACTTTTGAAACAGCCCTTTTTTGGTAGGCAGAAAAGTAATTTTTTTTATTTAGTTTTTTGTTTCTCCATGGCATCCATAAGATGATTCATAATTTCTCTCTTACTTTTCTTGCCCTCAATACGTGTCTTTTCTTCTCCGTCTTTTATTACGATTAATGTTGGATAGACACTTACATCGAACTTTTTAATTTTCTCATTCTTGTTTGTTGATTGAACAAGAGTGACATCGGCCATTTCATTTGGGAATTTCTCGCGAAGGTCAAGTAAGACATCATAATAGTTATTTTCTAACTTTATTTTATCATCATCTGAAAAAAACAATAGATGATAACCCTCGCCATCCAAATTAATTTTAGCTAGTGCATCACTATCGACCGTATTACAGGCCGTTAATAAAAACATGGATAAAAAGATCGATCCAAGTTTCATTTTCATTTGTTGCTCACTTCTTTCTGAAAGAGAAATTATGTAATCTTTGCCTATGTCATATTTTATCATTCATTTTAAAAAGTGGAAGCATTGTCATCTATTTGTTACATAAATGAAAAATTCAAAATACTAGATATGGTAGTGAAATATTTCCAAATGTCTAGGTGATGGTCTTAGAAATGATATACTATAATGATAATAGGGTATTTTCATAAATATGGGGGGACATTCATATGAGACTTAGATTTCTATTTTTGTTATGTTTAATCATTGCATTATCAGCTTGTTCAGAAACAAAAGAGAGCCAGGGGCAGGAACAAATCAAGGAAACTGAGGCCACCGTACCAGAGGAAACAATCCCAATGGAAACGGAGGTTGAACAAAGCAAAATAGCCGACGTCCCGGAGGTTTTGCCACAGTATAAAATCAATCCAAAAAATTTCAATATTGAACCAATTAGTGATGCGCCAGATCATGTAATCTTGTTAACAATTGATGATGCACCTGATCAGCATGCCCTTGAAATGGCAAAAACATTGAAGGAATTAAATGTTAATGCAATCTTTTTTGTCAATGGTCACTTTTTGCAATCAGCGGAACAAGAAGCCGTATTGAAGGAAATCCATGATATGGGCTTTCTGATTGGAAACCATACAATGCATCATAAAAATTTGAAAAATTTATCAACAGAAGAACAATCCAAGGAAATTGTTGAATTAAATGATTTAGTCGAGAAAATTATTGGGGAGAGACCGAAATTTTTCCGGGCGCCGCATGGTGTGAATACAGATTATAGCAGACAAGTAGTAGCTGATGAAAAAATGGTTCTAATGAATTGGTCTTATGGTTATGACTTTATGAAGGATTACATGAGCAAAGAGGCATTAACTGATATTATGATTAACACCGAATTGCTTCATAAAGGAGCCAATTTATTAATGCATGACCGCAAGTGGACAAATGAAGCCCTTAAAGATATTGTAATAAGTTTAGAGAATAAAGGTTATCAAGCTGCTGACCCAAAATTAATAGAAACTATAAAATAACTGTTTCCTTCGGGAGGCAGTTTTTTTGTTTAAATCAATCAAAATTGGAAATAATGAAAGAATGTAAAAAAGGAGGGGGTTCATTTGAAAAAACTGCTCTTCTGTCTAGCTAGTATAATGTTAATGTTAGGTTGTGAATCTAGTCTTTCTCGCAATAATACAAATAATAAAATTGAAAAGATCGAGAACGAAACGTGGACGGAAGTGCCTCAAAAAAAAGTTGGAGAGCAAGTGTTTATCCCCGTTGAATCTTTAATAAGTACGATAAACACAAAAGCCGATTTTGATGAAGTTAATCGAACGCTAATGCTGGATGTGGGTGAACATCAGTTTTATTTTGTTCATATGGTTCCAGTTGTCCAAAAAAATGGATTGCTATTACCTGTTGCTGAAAATGATTTTAATATTATGGAGGATCAGGCATGGCTATCTTTGAATTTTTTGCGTGATAATTTAGATATTGGTGTCAGGACAGAAAATAATAAAACGTTTATCAATACTGCTAAACCAATCGAGCTTAAAACGAACAATGAAGTTACTGAACTTTCATATCTTGGCAGCGTTGAAAATGTCATAGAGATCATGGATTTTCTTGAAAGCCCGATCAAAGGTGCACAGGTAGATACCATTCCATCCCACCTCCCCGGTGCTAAAAGGGCATATCGTAATGGGGTCCATGAGGGAATGGACTGGTATGGGTTTTCCACAGGTGTTTCGATGAACGAGCAGACAAAGGTATTTGCGATGGGGGATGGGGTCGTTGTCCGGGCTGATCACGAGTATAACCGTTACAGCTCGAAGGAAGAACGAAATCGAGAACTGGGAATGGCAGCGGAAGTTGGATTCACGCCGGCCTATATTTTAGATCGGTTAAGAGGACGTCAGGTTTGGATTCAATACGAAAATGGTCTTCAAGCACGGTTTGCACATTTAGATCGGATTCCAGAAGAATTACAGGTTGGGGATGGGGTAAGTGCTCAGACCCTTATCGGGTATGTTGGCAATACAGGGACAAGCGGTGATGTAAAAGGAGATCGAACGGAATTACATCTACATTTAGATCTATTGTACCGTGGTGAATTGTTTTGGAAAGGGTTATCGGAGAAAGAAATTGAAAAGGTGCTAAAAACGATATTTACAAACTAAAAGGGACTGTCAGTGGGACAGCCCCTTTGTAAATTGTCTAGCTCCAGCGCCCAGCGACTCGTAAACTTCGCTCAACGGACGCTTCCATTTTTCTTATTTATTTTTTATTGTAATACATAATTCTGCCGTTGAATAGATGGACCTCTCCACTTAATTTACGACCTAAAAATTTTATAAATTCAACTGCTTTATTTTTATCGCCAAAATTAGCCGATTCAGGAAGGGCGACTTGAATGAAGTTTTGCTTTCTAGTTGAACCGTCTTCTTCTTCAATCTCTTCGGAACCTACCCCTAAAAGGATAAAATTATATCGATCAGAAGTGCCTTTCAAATAAAACCATTCATGATTAGAATCTTCACGCTCTTTAATTTCATATGGGAAAGCGGAATTTTTATAATCCCAATCAAGTTGTTCACCAGTTTTACTTGTAATTTCCTGATAATAATTTAAAAAGTCTTTAAGATCGTCTATAGTTACTTCTTGCTTATTTGATGTAGGTACAAGTTTTATGTATGCTGTTCTCGACATATAAAATCCCCCTCTAAACCGAATACTATAACCCGTCTAATATCATAGCATTTTTTAAAGTCTAATTACAACTAGGAAAAGGATTCAGAAAATGAGAATTGTTGATTCATGTAATATTGTGTCGAAATTATAATGAAGTTAAATGTGTTATACTAAAAATGGTCTTGACACTAATAGTATGACATATTATCATGGAAATATGATAACACAAATCAAATTAGCCTTGGCTAATTTGCACCCAATTAAAAAGGGGATGAAATCATGGGTACAATCGTATGTCAGCAATGTGAAGGCACAATTGACCACTTCGAAGATGAAAAAGTGACAACCCTTTATGCTAAATGCTGTGATTCTTGCGAGCATGAAAAAGTAGAAAAATAATGACCACATTATTAAATTAATATGATTAAAATAAGAAAGAGTGTAGCATATTTATTTGGCTACACTCTATTTTTATTTGATTGCTCGGTATTCTTTAATTACACGGATTGTTTTTAATTCAGGGTCTTCAGGGCCTTGAACCGGCAAGCCTACTTCAAGATTTTCCTTAATATAATCCACGTTTTCCTGTGAAATAATTTCGCCTGGAATTAATATTGGAATTCCCGGAGGATAAACCATAACAAACTCAGCGATAATTCTTCCGACTGATTCTTCAATCGAAATAACCTCAACCTCGGAATAAAAGGCATCCCTAGGCGATAATGCTAAAAGTGGGATATTTGGAACATGGACCTCAAGCGCTTTCTGGGATGTTGTTGCTTCAGTACGACTTAATGAAAGTTCACGAAGTGCTTCGACTAAAATATGGATCTCTTCTTCTGTATCGCCGGGTGTGACAATACACAAGATGTTATATAGGTCAGATAACTCCACCTCGATCGTATAATGTTCACGGAGCCAAACTTCTACCTCATATCCTGTAAGACCAAGATCTTTCACGGAAATGATTAACTTCGTAGGGTCATAATCATAAGTTGCTTTTGTACCCAGTATTTCTTCGCCAACACAATATAGATTCGGGATTTCATTAATTCTTTTCCGAGCCAATCCAGCAAGGTCGATTACTCTGTCAGTCAGTTCTTTTCCTTTCGTCGCCAATTGGCGACGGGCACAGTCTAATGATGCTAATAATAAGTAGGATGTAGATGTAGTTGTAAGCATACTTATAATGGCTTGTACATGCTTTGCTGACACTAACCCTTCTTTTATATTTAAGATTGAACTTTGTGTCATTGATCCGCCCAATTTGTGAACACTTGTGGCAGCCATATCTGCCCCAGCCTGCATGGCAGACATCGGAAGGTCATCGTGGAAATGGATGTGGACACCATGTGCTTCATCTACTAATACCGGAATGTCGGAGGCATGTGCAATTTCAACTATTTCTTTTAAATTTGCCGCAATACCGAAGTAGGTTGGATTTATGACAAGTAGACCTTTGGCATCGGGATGTGCCTTTAATGCTTTACGAACGGCATCTGTTGTTATTCCATGGGATATACCAAGATTCTTATCTAGTGCAGGGTGGATAAAAATCGGTGTCGCACCAGAGAAAATAATCGCAGACATAATCGATTTATGGACATTTCTTGGCACGATAATCTTGTCTCCGGGTTTACAAACGGACATTACCATTGTCATAATGGCGCCACTTGTTCCTTGTACAGAGAAAAACGTGTGATCAGCCCCAAATGCTTCCGCCGCTAATTGTTGCGCTTGCTCAATAATCCCGTGTGGATGATGTAAGTCATCTAATGGACCAATATTAATCAAATCAATTGATAAAGCATTTTTACCAATGAAATCTCTAAATTCAGGATCAATTCCTGCTCCCTTTTTATGTCCAGGGATGTGAAATTGAATCGGATTTTTTTTGGCATGTTCTAATAGCCCTGTAAAAAGGGGAGTTTCATTTTGATTCAATTTAGACACCTCAATACAATTAACTTTAAACAAACATTTAAATTTTAACAGAAGCATAAAAAATTTCAAGAAAATTTCTCTTCTTTCTTTTATCTTTTCCCCAAAAACGTTTAAAATGAATAGATAACAAAGAATTTGATCGAAGAACAAAGGGGGAGGGTTATTTATGAAATGGGAAACAAGAATTACAAAGTTGCTAGGCATTCAATACCCGATTATACAAGGAGGGTTAGCGTATTTAGCGTATTCTGATTTAGCCGCAGCTGTTTCGAATGCTGGTGGTCTTGGACAAATTACTGCTATGTCGTTACAAACCCCGGAGGAACTTAGGGAAGAAATACATAAAGTAAGGCAGAAAACAGATCAACCATTTGGGGTGAATTATGCAATCGGCCAGCACGGCAGAAAATACGATCATATGCTTCAAGTAGCCATAGATGAGAAAGTCCCTGCTATTACGATGACAGGTGGGAATCCCGCTCCTATTTTCGACATGCTAAAGGGAAGCCCCGATATTAAAAAATTGGTATTAGTCGCGGCAAGACGCCAAGCTGAAAAGGCAGAAGAACTAGGGGCGGATGCTGTTATGGTAGTTGGTCAGGAAGGCGGAGGCCATCTTGGTAGAAGTGATACCGGTACATTCGTTTTAATTCCGCAAGTAGTTGATGCAGTGTCAATTCCAGTTATTGCCTCAGGTGGGATAGGTGATGGTCGGGGGCTGCTGGCAGCACTTGCTTTAGGGGCTGAAGGAATTGAAATGGGCACAAGATTTATTGCAACCGAGGAATGTGTCCATGCCCATGTGGATTATAAGAAACGCCTTGTAGAAGGAACGGAAAATGATACGGTAGTAATTAAACGCTCGATCGGTGCCCCTGCTAGAGCCATTGCCAATGATTTTACAAATAAAATTCTTGAACTTGAAAAAGAGTTTGGTGATTATGACCATCTAAAAGATTTTATAAGTGGTAACGCGAATAAACGTTATATTTATGATGGGAATGACCACAAAGGCTTTGGTTGGGCCGGGCAAGTTATGGGCTTAATCAAGGATGTTCCGACAGTGGCGGAACTGTTTGCAAGAATGATAACAGAAGCTGAATCAATTAGAAGAAACTGGGCATAATTGATGGAAAAGCGGAAGCACCCGTTAAGCGACGTATAAACTGGAGCACGGCGACTGAGATAAAGGAAACACGATGAATGGAATGAGTCGATGTTGACTTATCGTAGGGAGGCGGGTGAAGTTTACTAGTCGCTGGGTGCTGGAGCTGGACAAAGTTAGATAAGAAAAAAGTGTGGTGTTTAAATTGGAAAATTATAGTTATCCATTATCGTTGGATTGGAATAGGCAGGAAATCATTGATGTTATTTACTTTTTTCAATGTGTGGAAGAAGCCTATGACAAAGGGGTTAGCCGCGAAAAGCTTCTAGCTTCTTATCGCCGTTTTAAGGAAATAGTTCCGAGTATTGGGGAAGAGAAACAACTTTGCGGACAATTTGAGAAAGCATCAGGTTTTTCCTGCTACCATACAATAAAACAAGCAAAAGATACTGACCAAGGTCAAAAAATAAAAATGTAGAAACCAATGACGGAGTGAATAAATTGAATTTTACAGGATTTACACAAAAAGACTTTGAAATTTTTTCTGTCCAAGGATTAGAAGCACGAATGGAATTAATTCGTGGGAAGATACAACCGAAATTCCAGGAAATTGGTCAAGTCCTTACAGACGAACTTTCCATGAAGCTAGGCAACGAAATGTACCTACATATCGCTAAACATGCAAGACGTACTGTTAATCCACCAAAGGATACTTGGTTGGCGATTGCCAATAATAAGCGCGGTTATAAAAAACACCCGCATTTTCAAGTAGGACTGTTTGATGACCATGTCTTTATTTGGCTTGCATTAATTTATGAGTTACCAAATAAAAAAGAAATTGGCCAAGCTTTAATAAACAACATTAATTTAATTAAGGATATGCCTAAAGACTATGTCATTTCTTTAGATCATATGCAAAAAGGCTCGTTTTCCGTAACTGAATCTGCTTCATTGGAAAAAGGCTTAGTCCGTTTCCGCGATACTAAAAAAGGGGAGTTTCTAATTGGGAAGCATTTTGACATGAATGACCCTATTTTGAAAAATGGTGAACAATTTATACAGATTGTTAAGGATAGCTTTGAAACATTAATTCCTCTATATAAAGTAACTTTAGTTGGGTGAAGACCGTTAATGGTTCTTCATCCCTTTTTTATTGTCCAGCTTCAGCGCCCAGCGCATATGCCCAAGTTTTGTCGTGCGCTGAACGGGCGCTTGCGCTCTTCCTATTTTGCAACAATTACGCTTCCTTCACACCATCTGTCCCCCAATGTGTAATCAACTAAATATAGACCACTTATATCATACGCTATTTTTTCATTGCGGTTTTGAAGAACAGTTCCGTCAGGAAGTTTTGAACCATATTCGACACCAACAATGGGAGTAGTGTCAGTTACATATAAAGTGGTTCTAGTTGCGTTTCTAAGCGGAAAAATCAACTTCATTCGTTTGCTCCTTACATTTGGCTGATACTAAAACTATTTCCAAATCCGCCTGTTTTCAATCAATTTTGTTGCAAATCAATATCGATGTTCATAGTATATACAAAGAATAAAGGACTCAGAAAATTCAAGAGATTATAAATTGAGATCATTAACATGTAAAGGGGTGTTTGCACGGTGAAACAAGTTGTAAGAGTAATAAAAAGAAATGAAGCGGAAAAAAGATTACCTGTGCTAAGACTCGAGATTGATTATGAACTAGCAACACTATATGATGCCATGGTTGTAAATGATGAAACACAAATCAAAAAATCAAAATTAATCTTAGAGCAATTCAGACAGGAAATGCTTCGCTTAAAGGCATAATAGAACTAGGGCGAACCTAAAAGTGGTTCGTCTCTTTATGTGCGAATATGTGATAGATTATACTTATGGAAAACTTTGCATTATAATTATATTCAGAAAAGCGGAAGCGCCCGTTAAGCGAAGTTTACGAGTCGTTGGCGCTGAAGCTGGATAAAAAAAGGTTTTATAAGGGGGCTATTGATTTGCAGAACCGTGACTGGGACCATGTCTTCAATTTTGCAAAAGAATTAGTTTTAGATGCTGGAGAACAGATTCGCTCGTCTTTTAAGACAAAATTAACAATAGACTTTAAAGAAAATCCTTCAGATCTAGTAACGAATATGGATAAACAGATTGAAAAATTTTTCATTCAAAAAATTAATGAAAAATATCCATCAGATCACATCCTTGGCGAAGAAGGATATGGGGAAGAGTTAACTTCTCTTGATGGGACCGTATGGTTCATTGATCCGATCGATGGGACTATGAACTTTGTACATATGCAGCGACATTTCGCAATTTCGGTAGGAATATATCATAACGGTGAAGGGATTATTGGCATAATCTACGATGTTGTTGCCGATGATCTTTATTGTGCTGTAAAAGGAAGCGGTGCATTTGTTAACGGAGAAGCACTGGCACCTCTAAAGTCGACTGAAATTGGAGAAGCAGTCCTTGGGATTAATGCGGTATGGGGCATTGAAAATAAACGGATAGATTCTTCTATTACTTCTTCGCTTATTAGGGCTGTAAGAGGGACAAGATCATTTGGTTCAGCAACACTTGAGCTGGCTTATATTGCCTCAGGAAAAATGGATGGATACCTATCTATGCGGCTCGCACCTTGGGATTATGCTGCAGGGAAAATATTAATTGAAGAACTTGGCGGAAAAGTTTCCTCGGTAAATGGTGAGCCTTTACAGTTGCTAGATAAACAAACACCAGTGTTTGCAGCTAAACCTGGTTTACATGAATACATTTTAGAAAATTATATAAAGAAATGAAAAAAGTGCTGTTTAGAGCGCTTTTCTCATTTTTTTCTTTAGTGAAAAACCTAAGCCCGTTATTAACACTGTGGCTGTAATAGAAAGGATGATGCCAAGTATACTGCGTTCAGCAATAGCAACGCCAATAAGCATCATGGCAATGACGGTAGCGATAGCTAGTCCTAAAAATAAAAAGTTAATATTTTTCATTTTTTGTCAACTCCTAAATAAACTTTTTTACATTTAATGATAATTGATGTTATAATCTTTAAGTTGTGATAAAAATAACAAATACAAGCTAAACTATAACACAAATAGTAAAGAATATATAGGAGATGACAAGTTTGAATTTAAGACAGGATATAAGAAACATCGCGATCATTGCACACGTTGACCATGGGAAGACAACACTGGTAGATAAACTATTGCAGCAATCAGGAACATTTCGTTCTAATGAACATGTTGATGAAAGAGCGATGGATTCTGGTGATATTGAAAGAGAACGTGGGATTACCATTTTAGCGAAAAATACAGCGATTAATTACAAAGGTACCCGAATTAATATTATGGACACACCAGGTCATGCTGACTTTGGTGGGGAAGTTGAACGTATCATGAAAATGGTTGATGGCGTATTGCTTGTTGTTGATGCTTATGAAGGTTGTATGCCGCAAACTCGATTTGTTCTGAAAAAAGCATTGGAACAAAAATTAACACCGATTGTCGTCGTTAATAAAATTGACCGCGACTTTGCAAGGCCTGAAGAGGTTGTAGATGAAGTTTTGGACTTATTTATCGAGTTGGGTGCAGATGAGGAGCAATTAGAGTTCCCTGTCATTTATGCTTCAGGAATCAATGGTACTGCAAGTTTGAATCACCATACACAGGACAAGGATATGACATGTCTATTTGAAGCTGTAATAGAGCATATCCCGGCTCCGATTGATAACCGTGAAGAGCCGCTTCAATTTCAGGTAGCACTATTAGATTACAACGATTATGTTGGCCGTATCGGAATTGGACGTGTTTTCCGTGGAACGATGAAGGTTGGGCAACAAGTAGCACTTATGAAACTTGATGGTTCAGTAAAGCAGTACCGTGTTACTAAGATATTTGGATTTATTGGTTTGAAAAGGATTGAAATTCAAGAAGCATATCCTGGGGATCTTGTGGCAGTTTCAGGAATGGAAGAAATTAATGTTGGTGAGACAGTATGTCCTGTGGAGCGCCAAGAGGCTTTACCTGTGTTAAGAATTGATGAACCAACACTACAAATGACATTCTTAGTAAACAACAGCCCATTTGCCGGACGTGAGGGAAAATGGATTACGAGCAGGAAACTTGAGGAACGCCTTCGTCAGCAATTACAGACAGATGTAAGCTTACGTGTTGACAACACCGAATCACCAGATGCTTGGATTGTTTCAGGTCGTGGTGAGCTTCATTTATCAATTTTAATTGAAAGCATGCGCCGTGAGGGTTATGAATTGCAAGTTTCAAAACCTGAGGTTATTATTCGTGAAATCGATGGTGTGAAATGTGAACCTGTAGAACGCGTCCAAATTGATGTTCCGGAAGAACACACTGGTGCTATCATTGAATCATTAGGTTCTAGAAAAGGTGAAATGTTAGACATGGTTAATAGTGGAAACGGCCAAGTGCGCTTGGAATTTTTAATTCCATCACGCGGTTTAATCGGTTATACTACTGATTTTATGACATTAACCCGTGGATTTGGAATTATTAACCACTCGTTTGATAGCTATAAACCGATTATTCACGGACAAGTTGGTGGTCGTCGTCAGGGTGTACTTGTTTCAATTGAAGCAGGAAAGGCAACTGCGTACAGTATTCAGGCATTAGAAGATCGTGGTGTTATTTTTATCGAGCCGGGAACAGAAGTATACGAAGGCATGATTATTGGGGAACATACCCGCGAAAACGATTTGTCTGTTAATATTGTTAAGGTCAAGCACGCTACCAATGTTCGTTCTGCAACTAAAGATACAACTGTAACTATTAAAAAAGCCAAAACAATGTCATTAGAACAATCCTTGGAATATTTAAATGATGATGAGTATTGTGAGGTAACACCACAATCCATCAGACTTCGTAAGAAATTATTAAACACAAGCGAACGTGAAAAGTCAGCTAAGAAAAATAAATATGCAGTAGTCGAATAAAAACGAAAAGCGGCAGCACCTGTTTAGCGAAGTTTACGAGTCGCTGGGTGCTGCCGCTAGACAATAGAAAAATTAGTATTACCAGGTGAGAGGAGTGGCTTAAATGGAGGAAGTAACGAAGATTGACCCTTCGATGCTATCAGCCTTTGCCGAACTTGTAGGGGTACACAATAATATCGAGAGAGGAATGCTTCTTCTATATATCAGCATTGTAATATTAACGATTATTGTCTTTAATCTTGGTTTTGCCCGAAAGCTTTCAATCGTTAAAACAATCATCGTTTATATTTTATTATTTATTGGCTGTTCACCACTCACTTTATTAGCTGTTCGCTTACCGATAGCGGAAGGTTTAGTAATCACTGCGATAGTACTTGGCATCTATAGATTCCGTATGTATCAACAACGGAAAGAACGACAAAATGAAAAAACAGACTAAGGGGTATTTGCTGTGAAAAGTTTACAAGATGCTTTTTATAATTGGTTGAGCATTAAAGTAGTGAGTGATGCTAGGCCAAATGATAAAGCAGCTAAAGAGACTCTTGAACATTTTGAATTAGTATTAAAAGAGGACCACAAAATAGAAGAAGTAGTTCGCTTGGAGCATAATGAAGATTTATATTTTGTTTATTACTTATTAAATGGTGAAGAAAAGTCAATGCGGTTTCCGAAGGATCTAATCGATTCTATGTTAAATGCGATGGAAAGGGAACCACATAAATATCCGATTATGGAAGAGTAGTAAAAAAAGCTAGCGCACTTTACCGTGTTTGCTAGCTTTTTTTGTTTTTGTCTAGCTCCAGCACCCAGCGACTCGAAAACTTCGCTCACCTCCCTACGATAAGTCAACATCGACTCACAAAGTTCGTCGTGTTTCCTTCATCTCAGTCGATGCGCTCCAGTTTATACGTCGCTAAACGGGCGCTTCCGCTTTTCGCATTACCAATCGTCACCATAATCGTGTTGCTTATATAGCTTAAACTTCCCCGTTCCTTTTCTTTCTTCGGTTCTTGTCCCAATTCTTGAGCTGCAATCTTCACACATATATGTATGGATCGGGCGGTTTCTTAATCTTTTTGCAATCGGCAATTCATCATCTATTACATTTATTTTATCACAAATGACACATTTCACTCTCATTTCATTCACCTCGAATTTCATTATAAGTTAAATTGTAAATAAATTTAAGTATAGGTTTTAATTAGTTCTGAAAAAGGTATAGTAAATAAGAAAGTATTAACTTTCGTTAATGCCTTCGGCGGATGCCTCAGATTTTTAAAGGTAGTTTTTCGAGCAAGCTCGAAAAAATCTGGGCGCAAATACGCCAAGGTGCATTTGATAAAAGAGGGAGGTTTTTTAGATGGCGAATCAAGTTGAACAGCAGTTGACAGATGATCTTATGCCTTTTTTACAGAAGGAAAGATATGCAACCATTGCAACTGTTGATTTCGAAACAGATGGTCCAAATGTAAATGCGATTTCATGGGTATATGCCCCAGATCATAAAACAATATATTTTGCGGTAGATAATCGCTCAAGAATCGTTCAAAATATTAAACATAACCCGAATGTTGTGTTAACCACGATTGCGAATGGGACTACCTATTCAGTAAGTGGAAAAGCGCACATTAAAACCGAAAAGCTTGAAGATACACCGCTTAAACTTGGATTAATCGCCATTGATGTTGAAGCGGTACGTGATGTCATGTTTTATGGTTCGAAAATTTCTGCTGATATTTCCTATGAGAAAACATATGATCAACATGCTGCGGAAAAATTGGATCGACAAGTAATGGATGCAATGAAAAAGCTTAGTCAGGGGATTTAATTTCCCCGCTAAGCTTTTTCTGATGTCTAGCTTCAGCGGTCAGCGACTCGTAAACTTTGCTTTACGCCCGTTTCCGCATTTCGATTATTGTGCTTTTGATTGTTCTTTTTGGATCTGATCCAGTTGGTTTTGCTCCCCTTTTTTCAACTGCTTTTCGTTTGCTTCATTGGGTCCTTCATCTGTATTAATATCATAAGGGATTTGGGGCATAAGTCGACCGACGATAGCGGCGAGTTCATTCATTACGCCTGAAACTGGTTTGCCGTTTTGAATATCTTTCCGCATATTACGAAGTCGTTCAACAGTGTCTGCATCGGCCACTACAACCGCTTTCGCTCCATAAGGGTCATCCTTTAGAGCCTCGGCTACTGAATATTTAACTGATCCAACCCGTGATCTTTCCAAATCCTTGTCGACATCAATTCCAACTACAGCATAATTTCCAGCTACAACTGCCGTAGCATCTTTTACGTCGGGATTTCTTGTCGCCAAATCAACGAGGTGCTCGGCAATTTGTTCCCCTGTCCATTGCCTATTGACATTATTGTTTGGTTGATTAACTGTTATGAAATTATTTTGTCGATTGTTAAGGGCGGTTTTTTCATCATTGTTGGCTGCGCATCCTGCCACAACAAATAAAAATAAAACGGTTGTTAACAATATTTTTCGCACCACTTCTCCAACCTTTCCATATAATTTCACTATATTCAGAAGAATATAATGAAAGCCTCCGGCGAGCCTTACGATTTTCAGAGGTAGTTTTTCAAGCTAAAAATCTAGGCACAAATACGCCAAGGCGCATTTGATAATATAATGTTTATGATTTATTGTTCATTTATTCGTCTAAGATTATTCGTCCATTCATATATTTAAATCAAAAGCTGTCCAAATAAAATCTCCTTTTAAGATAGTCAAAAATAGAGGTCAGGGGGAGAAGTGTTGAAGAAAATTTATGTCCTAGATACAAACGTATTGCTTCAAGATCCGTATTCAATCTTTTCATTTGACGACAATGAAGTAGTTATACCGGCAGTAGTATTAGAAGAGGTTGACTCTAAAAAGAGAAATATGGATGAGGTTGGAAGAAATGCAAGGCAAGTATCAAAACTGCTTGACCGCCTCCGGACGCAAGGTAGAATTCATCAGGGGATACCGCTCGAAAATGGCGGAACTTTTAGGATAGAATTAAATCATCGTTCCTTCATTAAGCTACAAGAGGTATTCGATGAAAAAACGAATGACAATCGCATTTTAGCCGTTGCCCTTAATCTTGATCTTGAAGAGCAAAAAAAGGAAGATGGCAGAAGAGCTATTCTTGTAAGTAAGGACGTATTAGTAAGGGTAAAGGCTGATGCAGTCGGCTTACTTGCGGAAGACTTTTTAAGTGACCGTGTTGTCGAATATGATGACAATATATATTCTGGATTTCAGATTGTTTTTATATGTAAAGATTTATTAAATGAGTTCTATGAGAAGTCAATTTTAGATATTTCGAAACTTCCGGGTTTTAGTTATTATCCAAACCAATTTATCCTTATGAAGGATGTACTTGGAACATCTCAATCCGCTGTTGGTGTTATTGATGAAAAAGCAAAAGCCGTCAAGAAATGCTTGTACGATAAAGATCACGTCTGGGGGATCAAAGCACGAAATGTCCAACAAATTATGGGTTTTGAAATGCTCCTAAAGCCCGATATCCCGCTCGTTACGTTAATTGGTAAAGCTGGTACAGGGAAAACTTTATTGGCACTTGCAGCCGGTCTCTACCAAACAGAGGACCTAGGACTTTATAAGAAATTATTAGTAGCTAGACCGATTGTGCCTGTAGGGAAAGATATTGGGTATTTGCCGGGTGAAAAAGAAGAAAAGTTAAGACCGTGGATGCAGCCCATTTATGATAATTTAGAGTATTTGTTTAATACGAAAAAGCCGGGAGAGTTGGATGCAATATTAGCGGGAATGGGTTCCATTCAGGTTGAAGCGCTCACATATATAAGGGGCAGGAGTATTCCTGAACAATTTATTATCATTGATGAGGCGCAAAACCTTTCTAAGCATGAGGTAAAAACAATCTTAACGAGAGTAGGGGAAAGAAGTAAAATTGTCTTAATGGGTGATCCGGAACAAATTGACCATCCATACCTTGATGAATACAACAATGGTTTAACCTATGTTGTTGAAAAATTCAAACAAGAAAAGATTAGCGGACATGTTCGTTTTTTGAAAGGAGAACGATCATCTTTAGCACAATTGGCAGCTGACCTGTTATAAGAAAAGCGGAAGCACCCGTTTAGCGAAGTTTACTAGTCGCTGGGTCCCAGAGCTAGACAGCTATAAAAATCCCTCTTTTACCCGTATAATTATTATGCGGTGTCCATTGATATTCCTTGCATTTTTGCCTATAAAACGATAAGATTGAAAAATAGAAATGGACTTGTTTTTATTGGAGGGATTACATGTCTAGAGAGGTTGCCTTAGATCATAAAGAAAAGGCATATGCCCTTCTTAAGGCTGATGCTGATAAAATATTGAAGCTTATTAAAGTGCAAATGGACAATTTAACAATGCCCCAATGCCCTTTATATGAGGAAGTTTTAGATACCCAAATGTTTGGGTTGTCACGGGAAATAGATTTTGCTGTACGGCTTGGGTTAGTGAAAGATATAAATGGGAAAGCATTACTTGAGTCATTGGAAAGAGAGTTATCAGCCCTACATGAAGCATCTTTAAAAAATAAGTAATCGGGCTGTCTTAAACGGATAAGACAGTCTCTTTTCTTTTAGGTTGGTGAGACAAAAGAGTATGGTAAAAAAAATGTTAAGATCCTATGACTATACACTTGTATTAGCGCCAATTATTTTGAGTTTATTCGGGCTTGTAATGATCTACAGTTCAAGTATGGTTGTGGCTGTTACCGAAAAATATGAAGGAACACCGGATTTGTTTTTCATGAAACAATTAAAATGGTTTATCATTGGGATATTTATGTACATAATCGCATTGGCTTTTCCATACAAAGTGTATAAAAGGTTTTTAAAGCTCATTTTTTTCGGTGCACCCATAATACTTTTAGGTGTTTTGCTTTTTGGGACGACAACTAATAATGCGACAAGAGGGTTTCTGGGTATTCAACCGGCAGAGTTTATAAAACTTGGTGTTATTATTTATTTAGCTGGGGTTTTTTCAAATAAACAATCGTATATTGAAAGGTTCGTTCCGGCTTTTGGTCCACCGTTAACATTTATTATTATAATATTTTTACTAGTATACAAGCAGCCGGACCTTGGAACAGGTCTCTTAATATTAGCAACTTCAGGGATGATTATAATTTGTTCAGGTATTCGCCTTAAGCATCTTGGCCGCTTGATCCTTGTAGCTGTAGTAGGAGTAATGCTTTTATATCCATTTTTATCGGACGAGCAGTTGGGACGAATTGAAGCTGCATATAATCCTTTTCATGAAGATATAGCTGAGTCAAACGGTTACCAACTCATTAATTCCTATATCGCTATAGCAGCAGGCGGTGTTACAGGAGAAGGATTAGGCAAGAGCATCCAAAAATTCGGCTATCTTCCCGAGCCGCATACCGACTTTATTATGGCGGTTGTTTCGGAAGAACTTGGCATCTTTGGTGTTGGTTTTGTTTTATTCATGTTACTGCTTATTATTTGGAAGGGTTTTACTGTAGCGATGAAGGCGAATGACCCGTTCGGTAGTTTAATAGCAATTGGAATTTCGGGTATGATTGGTATTCAGTCTATCGTTAACTTAGGTGCTCTTACAGGGTTACTTCCGATTACAGGTGTTCCGTTGCCATTTGTAAGTTACGGTGGTTCATCCCTTGTCATATTAATGATATCAATGGGGATCTTGAATAATGTTGCGATGTATTCTAGATTAAAAGGTTCAGAAAAACAGAAAAATGAAGACAAAAAGATTGCCTACCTCTAGGCAATCTTTTTGTCTTTGTTCATTTCATTTTTCTTGCTTCTTGATGAAAGAAGGACAAGATAGCTTAGAACACAGAATAAAACTGTTATGAAAGTAGCGTGTGCTAATGTAACAAATAGATTTACCCTTGTGTAAATGATTAACGCCCCTGATAAAGGCTGAAGGATTATAAGGACAATAGCGGAAATCGCACTCCAGAATAATACCCGTTTGGACCTGTAATGTTTAATAATATAAACCGACAGTATAATAACCCATGTGAAGAAAAGTAAGGCTGCAAAACGATGTCCCATTTGCACCCATTCAAATTCATTCGATGGTAAAGAGAAAATTGCGCTATTATCGCAGAATGGAAAATCCAAACATGCCAAATGCGCCTTTTTATGACGAACGAGTGCGCCTGTGTAGACGACAACATAACAATAAATACTGATTGCATAAATTTGAGAACGTATTTTTTTATTGATAATCAACGATTCTGCGTCAAATTTTTTATCCACTTCAAAAATGAGCAAAGTTAATAAAAAGACGGATGCAACCGAAACTAAAGAAACCCCAAAATGCAGAGCCATTATAAGTGGATCTTGTCCCCAGATAACAGCACCAGCTCCAAGTAGCGCTTGAACGATTAAGAAAAAGACCGACAAAAATGCTAGAAATTTCGTTTCTCTTATATGTCCTATCTTTCTCCAAGACCAGATTGCAAGCGACGTCACAAGAATGACCGATAATCCTGATACAAGCCTATGCGAAAGCTCAATGAGTAATTCACTATTTATTTCGCTCGGTAAAAATTGACCATGACAAAGCGGCCACGAACGTCCACAGCCCATCCCTGAACCAGTCTTTGTAACAAGGGCTCCGCCAATTAATACAAAAAGCATGACTATACTTGAAGCAACAGATAAAATTTTTAAACCTCGATTCAAGTCCATTTCACCTTCTTTCTTATACTGATTTCCAACAAAAATGATAATAATCAGTGCAAAAAAGTAATTATTCAATCCCTACTTTACGTTAAATATATCACACATACTTTGATGGAAACAGGATTTGTTTATGTCAAAAGTGTGAACACGATTATAAAAGTAACCGTATGAACATATATTTCTTAGCGAAAGCACTATTACAACTATATTAATATCACTTTTTAACTTTTGAAATTAACTATAATAAAAAATATAATAATAGTAGTTTACCAAAAGGGATTACGTGGTACTATGATATATGTGATAATTTTGTTAAATATGTATCTTTGGAGGTGTAAATAGTAAATTCTAGTATAAATGTAAAAATAATTTCATTATTATTTAACAAATTCTTCATGATTTATGGTTTAATAAAGTTGAAGAATCAATTTCTATGATATTTATCACATTAGCCATATTTTTTTATGAATGTCAAAGTAGGCTATTTTTGGTCGACGTAGCTTTAGACAACGGTAAAGGAGGGAATAGTCGATGGACAACTCTAGAATTATAAATAACGCTCGGAATCCTATGTTTGAAGCTACTACTCATAGAGAGAGTGATATACAAACGACTTCATTATGGAATGACTTTCTATCACTTATTAAGATTGGAATTGTAAATTCAAATCTAATCACAGCCTTTACTGGGATTTGGCTTGCACTTTATTTTACTAACCAGACTTTTATTGAATCAATCGACAAAGTCTTACTTGGAATGTTTGGAAACGCATTGGTTATTGCCGGTGGATGTGTTTTAAACAATTATATTGATAGTGACATTGACCATATAATGGAAAGAACAAAAACGAGGCCAACTGTGACTGGAACTATAGGAAGAACGAAGGTTCTAATACTTGGTCTTTCCTTTTCAATAATTGGTTTACTGTTATTATTAGCGGCTTCCATTCCAGCGGCGATTTATGGCTTTATTGGCTTATTTACGTATGTTGTATTATATAGTCTTTGGACGAAGCGACGCCATCCGATCAATACAATTGTGGGAAGTATTTCTGGTGCAGCTCCTCCGTTAATTGGTTGGGCAGCAATTGATCCTAATCTTTCAATGGAAGCATGGATATTATTTCTTATTATGTTTATTTGGCAACCGCCACATTTTTATGCATTAGCAATGAAAAAATGTGAAGAATACCGGAAAGCGGGAGTTCCTATGCTTCCTGTTGTGCGCGGATTTGCTGAAACTAAAAAGCATATCATTGCATTTGTTGCTTGCTTAGTGCCATTACCATTTTTCTTAACATCATTGGGACCAGTCTTTTTAATTGTTTCTTTGCTACTAGGCGTGGGCTGGCTAGTGATCGGGATTTATGGGTATTTCATGAAGGATGATTTAAAATGGGCGAAATGGATGTTCATTTATTCGCTGAATTATTTAACCATTATTTTTGTTTTGATGGTTATTGTAACAATTTAATGGGGTGCTAGTGAGAAATATCTCACTAGCAGTTTTTCGACAAATTTTTTATATATTTTTATTTACTTAATATAGCAAGTATCAAAAGTCTGCAAAATACAACAAAAAGAATACATACAATATTACGACAAGCTTCTTAGTCATAAGCAGGTTATAAAATACCTATCAATTTGTTAATACTGTTGAAAGGTATTTAAAATAAATAGATTTTTTTAAAAGAAAGAGGGGTTAGGATGTAATGAATCATGTAGGAAGGAAAGGCCGTTTGTTTGTGGTTGTTTCAATGCTTTTGCTAGTGTTAGCCGGCTGTAGTGGGAAACCATACTTGTCTGCTCTCACACCACAAGGGGAAAATGGTGAGATGTTGTATGACTTAATGATGTTAACAACAATACTCATGACAATTGTTACTCTTGTAGTAGTTTTAATTTTTATTTATGTTTCAACGAAGTTTCGTAGAACAAAACAGAAAGAAAATATGATTCCAAAACAAGTAGAAGGAAGTCACAAACTTGAGATTACTTGGACTGTTATTCCTATTATTCTTTTACTAATTATTGCTGTACCGACAGTATCAGCTACATTTAAATTGGATCCTAAACAAATTGACGTTCCAGAGGATGCAATCCATGTCAATGTAATGGGCAAGCTTTATTGGTGGGAATTTGAATATCCAGACGAGAACATTATTACTTCTCAAGATTTAGTAATCCCTGCTGGTGAAAGAGTTTATTTATCATTAATCGCCGGCGACGTTAAGCATTCGTTCTGGGTACCAGCATTAGCAGGTAAAATTGATGTAAATACTGACAACGAAAATGAAATGTGGATTCATGCGTATAATGAGGGAGTTTACTACGGGAAATGTACAGAGCTTTGTGGTCCTTCACATGCGCTAATGGACTTCAAAGTTAAAGTATTATCAAAAGAGGATTACAACAAATGGTTAGCGGATATGCAAAAGCCGACTGAAGTGCCTGTAGATGCTACCGCAAAAGCTGGTCAAGAAGTTTTTACAAAGAGCTGTATTGGTTGTCATGCGGTAGATTCGAATGATCCACGTCCTGCACCTGCAAGACTTGCGCCTAATCTATCCAACTTTGCAGATCGTGAACGCGTCGCTGGAATTAAAGAATTGACTCCTGAAAATGTTCACGCTTGGATTGCAGATCCTGAGGCGATCAAACCAGGAAATAAAATGAGCAATACTTATAAATTAAACCCGGATGAAATTGAAGCGGTAACGCAATACTTGCTTACGCTTACAAAAGAATCTAAATAGGGTTAGGGAGGTTTAGATTGTGAGTACATTGGTACAAAAAAGGGGTGTCGGTGCAGTTATATGGGATTACTTAACGACAGTAGACCATAAAAAAATTGCTCACTTGTATCTTTTTGCAGGTTTACTACATTTTGTCATTGGTGGAATTGAAGCATTATTGATGCGTATTCAATTAATGTATCCAGAAATGAACTTTTTAGTAGGTAATTCATTTAACGAAGCACTTACAGCTCATGGAACAACAATGTTATTCTTTGTTGCCATGCCAATTATCTTCGCCTTAGCGAATGCAGTTGTTCCGCTTCAAATTGGTGCCCGCGACGTAGCGTTTCCATTTTTGAATTCGCTTGGTTTTTGGCTGTATTTTTTTGGAGCTTTATTTTTTAACTTTGGTTGGTTTTTAGGAGGTATGCCAGCAGCAGGTTGGACGAACTATGCATCGCTTGCGTTAGCTGACCCAACCCATGGTGTAGATTTTTACTTAATCGGTTTGCAGATTTCTGGTTTCGGTACATTAATCTCAGCGATTAACTTTTTAGCAACAATTATTACGATGCGTACGGCTGGTATGACGTTTATGCGTATGCCGATGTTCACATGGACAGTTTTTGTTTCATCATCATTAATTTTATTTGCGTTCCCACCGTTAACAGTAGGAATTTTCTTAATGACGTTTGACCGTTTATTTGGAGCAAAATTCTTTGATATTGCCCTGGGTGGAAACACGATTCTTTGGGAGCATTTGTTCTGGATCTTTGGACATCCAGAGGTTTACATCTTAGTATTACCGGCTTTCGGAATTTTCTCGGATGTTATATCTACATTTTCAAGAAAAAGAATCTTTGGTTATACATCAATGGTATTTGCAACAGTGTTAATTGGATTCCTCGGCTTCATGGTTTGGGCGCACCATATGTTTACAACAGGTATGGGTGCTGTAGCGAACTCAATTTTTGCTGTAGCAACAATGACAATTGGTGTACCTACTGGTATTAAAGTGTTTAACTGGCTCTTTACAATGTGGGGCGGTAATATTCGTTATACAGTACCAATGTTATATGGGGCGTGGTTTGTTCCAACGTTCGTAATGGGTGGGGTAACAGGTGTAATGCTTGCGTCAGCTGCACAAGATTACATTTACCATGATACTTATTTCGTTGTTGCTCACTTCCACTATATTATTGTTGGTGGTATCGTCTTGGGTTTATTTGCCGGTATCCATTTCTGGTGGCCGAAAATGTTTGGTAAAATGCTGAATGAAACTTTAGGTAAAATCACATTCTGGGTATTTTATATTGGTTTCCATTTAACTTTCTTTATTCAGCATTTCTTAGGACTTTGGGGTATGCCACGCCGCGTATTCACATACTTGCCAAACCAAGGTTGGGATACAGCAAACTTTGTAAGTTCGATCGGTGCTTTTTTAATGGGCATTGGTGTTCTAACACTCGTTATAAACATGGTTATGTCATTCTTTAATAAAGAAAAGCTTCCTAACGATCCATGGGGAGATGGACGCTCACTTGAATGGGCAATTGCTTCTCCGCCACCAGAATATAACTTTAAACAATTGCCGCTTGTACGTAGCTTAGACCCGGTTTTCTATGAGAAAATGAACGGAAATAAGGAACTGATTCCCGCCGAGCCACTTGGTGATATTCATATGCCAAATGGATCAATTAATCCGTTTATCATTTCGGTAGGCTTGTTTATCGCAGGATTTGGATTTATGTACCATGATCTTGGAACTAACAAGCTAGCCTTAGCGGTTGGAATTATTGGATTAGTGATTATGTTTGGAGCAATGTTTATTCGATCTGTTAAAGATGATCACGGTTACCATATCCATAAAGAAGACCTTGAACGTGAAGGAGGGGTAAATGCGTAATGGCAGCGGAACAAGTTTTAACTAAAGAAAACTTCCCGGCGGAACCGGAAAAGGCGACGATGGAAGGAAGAAATAAATTTATTGGTTTTTGGTTGTTTCTTGGTGGAGAAACAGTCATGTTTGCATCGCTGTTTGGTACATTCCTTGCACTTCGGAATTCAACAATAAATGGACCGACATCACAAGAGCTTTTCTCAATACCACTAGTGTTTTTGGCAACAATGTTTTTATTATTTAGTAGTTTGACTAGTGTATATGCTATGTATCAAATGAAAAATAATAATTACAAAGGCATGTTAACTTGGATGTGGGTTACAGTTATCCTTGGTGCTTGTTTCCTTGGATTAGAAGTTTATGAATTTACGCATTATGTTCATGAAGGCCTAACCTATACAACTAATGCTTTTGCATCAGCTTTCTTTACATTAACTGGTTTCCATGGTGCTCACGTTGCATTTGGTCTTTGCTGGATTATCACTCTGTTAGTTCGTAATGCAAGACGTCCTCTTAGTCTTTACACAGCACCAAAGTTTTATCTTGCTAGTTTATACTGGCACTTTATTGACGTTGTTTGGGTATTCATCTTTTCAGTCGTTTATTTAATGGGAAAGGTGGGCTAAGCTAAATGGATATGAATTCGAATTCAACTCCTGATACAAAATGGGAACTTCGTAAGGCAGCCAATAAGGAAGAAATGAATCAACAATTCATCGTCTTTGCGTTAACAATATTGTTAACGATTCTTGCCTTCGCGGCTGTAGTCTTTACGGATACTGTTAGTATGTGGTTTGTAGCACCATTCATTTTTGTTTTAGCAGTTGTTCAAGTCATTTTTCAGTTGTTTTACTTTATGCATATGAAACATAAAGGACACGAAGCACCTATTCTGTTTATTTTCTCAGGTGTTCTTGTAGCGGCTGTTAGTATCCTAGCATTGATGACAGTTGTTTGGTGGTAAAAATTAACAAAGCGGGACCTCAGCTTTTAAAGCAGGGTCCCTTTTGGAGTATAATGAGGTGAATATTGTGCTTGAAAATCTATCTATTTTTGGGTTTAGAGCTTTGTGGAGTCCTTTGTTTTTCCTTTGGTTAGCTGGTATTGCTGTTCTGTATTTTATGTTTGTTAAAAATCCTACAAATAAACAAAGAATATTGTTCATAACTTCACTTGTCTCGCTATATATTATAAAAGGAAGCCCTATTGATTTACTTGGACATTTAAATTTTAGTATTCACATGGTGCAAATGTCGGTTCTATATTTAATCCTACCGCCGTTATTTTTGCTTTCTATTCCGAGTGGGTATTATCGTAAGTTATTGTCAATGAAGGCGTTTAGCCGTCCGTTCTTATTTTTAACAAAACCATTATTTGCCGTTCTTTTATTTAACGGTGTTTTCTCCATTTATCATTATCCGTTTATTTTTGATGGGATTAAAACAAATACAATCCTTCATGGAAGTGTAACTATTTTCATTTTTATTACAGCTATGATTATGTGGTGGCCACTAGTATGTCCATTACCTGAATATCGAAAATTAAGCGGCCTGCAAAAGTTAGCCTATATTTTTGCCGATGGTATGCTGCTAACTCCAGCATGTGCATTAATCATCTTTTCAGGCGTACCAATATATGAAACATATACTAATCCTGCTGCTTGGGCTCAAGCCTTGGAATTATGTGTTCCGGCAAGTATGCTTGCCAATATTGATATAAACAGTGTGCAAATGTTTTCCTGGCTGTCACCGTATGATGATCAACAGCTTGGTGGGGTAATTATGAAAATTATGCAAGAGATCTCTTATGGAACGACCCTTGGCTATGTATTCTATCAATGGGTACGCGAAGAAAAACAAAAAGAACAGCAGCAACAAACGGCTGTATTACCTTCTCCACAACCATTAAAATAAAAGAAGACTGGTACAAAGGAGATGTTGATTTTGGCTCAAATTTTTACAGACCGGTTACTCTTAATGGAGTGTCCGTTAGATTTGGCAAAATCAATCATTTTAAACCGTAAGCAATTGGAGGAACGGTCGCCTATTTTTATACCCTTGGATTGGCCGTCGATCCAGTTGAAAAGTATTTTTCCTTATTATATCGAAATGCTTGAAAATTCACCTTTGACGAACGATCTGAAAATATGGTTGATCATTGATGCCTACGAAAAAAAGTTGATTGGTTCAATAAGACTTACATGTTCTTTAGATGATCCTAAAACCACCGATATTGGGTACGAAATCATTGCTTCCTCTCGTAATCAAGGGTTTGGTTATGAAGCTGTTCAGGCTGTTGTAGAGTGGTTATTGAAAAGTAAAAAGGGGACAAAAATAACGGCAGAATGCGACCAAACGAATACGGCCTCAATCAGAATCCTCGAGAAGCTTGGAATGCGCTGTATAGCGAAGGAAGCACCGTTTTTGAGATGGGAGTTACATTGAATATCATCAAAGGTAGTATCAATTAATGGGGGAATGAAAATGATTAAGAAAGTGCTGGAAAGGGGAACTTTAAACATTTCAGAGGATGTTTTTGCGATTATATCATCCATCGTCATAGACGAAATGGAGGGAATCGCTAGCACTGTTTCCGATTTTAAAGATGATTTTATCCGGGTTGTGAATAAAAAGGGAAACCAACGAGGAATTAGCATTAATCAAAGCGACGAAGAACTATTAATTGATGTAAAAGTTTCTGTCTACCTTGAAGAAAATATTTGTGATATATGCATTGAACTCCAAAAAAGAATTATTGATGAAATTAAAATAATGACTGGCATTGAGGTCAGCAGTGTAAACATAATGATTGATTCAATTCGGATGAAAGAAGAAAAATAACAAAGACGCATGGGGTTTTTCCTCATGCGTCTTTTTGCTACTTTTATTTAGCAAGTTCCACTAATTGCTTGTTTACAGCTTCTAGAATTGATTTTGACTTTTCTGTTACATTATTTGGTATTACTTCATCCTCACCATATTCAACACCATGTGGGTAATAATGTTTACCAAGGATGGGTGTTAAAAGCTTGATTTTAGCATGATTAGAATCAACATTCCCTTCTACTGCATACCCTTGAACACGTAAATAAAATACTTCTTTTGTATCTAATTGTTCAAATTTACGGTCAAATGAAACACGTTCATAATCCCATTGTTCTCTAGATAATAATTGATATTCACCTAGTACTCTGCGAAGCAGTGAAATATCATATACTTTATCATCTAACCCCGTTCCTTCAAATCTCACTATGTATCCCTCCTAAATTTCAAAACACTCTAAATCTATAATAGAAGAAAAGCGTTTAAGATGCAATAAAGACTCGAAAAAAGTTATTTTTGAAAAAATTTTGTATGAGAAATTTATACTATTTTGATCACAATATAAATGTCAAAGTAATTTTTTTATGAAAGGAGTTTTTCACCTGAAAAAAGTTATTGTTTCCATGTTGTTTTTTGTAATGCTCGGAGCAGGAGCCGCTATCGGGAATGCACAAACGCAAACCTATATGGTTCAACCAGGTGATACCATGTGGAAAATTGCTGTACGGTATCAAATTGGTTTAAGTGAATTGATTCAGGCAAACCCGCAAATTAAAAATCCGGCATTGATTTATCCAAATCAAAGATTGACTATCCCAACCGTTAATGGCGAAAAAAGTATTGAAACAGAGGTTATTCGATTAACAAACCAACAAAGAGCTAAATATGGGCTCCCAGCTTTAGTAGCTGATTGGGAACTATCAAGAGTGGCACGTTATAAATCCATTGATATGAGGGATAAGAATTATTTTAGCCATACGTCACCAACTTATGGGTCACCATTTACGATGATGAAAAACTTTGGTATTCGATATTCAGCAGCAGCAGAAAATATTGCAGCGGGTCAAGCCTCACCACAAGAAGTTGTAAACTCTTGGATGAATAGCCCAGGACATCGCCAAAATATTCTAGATTCAAGAATGACCCACATTGGGGTTGGTTATACTAACGGTGGTGGGTCATACCGTCACTATTGGACACAGATGTTTATTAAAAAATAATCTTTGGAGGGACCGATATGAAAAGTGTTCGCGATGTAATGTCAACAAATGTTGAGTATTGTACACCAGTGGATAATGCATTTGAAGTAGCGACAAAAATGAAGGATTTAAATGTTGGCGCTATTCCAATTGTAGAAAATGGGAATTTATTAGGGATGATTACGGACAGGGATATAGTAATTAGGGGAATTGCGGAAAAACGTTCTGGTTCGGATGCCGTAACCGATCTTATGAGCCAAGAATTAATCACTGTTTCCCCGGTTTCCTCTGTTCATGAAGCAGCACAAATCATGGCAGAAAAACAAATCCGTCGTCTTCCTGTAGTCGAAAATGGTCAGTTAGTAGGAATTGTGTCACTAGGTGACCTTGCGGTTGAAAATGATTCAGACCAAAAAGCAGGCTATGCTCTTAGTGAAATATCCGAACCACCACAGATGTAAGATATAAAAAAGCGGAGGTACCTTCTTAGGAAGGTACCTCTTATTTTTTTTAGGAATAAAATTAAATCCCATCTATATAATGGTATAGAAAGTAAGGACAAGCAGGGGGGCTTTTTATGGGGAAAAACATCCTTTCTTTTTTTATACTAGTAACATTAGTGTCCGTATTAGCTATTATCTACGTTCAATTACCTGGTGCAACATTCCAAACGACTTCTACCAAATTGATGATTCCTGAAATGGTAGAGAAAGAAACAGAGTCGCCATTTCCGAAGGAAACAAGGAAGATGTACGAGTTAATTGGAAAGGATAGGGAAGAAGTAATTAAATTACTTGGACAACCACGAAGAATAGATGCATCTGAGTATGATTATGATTGGTGGATCTACAATGAATCTATCACTAATTATTGCCAAATAGGAATCGAAAATGACAAAGTAGTCACCGTCTATGTAATGGGTGAAAACAATGAAATTGCTCCCTTTCATATTGGCCAAACCCGAAATACCCTCGAAACAATAGTTGATCTATCAGATAAAGTAGCCTTGGAAGTTGATAAAAATTTATATCAATTTGAATTAACGAAAGAAGAAGTAGATACTGTTCCGCTAATCCAATATAAAAATATTTGGGCACAAATCTATATTGATAAGTTTAGTGGCACGATTTCAAGTATAAGGTTCCTTGATGCGGAAACTTTAGTTAAAATTAGACCGTATGAGCTTGTATATCGAGGTAATTTAATTTCTGCAAAGGAAATTGCTTCTAAAAGGTGGTATGAAATTGAAAAGGGGAAGGCTTTGCAGATATTAGATATGACGAATGTATTAAGAGAACGTAATGGGTTAAGCGCTGTGAATTGGGATGAATCCGCAGCTGTCGTTGCCTATGACCACTCAAGGGAAATGTTTGAAGAAAAGTATTTTTCGCATAATTCACCTACTTATGGGGATTTAGCCGATCGTTTGGTAAACGGTGGTGTTGATTTCAGAGTGGCGGGAGAGAATATAGCCGCACGTTATGTTGATGCCATCTCAGCGGTAGAAGGATGGTTGAATAGTGAAGGGCATCGTACAACCCTTTTAAATAAGGAATTTACCCACTTAGGGGTTGGTGTGTATGAAAAGTACTATACTCAAAATTTTATAAAGGCATGGTAAAATGGGCGGACATTTGAGCGTAGATGTTAATAACCTATAGTAGGCCAAATATGTAATTTATGCCAAGGCATATCTGATACTATAAAGTATAAAAATTTATGGATTATAGTATCAGAAAAGACATCGCAAGTTGCCATTATCGGCAAATTACGTGTTTTTCTAATAATATTGAGGTGAATATTATGGGGAAGCTACATCCGAAAGTTGCTGAATTTAAGAAGTTTGTAGAACGTCATCCTGGAATAGTGAAAGAAGTCCGTTCAAAAGAGAAAGGCTGGCAGGAGATTTTCGAAGATTGGTATATGTTTGGAGAAGAGGATTCGATGTGGGAAAAGTATAGATCTGGTTTTGAAAATGGAAGCGAAATAGCAACTAAAAAGGACAACCCAAAAAAGGATTCTGACTTCATGGGCCAGATTTTATCAATTGTTAAAAATATCGATATGAATGAAATGCAAAAGCATATTAGTAATGTAAGTGGGGCCATTGCGAACGTCCAACAAATCATTGAACAATTCCAAGGTTTTAAACAAAACAACACAAATAATAATCCACGAATGAACGGTCCAAGAAATTCTCGTCAGCCTTTTCACTATAATAAGGATTAAATCTGTCTGGAGTTGTTTGAAAAATGCGCCGCGAAATCCAATCTTATTTACAAAGTAGACCTGATATGCTCATGTTTGTCCGTGAAAGTCCAGGATGGTATCGTAAGTTATCAAGAAGCCCTGAAAAGGTATTTGAAATCGAACAGGAAGCAAAAATTTTTTATGGCAGAACTTTCCCGCAAAGAATGGATCGGCTAAATGAAAGTATCCAATTTGCCAACATGCTGCTTGGTATGATGAATGTGATGGGCAATAATAATTAAAACATAAATTGGGCCAAGGGCCCTTTTTTTATTTGTCCGTTTAAGATTAATTTCGGCTATCGAAGACAACAATAAGATAAAGAAATAAACATTTAAAGGTGGGATCTGCTGTGAAAAAAGTAATACTTGTCATCACCTCTTTGATTTTCTTTATGATGGTCAATCCGGCAATCGCTTCAAATATAAATCCTATGTCCGTTAAGCATCAAGTGAAGGGTAAGGACATTTACGTGGAATGTGTAATTTCCGATTTTACTTTCTCAAAAAGGGACCATAAAAAAATTAATAAAAATGGATTCGGTTACCTTCAACTATATTTAAATAATCAAAAAATCGATAATATTTATACGGCAGCATTTATTGTTAAAGGCTTGCCAGCAGGGAAGCATCAAATCAAACTGGAACTCGTTCATAATGATGGGACCCCCTATAATATACAGAAGGAATTTGATGTAACAATATAGCTTTCATGGTATGATTATGTTGGAGGTGCTCAAAAAGGTGTTAGCAACAGAAGAAAGAATGAACATACTCGGTATTACGGATGAGTTGTCTGAAATGATTCTTAAATCTGATGTAGTCGATCATTATTATCAGCGTTTATATAAATTGAGACAAGATGAAAAGGCAAGGAACTTAATCCAAGCTTTTACGAAGCAAAAGGAAATATATGAAGAAGTTCATCGAATTGGAAAATACCACCCGGATTATTTAAAGGTGATCAAAGAAACAAGAGAATTAAAAAGGGACATGGACCTATTAGAATCTGTATATGAATTTAAAAAGGCCGAAAATGCATTGCAAAGTCTTTTGGATGAAATTAGTGTATTAATCGGTCATTCTGTGTCTCGGCAAATAAAAGTACCGACAGGCGAACCATTTTTCGAGTCGGCTTCAGGCTGTAGTGGCTGTAGCGGTGGAGGCCATAGCTGTGGTTAAATATGTTAGACTTGCAAAAGAATAGATTATCATGCTACTCTGACAATGCGAGCGTTTTGATTAAAGGAGATTTAATTATGAACTTTGGAAATCGACAAGGAATAATAGTTTGGGTACATTCATTAAAACAAGTTAAGCAATTAAAACGTTATGGAAATATCCATTATGTTTCTAAAAAGCTTAAATATATCGTGATCTATATGGATATGGAGCTAGTGGAAGATGCAGTTGATAAGATTAAATCCTTGTCGTTTGTAAAAAAAGTGGATCTTTCCTACAAACCTTTTTTGAAAACTGAATTTGAAAACTCTAAGCCTGATAAGGCAAAAGAGTATGATTATAAAATTGGAATTTAACTTATAACTAAAAGGGCTAACTCAAAGAGTTAGCCCTTTTAGTTTAGTGCATTGGCGGGATAAAACGATTCATTCTTAGAATGCCAATTAAATGCTGATAATAAATATCTGTTTCAGCAAAAGTTGTTGAAGGTTTTACCTCAAATGAAATAATTTCTTTCCCCAGCTCCTCGGCTAATTGCTTAAATAAATCAAAGCGTTTATTTGGCTTTTTTTCTGGATTGGGGATTCCTTCTCTACAGATATAAATTGGTTGAAAATCGCCTGTTGTTGTTGGATTTAAAACAACAGCCAAAGAAGTAACATCCCTTTCGTTGATTTTCGTATGAAATGCCATTAAATGAATAAGTCTATGTTTGTTTGTTCTGGCAATTTCCAGCAGTTCATATAGGTCAGAATATCCTTGTCCAAGTTCGATAAATCGCTGAATCATAATTAGGGCTCCTTTCAATATGAATCAAGTTTCACTTTACCAATTGATTGAAAAAACGTCAAAATTTTTTTCATATTCGTATATAAAATACCTCTTATTTTTGGTATCGTAATAAAGAGTCGTAAGCTACGGTCTGGGGGTATGTATGGTAAAGAAAATTTTGATCATTTTGGTATTCTTATTAATTATTATAGCGGGATTAACAGGATATCAATGGCTGATGTATGACAAACTTGGAAAAACGACTGAACGAGTGCAAACAGAAAATTTAGAGATTGAAGCTGAACTAGTACATAAAGACGGCGAACTTTCGATCACTCAAACGGTTTCAAAACTAGGTCAAGACAGCTTTTTGATAGAGATTCCTAGGGGAGTAAAAGATTTCGAATGTCACTTTGGAAATGGTGAGAACTGTGAAATAAGGGAAGACTCAAACTACTACCGTATCCCAGTTGGAAGCGAAACACTTATAACATTTAAATATTCAATTCCTTTTGATGAAGGGAAAAATGACTATTGGCTCGAGAATGGTTTTGTTCAACTTTTTTCAAATAACGAAACACCACTATTTGGGAATTTTACGGTAACCATATTAGAGGACGTTAATAAATCAAATAGATGGTTTTCAGGTGCCTTAAGTGAGGTACATGTCGATAAAGAACATATTTCGTATTTTGCATGGACGAAAAAAGATACAAAGAATTTCCCTCTGTATATGTCAAAGGCCCAACTAAATAAAATTGAAGGGTTCGAGCCTCACCTTTCTTTATTTTTATTAAATTCGACCGATGAAGAGGTTGGCTTTACTAATAATTGGCATAAGCAATTACATTCTAGGAATGGACTTACGATCGTGCAATCTAATAGTGAACAAGTTTACATAGCACCATTATTAGTCGTTATTCCCAAAGACTATAACGTTGAAAAATGGGAGGAACTAGCTATTCAGGCTTATTTACAAAATTATAAAAAGCCAGATACACAAGATATAGAATGGGTCTGGAATGTGCTGCCTTCCTTTATTCTAGACCGCCCGACGGGAGAAGGAAAAGAATTAGAAATGTCTAAAGAGTTGCTCGAAAATCTTCAACCAGAGAGTAAGAACGCCTTTGCTTCATGGCTGCTTAAACAAAATAAGGACAACTTGACAGGAATAACATTGGCTGATCTTGATAAACAGTTATCAGAATTATGTAGCTTAAAAGTAATATTTTTTGAAAAAAATGAAAGTAAGAATAGTCCATTCGTTCCATTGTATTTTATTGATCAAAGAAAGGTTTTTTTCGGGAATAAAGAAGTGAATTTGAAATGGAATGCGGTGATAAAAAACAATGATCTCCTTTTCCCTTTCCAAGAAACACTGGAAATCACTGGATTTGATATAAATGTTGTAACAGAACTAGAAAAATACGAAGTAATGAAGGATGAAAAACGTTGGACATTCTCATTAGAGGAGGGAACAAGTCCAAGTCCTTTAGAGTTAATTGGAGAAGAACTATATATATCTGAAAACGGGCTTGAAAAGTTTCTGAATATAGAAGTTATTAAACGAAATGAAGGAATTTATTTACGATAAAGTACAAAAAATAAAAAAACCCCTGCTTTCGCAGGGCCCTTCTATTTTTCTTGAAAGCCTATGTTGACTTCCATTACAAGAAGGCAAAGGGAGAGGAGAAACCGGAGGAAGAACTTATGGGGAAACGTAAGTCTTCTCCGCGGTTGGCAACAACATCAGAAAATGATGTTGTTACTATCCATTATGACCAAAACTTTTTTCTATATACATCTTATTTCGCCGTCACTATTGTTGATGGTTGTATATTTATGGTAGGATGGAAAAGTTAAAGCCTCCGGCGAGCCTTGCGATTTTCAGAGGTAGTTTTTCGAGCAGATCAAAGACTAAGAACGCCACATCCTGTGGGCCTAAAAATCTGGGCACAAATAAATACGCCAAGGCGCATTTGATCTATTGGAATTACGTAAGGATTATAGGTGATTGATATGAGAGTTATTGCTGGAAAATGTAAAGGTCGGCCTCTTAAGGCTGTCCCTGGGATGAATACAAGACCTACAACGGATAAGATCAAAGAATCGGTTTTCAATATGATTGGACCTTATTTTGATGGCGGAGAGGGATTGGATCTATTTGGGGGTAGCGGGGGGCTTGGTTTAGAGGGATTAAGCCGCGGACTTGATAAAGTTATATTTGTTGATCGTGACCGAAAAGCGGTTGATGTTATTAAACAAAATATTAAGTTTTGCGGGTTTGAGGATCAAACGGAAGTGTTTTGCAATGATGCAAATCGGGCACTTAAGGCGATCATAAAAAGGGGATTGAAATTTTCGCATATTTTTTTAGATCCGCCCTATAAACTAAAGGAATTGGAAGCAATCATAGCCGATATTGATAAGGCACAGCTTTTAGCCGAAAACGGGTTGATTATGGCAGAGCATGATATCGAATTAGAGCTGCCAGAAACAATAGGTGGCCTTCATTTACAAAGAAAAGAAGTTTATGGAAGTACAACTGCTGTTTCTATCTTGAATTATAAAGAGATTACTGAAGATTCTATTAACTGATACTAGGGGAAGGGGAGATAGTATGGCGAGTATAGCGGTTTGTCCAGGAAGTTTTGATCCTGTTACTTATGGTCATTTAGATATCATTAAACGAGGAGCAAAGGTATTTGGAACACTTTACGTATGTGTATTAAATAATTCTTCAAAAAATCCACTTTTTTCGGTTGAAGAAAGAATTGACCTTATAAAAGAGGTTACAAGAGACATTCCAAATGTAGTTGTTGAATCATTCGATGGATTGTTAATTGAATATGCCCGAAGAAAAAGTGCAACCGCGATTTTAAGGGGATTAAGAGCGGTATCTGACTTTGAATATGAAATGCAGATAACATCCATGAACAGAACATTGGGTGAGGAAATTGAAACCTTTTTTATCATGACAAATAATCAATATTCATTTTTAAGTTCAAGTATTGTTAAAGAGGCTGCTAAATATCACGGGAATATTTCAAGTCTTGTTCCCCGAGCAGTGGAAACAGCATTAAGAGAAAAATATAGAAGCTGACCATAATTTGGTCAGCCTTTGATCTACTATCGGAATTTATATGCTAATTTGTAGACAGTATAAGAAAGGGCATCGAGGGCCTTTAGGTCATCCCCTTGCGGGACTTCCGTCGTTATTGGCGGCAAGTCGTGTCTTTTTATTGTTGAAAATTTGCTTTTATATAAAAAATAATGTACAAGCATAATGAAGTAATCGTAATCAAGGCACCGTATTGCAATAAAAAGTCCCAATACACAGAAAACCAGGAAAGACCCTGATCATTTGCTAAAGCGGGAAGGGCTTCTTGCTTATCACTCATAGTATAAAGATTAACATAAAGTGGTCTCCACAATAAAAATACAAAAGTTGATGAAAATATACCTTGCATAATTCTAGCGATAAAAAATGGCTGAAAACGAATGTCTGTTTCCGCTAAAATACTTGCTACTTGTGCCTGAACAGAAAAGCCACTAAATGCGAGAATGAAGCTGGTTATGATGACTTTAAACAACAGTTCGACATCTTCCGTTTGACTAGTAAGTTGACTCCCCATCGTTATTTCAAACATCCCCGATATAAGCGGCAAAGCTAGTTCTGTTGAAATATGAAATAATGAAAGTATATAGCCGACAAAAACAGCTACAACATCGGTGATATTCACTATGTAAAGCAAACGGTTAAATACTGAAAACATAATAATAAAACCACCAATCATTAAAAGGGTGTGGATCGATGAAGTAACTGCATCTCCCAACATTTGTCCGATTGGTCTTCCATTCTTTATTCTTGTTTGATGAAGCGATTGAAAAGCTTTTTTTACTGAGAAATGATCACTTTTCCTTAAGCTTTCCTTCTCGACTTTGTCCCCGCCGTGAAATCTCATTAGAAGGCCGACACTAAAATTTCCTAAATAATGGGAGGCAGCTAATAAAATTCCGATATTTGCATTATTAAAAAAACCGACTGATACTGCTCCAAAAATAAATAATGGGCTTGATGCGTTGGTAAAGGAGACTAGTCGTTCTGCTTCAATTGCTGTTAATTGTTGTTCCTGTCTAAGACGGGCAGTTAGTTTTGCTCCTGCGGGAAAGCCCGACGCCATGCCCATCGCCCAAACCACTCCTCCTATACCAGGAACTTTGAATAAAGGACGCATAAGGGGTTCTAGGAGGATTCCAATAAATTTCACTACACCATATCCAATTAATAGTTCTGAGACGATGAAAAATGGCAGTAAGGATGGGAAAACAACCCCCCACCACATTTCTAAGCCACGCCTTGATGCTTCTAATGATTCTTTTGGAAAAAAAATCAATCCGAATGCCACAAGTGAAATTGAAACGGCAAGTAGGATTGTTTTTAGTTTAGAACGTGTCACATATAGCCCCCCAGCGAATTCTTGAGTTCTTAATTCTATACTTGCTGAATATAGAATGATAAAATAAGGTCAATTCAATCTCGTCCTACTATAAATATACGAATTTCAAATTAGAATAGACCAAATTTAAGGAAAAGGGCAACGGAGGGAAACATTTGAGAAAACCAAAAATAGGCTTAGCGCTAGGTTCAGGAGGAGCTAGGGGGTTTGCTCATCTAGGTGTAATAAAAGCTTTACATGAAGCTAATATTCCCATTAATTGTATGGCGGGCAGCAGTATGGGAGCATTAGTTGGTGGATTATATGGGGCTGGTCACGATTTAGAGCGTCTCTATAAGTTGGCAGCTGCATTCAGAAGGAAATATTACCTTGACTTCACAGTGCCTAAAATGGGCTTTGTAAGTGGCCAAAAAATAAAAGAATTTATCCGTATTTTTACTATGGGGAAAACAATAGAGCAATTATCCCCCACACTTTGGATCGTTGCCACTGATATTAAGACTGGAGAAAAGGTTATCTTTAAGGATGGTCCTTTAGCAAATGCCATTAGGGCAAGCATCTCGATCCCAGGTATCTTTGTTCCCGAAAAAATAAATGGGCGGCTCCTTGTTGATGGGGGAGTTGTTGACCGAGTTCCTATCTCTGTGGTGAAAGAAATGGGGGCGGATATCGTAATAGCTGTCGATGTTTCGCATGTGAAAGGCGATGTAGAGATTACATCGATATTTGATGTGATTCTCCAAAGTATTGACATCATGCAGAATGAATTAGCCAGATTAAAACAATTCGATGCAGATGTTATGATTAAACCGCGTGTAGAGCAATATAGTGCTAAGGCCTTTACGAATACTGAAGACATCATCCGTATCGGTGAGGAGGAAGCACTGAAGCAAATTCCGTTAATAGTAGATGTTATACAGAAGTGGAAGGAGTCGCAACATGAATAAGCTGAAAAGTATGTCAAAGAGCTGGATCATCATTCTTGTCATAACCCTTTTACTAACCTTCGTTCAGCTCCCTTATTATATCTCTTCACCCGGAATGGCGACAGAACTGGCTCCTATTGTAAAAGTGGAGGGTGGAAACAAGGAAAGGGGAAGCTTTTCTTTAACAACGGTTCGGTTTGGGAAGGCAAACGTAGTTCAATATGCATGGGCAAAGGTAAATGATTATTATGAAATTTATCCTGAGGACTATATACGACCGGATGGTGAAACGGAGGATGAGTATTCCAATCGTCAGCTTCATATGATGGAGAATTCGAAGGAACAGGCAACTGTTGTTGCTTACACAAAAGCAAAAAAAGACATCAATATCAAATATAACGGTGTTTTTGTTATGAATGTTATACCGGGAATGCCGGCGGAGAAGGTTTTAAAAGTTGGTGACCGCTTATTTTCTGTTGACGGTCATGTTATGAAGTCCTCAGAAGAGTTTATTAAATATGTTTCAACAAAGAGTAAGGGAGACACAGTAACGCTGAAATTAGAAAGAAAAGGGAAGACGATGGAAGTAAAAGTACCTTTAGCTGTTTTTCCTAAAGAACAAACCGGTGAACAAAAAGATAAGGTAGGCTTGGGAATCCTTCTTGTTACGGATCGTAAAGTCGAAGTGAATCCTCCTGTCACGATTAATACAGAAAAAATAGGCGGACCGTCTGCAGGATTAATGTTTTCACTTGAGATATACAATCAGTTAATTGATTCGGATTTGACAAAGGGCTATAAAATTGCCGGTACCGGTACCATCGGTTACGAGGGAGAAGTCGGTCGTATTGGCGGTATCCACCAAAAAATTGTTGCAGCAGATAAATCCAACATTGAAATTTTCTTTGCGCCAAACGAAAATGGTAAAACACGTGTTGATAAAAATGGAGAAAAAATACTAACAAATTATCAAGAAGCACTTGAAACGGCGAAGGATATAAAATCCGACATGAAGATTATCCCGGTCAATACGTTTGACGAAGCAGTTGCCTATCTAGAAAAATTACCACCGAAAAAATAAAAAAGCGTAAGAGGCTGTTAGGTTACATCATTTGCCTCCTGCGCTTTTTCTTTCATATCATAAAAATTGCTTGTTATTTTGATCATATCGTACTGGTGGATTTGAAAATTCAGCTTTCATCATATTTGAACGATAAGGCTCCTTTAAACACGCTGCATAAACATTTGAAGCTTTTATATCAAGATTGATCTGTTCATTAGAAAAAGCAGATAACTTAGAAATGATCGGAATAGCTACATTTTTTTTGATTGAATGTAAATATTCCTGGCCAGCGAGCGAAGTACCCAATAAACGAATATAGGTCGGATATTCACTGTTTGCTTTCATTCGTGATTTCGAAGTGTTTGTTAGTATATGTATACAGAGACGCTGTAATCTTGTCCATGTATATCGCTTTGTTTTTATCTTTTCCATAAACTCCTGAAAAGTTGCAGCAGATGCTATATATTGCAATAGGCGATTTTCTAGACCTTCTTCTACTTCATAGATTTGTCGAAGTTCTTCAGGTGTAGAGGTAAGAAGTTTGTATTTAAAATAAGCGTAGTAATTTTCCCAATGATGGAACATACCAAAGCTTTTCTTGTAGGTCAAAAGATGTGAGTAAGTAGTATCTGGAATAACATTTTGTATTTCTTCCAAATTTGTTCTCTCTGAAAAAAGGCTCGAACGTATGCTTGTCGCACTTGCAATATATTGGTCCGCAAAATGCTGATCATGATACTGAGCCTTTGTACGTTGAATCGTAAATGGTTGTATGTTACTGCCCAGTTTATCGATGGCTTCTACATAATGAAACCCCAAAATATTATTCGGTTGTGAAAGATCAACCGCTGAATCTGCAAACTGCAAAGAATGAAAAGCATCTGAGGCTGCTCTTGGATAGCTTTTCCCTTCTTCCAAAGCTTTTTTAATGGATTGATCAAAGGATCCTTTCCTTGCTTTCATTTCTTTTAGTGTAGTTTGAAAAGAATGAATATCACCGCTTTCACTGCCAAAGCAAATACTATCAATCTCCAAGGCATGCAATAAACTAACAGCACCAAATGCAAAAATTTCAGCCTTTTGGGTCGCAAATACATAAGGCAGTTCAATCACAAGGTCTGCTCCACCTTCAAGTGCCATGTTTGTCCGTGCCCATTTTGATACTAACGCAGGTTCACCACGCTGCAGAAAATTACCGCTCATCACCGCTACAACTAAATCTGCCTCTGTTACTTTTCGTGATTCTTGGATATGATAGTAATGTCCGTTATGAAAGGGATTATATTCCACTACGACACCAACAGCTCTCATACATAAATTCCTTTCTTTTATAAGTATTTTTCTATGTCTAGCTTCAGTGCCTAGTGAACTTCGCTATTGAGGCGCTTGCGCTTTTCTATAGTATAGTGTAAAGAAAAAAATTACACAATAAACCGCATGGTAGCACTAGTGTCATATGGTTTCGTCGGATTGATTTTCGTCTTTGACCACAACATGACCACGGAATAGAATTTCGTCTATTTTTTCACTCGCTTCTACTTGACGCTGGTCAAATACATCGGTATAAATGTTAAGAGTGAAAGATACATCGCTATGACCTAAGCGCTGTGACACGACCTTGGGACTCACACCCTCGTCGATCAGGATGGACGTGTGAGTTCTTCTTATGTCGTGAAATCTGATCACTGGTATTTTTAATTCTTCAGCTATTTTCTTTAAGATGTATCTCAAAGTATAAGGATCCACGATTTTCTTCTTCTTGGTCCTGAACACTAAATCCTCAGAAGTATTCTTGCTAAACTTTCTGTGCTCCTGGAATTGTTCAATCAGGAAATCACTGATAGGGATATAGCGGTCGCTCGATTCTGTTTTAACGGGTCCGATAACATAATCACCTTCAACTAATGTAATCGTGTGTTGGATATGAATGACCTTGCTGTCAAAGTCGATATCAGACCAATGTAATCCCAATACCTCGCCGATTCTCATCCCAGTGTAGAAAGCTAATAAATATGTTAGAAAGTAATTTGACCGCAGTTTTGCAGCTTCCAAAAAGATCAATGCTTGTTCTTTAGTCCAACTTTTTTGTTTTGTTTTAGACATTTTCGGTTTGTCCACATTCTCCACAGGATTTTTGTGAATCAATTCCATTTGAACACCTTTTTTAAAAATAGAGCCAATGATCGTGCCGATATACGATATATACTTTTTAGACATGCCCTGATTTTTTAGTTTTTGATAGAAATTGTGGATGTGTATTGGTTTTGTCTAATCGTTCGAATGTGGGCATAATACGAGCGTTTAGCGCACGCTTATAAGAGTACATAGTCGATTCTCTGACGTCACCTTGTTTGCTGGAAAGCCACAAGTCTGCAAGTTCTTTAAAAGTGAATTTTGATGTAGGCATGATAAATGCCACGTTCATAATCGGCCATCGCTAAAATCATGGCTCTTTCAGCTTCTTTTTCGTCTGCAAATCAACCTTTTGATATTTCTTTACGTTTATTCGTTATGGGATCTTTAACATGAAATCGATATTGATACGTATTTCCCCGTTGTCTTACGTTTCATTTCACGGAATCACCTTCTTGTAGTTATCCCTCAGTTATTGTGTCTTTTTATATATGTTCAGAATCACGTTCTGTTATTTTGATTCTTCTTCTGCAGATGCCAGTTGCGCTTCTTTCTTTGATAACAAGAGCAGGCAAATGGGCCTGCTCTCGATGGTTTTAATTAATTAGCGCTAATTAATTAATAGTTTTACTCCGTTGTTTCTGGTGGGATCTGTTGGTTTTCTTTATTTTGAAATCTACATAGGCGTTCTTGTTCTTCTGCCAACATCTTTTCGATGAATTGAGTGAAATGCACTACATCTTGTTCGGATAATAAACGTAAATAGCTTGCTTTATCTTGGCTGTTAATGATGAGTGGTTCGAAATCATGTTGCATAAGGGAATAGTTCATCACTATTCGTCCTGTACGCCCATTCCCATCTGCGAATGGGTGAATACGTTCAAAAGCAATGTGAGCTTCAGCGATGATGCTTAATTTTTCTTTCGAATCTGTTGCTGTGTCTAAACGATAGTTGAGATTATCCACCCATTGTTGCATAAGCATAGGTGTTTCCTGTACACTTGCTGTCATGAAATCAGCACCCACAATCGCATTTTCAACAGACTTAAATTGTCCTCGATCGTATTGCAGACGATCCATCAATAAAAAATGAATTTCTTTGACTGTATGCAGTTGTGGCGGCTCATTGTTTTTTAGTGCTTCAAGTACATAGCGGAATGCCTGTTCATGATTTTTGATTTCATATACTTCTCTTAAATCAAGACTGCGGTTACTCGACACTTGATTGTGCAGTATGATAGAAATGGTTTCTGCTAATGTAATTGTGTTGCCCTCTAATGCAGATGAATGGTGGGCCAACCGTACAAGGATGTCGTCTAGATATTCTTTTGACCACTTTTTCATTCTCTTTCCCTCCTTTCTTAAGATAGGTCCCTTGTTACACGTACCGCTTTTCCGATAATTCTTGCTGGATTGTTTTCATCAACAATGATGGGACTATGTATCGGATTGTCTGGCATCAGCATAATATAATCGCCTTGTTTTCTTACTCTCTTCAAGGTTGCTTCTATATCACCATTAACAAGCACAGCTGCAATCTGCCCGTATTCCACTTCTGGTTGTTCACGTATGAGTACATGCGACCCATCAGGGATCGTTGGCTCCATCGAATCACCTTTAGTTTCGAGGTAAAAAACATTTCCACTAGGCAAGGTGTCCGGGGATTCGTACCGGTAGCCTTTGAAATTCTGTTCATCCAACAGTGGATCCTCACAGGCGATTGTGCCCAGAATCGGTACAGGTACTGTCATTGGTGCGATAGGTATTAGGTTGGTTGGTTTTTCTTCTGTTTGTTTGAAGCTAGGGTCTATTTCTGATTTTGGAACTCCGAAAGCTTCTGATAATTTCTCTACGTTTCCTGGACTAATCAATGTTCTGCAATTTATATAGTCAGAGAGCGTGCTTTTTGAAATACCTGATTTCTCACTAAGTTTCAGTTGGGTCCAGCCTCTAGCGGTTCTTAATCGCGTTATATTATCTGATATCCGCTTTTTTAAAGGTAAGTCTCGATCGATCATTACATCACCTCCTTTCCTTTGTAATTCCATTATATCCGAAAAGATACGGAATGTACACGATATTTCCGAAATAAACCGGATACCCTATAATTACACCGAGCAATAAGGAGGTGAAATACCTTGGAAATGAAAATAACTTTAAAAGTTACGAGAGTAAACTCAGGACTTAAATTAGTTGAAGCTACCAATAAATTCGGGGTTAATAAAGATACTTTATCCAAGTATGAAAAGGATTCTTACAACGTGCCTCGATCTTTTTTTGCAAAAATTGAAGAAGTGTAGGGTGTCCGGTGGAAAATATTTTCTTGGACCTAAATCCTACTTTTTTCGGAAATCAAAAACAGCATAGCGAGGAGGTGAGGGAGATGGAAAGAAACAATCAAAAACACCAGTTCACACTGGTGTTTTGATTAAAGATAATCAGGAACCGGAAGAAGATGAACTTGAAGAGGAAACCGAGATTTCAGATTATACAATAGAAGATCACGACACTAAAAAAGGAAGGCTTGTACCTTTGGCTTGCCAGACATGCCATAAACTAAAAAAACATCGAGAAATTGAACGTGACTTATACCAATGTACCAAATGTAAAAGATATGTTGACTTAAGAAGAAAATCTTCCTAACCACCTAAAGGGAACAAAGCTAATTATAGAAAAAAGCGTGTGACCACTTGACCATAGTTATGACCACACACTATATTCTAAACATGCATAAAAAGACACAATAACAAAGGTTAGTTTGAACACGAATGCTAATAAATCAACATTATGCGCATAATACACAGTGCGGACTGTAAAGAAAAAATATTGACAAATATGTTGGTGAAAGCTATAATTACCTTTGTTGCCTTGAGGTGAAATGAATGAAATGGTATATGAATCAATTAAATCAACTCCGAAGTAAAGGGATCTTTGTTGATGAAATGGTTGATGTAAGTGAACTTATCGATATATCTGATATTAGAAGAATTCCGCCTGTCCATGTAAAAGGGCATGGCGATTTTGGCTCTAATAAAGTTACATTTACATTAACAATGGAAGGGACAATGATTCTTCCTTGCTCTCGGACATTAAAGGATGCTACGCATTCATTTAAGATTGAAACAACCGAAACCTATTTATTATCACCGGAAGGCTATGGCCATCCGGATGAAGAAAATCTTCATCAGGTAGAAGGAGAAGTTCTTGACTTATTGCCGATGATCAAGGAAAATATCCTCTTGGAGATCCCTATTCAAATCTTCTGTGATGACCCTTCTGGAGAAGGAGGAGCACCACAATCAGGACAAGACTGGGAAGTGATCACGGACCATGATAAGAAGGAAAGAATAGATCCTAGATTGGCAGGCCTGAAAGATTTCTTTAATGAAGACAAAAACAATGAATAGTTAACCTTTTAAGGAGGTGGGAATAATGGCTGTACCTTTTAGAAGAACATCTAAAACTGCAAAAAGAAAGCGTCGTACACACTATAAATTACAAGTGCCTGGTATGGTAACATGCCCAAACTGCGGAGAAATGAAACTTGCTCACCGCGTTTGTAAAGAATGTGGGACTTACAAAGGTAAAGAAGTAGTAAACGACTAATAGAAAAGCGGAAACGACCGTTTAGCGACGTAAGGACTGGAGCGCATCAACTGAGATAAAGGAAACACGAATCGTGTAGCGATTCGATGTTGACTTATCGTAGGGAGATGTGTGAAGTCCACAAGTCGCTGGGAGTTGGAGCTGGACAAAGAAAAAGCGGGGAGAATTTGATTCTCTGCGCTTTTTTGCATATTTAATGCAGGAATTCGGGAATATAAGTCTAATATTTAATAAATGGTTATTTTTACATAAAGGAAGAAGGGTAAGGGAATGGGAAAGGTATTAGTAGAAAGAACTGAAAATGGGGTTGTACGGCTGACGATTAACCGTATGGAAAAAAGGAATGCAATAGATTTTGATGTAATGGACAGCTTTAAAAGAGTTATCGCTGAAGTTGCCAATAACAAAAGTGATAAAGTGTTAGTAATTTCAGGCGCTGGGAAGAAAGCCTTTTGTTCGGGCGGGGACTTATCGGTATTTCATAATCTTCGTACCAAAGAAGAAGCCTATCAGATGCTTGCTAAGATGGGAGAAATATTGTATTCATTAGTAACGTTAACAAAACCAACAGTAGCTCTTGTAAATGGTGCAGCGATTGGCGGTGGTTGTGAGATCGCTTCTGCTTGCGATTTTCGAGTTGCAAGTGAAAATGCCCAGTTTGGATTTGTTCAAGGCAAGTTAGGCATAACAACAGGCTGGGGAGGAGCATCTATGCTTCTGGAAAAGCTCTCCTACGACAAGGCGATGACACTACTTATGACTGCAAACCGATTTTCAGCCCAGGAAGGGAAGGAACTTGGCTTCATTAATAAAATATTTTCAGAACAAAACCTTAAAAGGGAGTTCGAAGAATGGATTCAAACCTATGTTGAACAAAGTTCTGGTGTACTAGCAGCTTATAAGCAAGCCGCGGTTAAAAAGTGGGAATGTGCAAATTTAAGAGACAGGATGTTTGCAGAAATTAATCAGTGCAGTATTCTTTGGGAATCAGATGAGCACCATCAGGCAGTAAAATCCTTTTTGGATGCTTAGAATGCTTTAAATGATAAAAGTACAACTTATGTAGTGTTTTTTAACTAGATTTTCGATTCTATCTTTTCTATTTGTTGCATAGAAATAAAAATAAAAACATATAGGAGAGATAGGTATATGACGACATTAAGACAGGATGCATGGACGCAAGATGAAGATTTATTGCTTGCCGAGGTTGTGCTTAGACATATTAGAGATGGAAGTACACAATTAGCAGCTTTTGAGGAAGTTGGTAAAAAACTATCAAGAACAGCGGCCGCATGTGGGTTTAGGTGGAATTCAGCCGTAAGAAAACAATATAAGTCAGCAATTGAAATCGCCAAAAAACAAAGAAAAGGTGAAAAAGCTGAAAAGGTTTTAGAGCCACCAAAACCAGCCCTTGAAACCATGGAGAAAAAATCTAAAAGCAAGGAAGAAAAAGTCGACCAAACCGAGCTGCAAAATCAGTCAAAACCATTAGTATCCTTCGATTCTATTATTGAATTTTTGTCATCAGTTGAAACAACCGTGAAGAATACTGAAAACCTCAGTGAAGAAAATGAAGTGCTAAAAAATGAAATAAGCGAATTACAGAAAGAAAAAAATGAACTGCTTGTAAAAGTTGAAAAGTTGGCAGAAAATTACCACTTAATTGAAGAGGATTATAAAGCTCTTATTGAAATAATGGAAAGGGCACGTAAAATGATTGTATTGCAGGAAGAAGAAGGGTCGCGCTTTAAGTTCCAAATGGACAAAAACGGAAACCTTGAGAGAGTGAAAAAATAAAAGCTGACAAAATGTCAGCTTTTATTAAGTAAACAACATCACTAATTTATTTTGTTTTCTGTTAAATGATCAGGATACCAGACTAATAGTTTTTCAGGCATGTCTGTAATCGGTGTAAAAGGCATAAACCCCATTCTATTCCAGAATCCCCCTGAGTTAATTCTAGGGCTTGTAATAATTGGAAGGTTAAAGCTTTTAGCGAACCCAATTAAGTTCTTTCCAAAACCTCTTTCACGAAACTGCGGAAGTACTTCAAGTTTTGACAAGAGTAGGTAATCTCTTTTATTGTCAAATAAATAATCAAATTTTTTATCAGTATGATATAAGCTCATGCGTGCAACAAGCTTATCGCCATAATAAATACCATAGAACGGCGAATGTTTGCAATCGTTTTCAACAATGCTTCCTTTTAGGTCATCAAGCATTTGTAACTCCTGATTGCCATATTCTTTAAAACTCTTAAAATCCTCTAACGTTTTAAAATTAATTGATAACTTTTCAATTGGCATGATTTCCATGAAGGCAAACCTCCTTTTTCACACTGTTATAATTACATTATAATACATAAATAAGAAAATTTCTTCTAATTTTAAGAAAATAAATAATTCAAAAAACTCAGGAAGGGAATTATTGACACCCATATTCCCTGTTTTTTGTTAAAATGATACTATAAATCAAATGCGCCTTGGCGTATTTGTGCCAATTATGGAAGTGTGGGACTTATACTGAATAAAGTTGAAATTTATGGAGGTTTTCGGGTGAAAGTTGCAATTATTGGCGGTGGTGCTATTGGAATGCTAGTTGCCGCTTATCTTAATAAAGCAAATATTAATCCAGTCATTTATACTAGAAGAAGAGAACAAGCTCAAGTTTTGCAGGAAAAAGGCTTAGAACTTATAAAGAACGGGATAACAACAACATATAAAGTAAAGGCGATCCCTTTTTCAGAGGGTCTATTCGAGGCGGATGTTATTTTTATTACGGTTAAACAATATGATTTGGAACCAATTCTTGATTGTTTAAATAAAAACAAACTCAAAATCCCTGTCGTTTTTTTACAAAATGGAATGAGTCATACTCTCGTTTTATCCAATTTGTACACGGAATCGATTTATTTGGGTATCGTTGAACACGGGGTCCTTAAACAATCAGACAATTGCGTTATTCATACTGGTGAAGGCTGCCTTAAAATGGCAAACTATAGTAGAAAGTCGGGAAAAATCGAGGCAATGGCAGATGCCTTAAATTCGATTGGCTTTCCTATAATAATTGAGGGAAATTGGTATGAAACACTTGTGAGTAAACTTGTTGTCAATGCGGTTATCAACCCTCTCACCACCCTTTATGGCATTCAAAATGGGAGTTTATTAGAAAATAATTTTTATTTATTAAATATGAAAGCTGTCTTCCTTGAAGTGGTGCAAGCTCTTGCTTTAACTAAGGTTGACAGCTTATGGGATGATGTGATCACCATTTGCAAGAATACGGGAAGCAACTATTCATCGATGTATAAGGATATTGAACATGGTCGACCAACAGAAATCCAGTCTATATTAGGTTATATACTAGAAGAAGGTGAAAAAAGGGTGGTGTCGATGCCTGGACTTATGTTTTTATATAATAGTATTAAAGGTATGGAAGCCAAAGGGAAGGAAGAGAGGAATGATTAATTTATTTTCAACATTTGTAGCTACTATGGTTACAGTGCCGATCCTTGTTATTTTTATGGTGTATTGGATCAGCCGCATCGTCACAAAGAACAAAAAAAGATCGCTACATTTATCAGTGGACATTTCTACTCTTTTTTTTATCTTTGCCGTCCATTTTTCTATTATGGTGATTTGGGAAAAATCAGTGTTGTGGATCATTCTTCTTTTATTAATATTTATTGCTTCGATTTTTGTTTTTCTTCAATGGAAAATCAACAATGAGATTATTTTCAAAAAGGTATGGAAAGGATTTTGGCGGTTTAATTTTCTTTTATTTTCGTTTAGCTATTTTTCGCTCATTATTTTCGGTTTAATTCAAAGGCTAAATAATTTATAAGCATAATTTTTGAGGGTGTTACTTATTATTTGTTATACTCTTATAAAATGTTGTGTTATGTATAGTAGAAAGGAAGTATCCGCATGGAACTACAAGACGTCGCCCAGGCGTTAGCGAATAAAATTGCCTCTTCATATATAAGCGAGGAAGATGAAGTCGCCTCTTTTTTTGACTATCCTGATATTAAAAACAAAGAGACATACAAGAAACGATTAGAAGAGTTAAGTAATCGGCAGTTTCCGAGATGGCAATTGGTCGAGTATTTATTAGAGTTTCATAAAAACTTCGATGTTTCTGATAAAACGATTACAAATATTAAAAGAATGTTAGATCCCAAAAGTGTCGTTGTCATTGGCGGTCAACAAGCGGGATTGTTAACGGGTCCACTTTATTCAATACATAAAATTATTTCCATCATTAAGTTTGCGAAAGAACAAGAGCAATTATTAAATGTTCCGGTTCTTCCTGTTTTTTGGGTTGCGGGGGAGGATCATGACTTTGCAGAAATTAATCACACTTACGTGTTGCGTAATGGTAGGGTCGAAAAACGTGTTATTAAACAAAAGCATTTCAAAAAATGCCCTGCCTCTCAGTTGATCATTGATCAAAATAAGGCTGAAGACTGGATTAAAGAGATTGTCGGCACATTCGGGGAAACGGTTTATACAAATGATATGTTAAATCATCTTTATGCCGATTTAAGAAAGTCCTCTACCTATGTTGATTTTTTTATCAATATTGTCTTTAGATTATTTAAAGAACATGGCCTCATTATTGTGGATTCGGGTGATACAGGCTTTAGAAAGATTGGATCGCCTTTTATAGAAATGATTATTCGCAACAATTCGGAATTAGGAGAAAAGGTGCTATGTGGCCAATTGACTCTTCAGGAATTGGGCTACGGACAACCGATTGAAATTAATGAACAGAATGCCCATTTGTTTGTTATTCAAGACGGGGAAAGGATCCTATTAGAAAGATCCAAAACACAATTTGTTGGAAAGAATAATGAATGTAATTTTGAACATTCAGCATTATTAGAGTTGAATCGTAATCAACCTGAATTGTTCAGCAACAATGTTGCGACAAGACCGCTTATGCAGGAGTATGTGTTCCCGACATTGGCTTTTATTTCGGGGCCTGGTGAAATTGCTTATTGGGCGGCACTAAAAGAAGCGTTCCATTTGTTTGACTTTAAAGTGCCGCCTGTTATTCCAAGATTAATGATTTCTATCCTTGACAGAAAGTCGGGAAAATACGTGAAGGAACTGGGCTTGGATATAGCCGGGGTTGTTAAAAGTGGATGTCTAAATGAGAAAGAAGAGTGGCTCAAAAAACAACAGCCATTTCCAATCGAGCAAATGACAGAAGAAACAACAACCCGAATTTTGAATGTGCATAGACCTTTTAAGGAGTTGGCTATCCAAGTTGATCCCCATCTTAAAGATTTGGCCGAAAAAAATGCAGAGCTTATTCAATCGCAAATTTATTATTTAAAACAGAAAGTGGAAAAGAGGATACGTTTTCAACATAAAGTTGTCTTGGACAAATTTGACCATATCAACTATTTTATCAAGCCTTTAAATGCACCGCAGGAGAGAATATGGAATATTTTTTACTATATTAACCTATATGGTTACCAAATTATCGATGAAATGGTAGATCTAAATTATCAATGGAATAACCAACACAAGGTTATTACTATATAAAAATATATATAAAATGACGTGTTATAACAAATTAAGTTCCGAATTTGTCGAGCAAAAACCTGCGATGTATGCAGGTTTTTTTGTTTTTTTTCACGAATAATTCATAAAGTAAGTGGTGGAAAGTGGTGATTTGTGGTATTCTATGGTCAGAAAGTGGGGCGTAATGTATGTTCATGGGGGAATATCATCATACCATTGATCAAAAAGGCCGTATGATTATTCCGGCTAAATTTAGAGAACTTCTTGGAGAAGGCTTTGTGCTTACAAGGGGTTTAGATCAATGTTTGTTTGGTTATTCCTACGATGAATGGCAAACCTTAGAAAATAAATTAAAAACCCTTCCTTTTACAAAAAAAGATGCTAGAGCGTTTACACGTTTTTTCTTCTCTGGTGCAACTGAATGTGAAGTGGACAAGCAAGGAAGAGTAAATATTGCTCCTCCGCTAAGAGATTATGCCAAACTAGATAAAGACTGTGTCATTGTAGGTGTTTCAAATCGTTTTGAGATTTGGAGCAAGTCAAATTGGGATACATATGTTACGGAGTCTGCAGATTCATTTGCTGAAATTGCAGAAAGTATGGTTGATTTCGATATTTAGATGCAAAATAGCATTACAGAACAACAGGAAAAAGACTAGGGTGGAGTAGATGTATAAATGTTTGAACACATAACTGTTTTAAGAGAAGAAGCTGTTGAAGGGTTAAATATAAAGCCAGATGGAATCTATGTTGATTGTACCTTAGGTGGAGCGGGACATAGCGAACTAATTTTATCGAAACTTTCAAAGTCCGGCAGACTATATGCGTTTGATCAGGATGAAATGGCAATAGAGCATGCTGCAAAAAAATTAGCGGCCTATAAAGATCAAGTCGTCCTAATAAAAAGCAACTTTCGCCATCTAAAAGAAGAGTTGCAAGACCGGGGCGTAGAGGGTGTAGACGGAGTCCTTTTTGATCTTGGAGTATCATCACCACAGCTTGACATTGCCGAAAGGGGCTTTAGCTACCATCAAGATGCGCCGCTAGACATGAGGATGGATCAAACAGCACCGATATCGGCTTACGATGTTGTCAATCACTGGAGTTATAATGATCTTGTTAGAATATTCTTCCAATACGGTGAGGAAAAGTTTTCGAAACAAATCGCAAGGAAAATTGAAGCTTTTCGTAATGTTAAACCAATTGAAACGACAGGGGAGTTGGTAGAGTTAATAAAAGAAGGTATTCCTGCACCGGCAAGACGAGCAGGAGGGCATCCGGCTAAACGGGTTTTTCAAGCCATTCGGATCGCTGTGAATGATGAGCTTAAAGTATTCGAAGAGGCGATAGAAGATGCCATTTCGATTTCAAAACCAGGGGGAAGAATAGCGGTTATTACATTTCATTCGTTGGAAGACAGAATTTGTAAGACAACATTTAGTAAATGGAGTAGAGGTCCTGAATTGCCCCATGGGTTGCCAATCATTCCGGAGGAATATAAAGCTAAGTTAAAGCTTATAACGAGGAAGCCGATTTTACCTTCAGAAGAAGAAATGGAGCAAAACAAACGAGCGCGGTCTGCAAAATTAAGAGTGGCCGAGAAACAATAACAAATTATAGTAGGAGGTTTTAGTTTTGAACAATCTTGCTTACCAGGTTCAACCGAAAAAACATCAGCAGAATAAACCAAACTTGAAGCCTCAAGTAAAGGTAAAAAAGAAAAGTATTATTACAGCTGGTGAAAAATTTCTGCTTTCACTTTTGCTTATTTTTAGTACAATAGGTTGTACGATGATCATTTCCAAGCAAGCAGCTATTTTTCAACTCAATAATGATATTCAGGTTTTGGAATCCGAAATAACCGAACAACAAAAGATCAATAGTGGTTTAGCGGAGGAAATAACTGAATTGTCGAAACCACAGCGGATATTAAAAATTGCTACTGAACAAGGATTAACAATAATTGATAATAATGTCCAAGTAATCGGTAACTAGTTATGGTAATTAGTTTAATATAGTGTGGTGAGAAAATGAGTAAAAAAACAACAGTACATATTAGAGTTGGGGCGAGGATATTATCATTAATATTTGTCCTGCTCTTTTTTATTTTAACAGGTCGTTTTGTTTATATTCAAACTGTTAAAGAGGTGAAAGGACATGATCTAACCGTTTTAGCCGATGAAAAGTGGGAGAAGGAACGGACCATCGAAGCTTCAAGAGGACAAATACTTGATCGTAACGGACAAGTTATTGCGAAGGATGTTCCTACCTATTCGTTGTATGTGGTGATTAGTGATAAATATTCAAAAAATTCTTCTGTCCCCCTTTATGTTATTGACAAACATGAAACGGCTGAAAAATTAGCTCCATTATTGAATATGCAAGCTTCAGAGATTGAGAGAAGGTTAAATCCTGCTAAATCCGATGCTGTTCAAGTAGAACTGGGTCCGAAAGGTAGGAATATTGACCATCAATTAATGGAGGAAATTAAGGCATTGAACCTTCCGGGCGTTTATTTTACCCGGGAGAAAAAGAGATTATATCCGAATGGTATATTTGCTTCCCATGTAATCGGGTTTGCACAGCCTGATGAACAAGGAAAATTGGTTGGAAAAATGGGGGTTGAAAAAACCTTTGATGATCTCTTGCAAGGGAAAGATGGTCGTATTACCTTTCAGAGTGACCGTAGGGGCTTTAAGCTTCCTGATCCAAAAGAAATGATTGTAGCGCCCGAAAACGGGAAGGATCTATTTTTAACAATAGATCAGAGAATCCAAACCTTTTTAGAAAGTGCTTTGAGCTATGCCGAAAAAGAATATGAACCTGAAAATATCATCGGGGTTGTTGCAGATGCGAAAACGGGAGAAATATTAGCGATGGGAACTAGACCAAGCTTTGATCCTAATACTCGGGATATTTCAAACTATATGAATGAAGTTATTTCCTCTCCCTTTGAACCAGGTTCAACAATGAAAATATTTACGTTAGCCGCGGCGATTGATGCTGGTGTTTTTCGAGCTAACGAAACGTATAAGTCAGGATCCTATAGAATTTCGCAGAAAGATAAAGCAATTCGAGACCACAACCGCTCCGGATGGGGTACAATCACGTACTTAGAGGGGGTTCAACGGTCTTCTAACGTTGCAATGGCAAAGTTAGTCAATGAAAAACTAGGCGGCGATAAATTTCTCGAATACTTACAAAAATTTCATTTTGATAAAATAACGGGGATTGATTTGCCAAATGAAGTTCCTGGTAATATTTTGTATAGGTACCCGATTGAAAAAATTACGACTTCCTATGGACAAGGAACGACAATAACTCCGATTCAACAAATACAAGCAGCAACTGCGATATCAAATGGTGGCAAAATGATGAAGCCGTATATTATCAAAAAAATTGTCGATCCCAAAACAGGGGAAGTTATTAAACAGCAAGAGCCAACAATTGTTGAGGAGCCTATCAAAAAAGAGACGGCTCAGCAAGTTCTTGATATTTTGGAAACAGTTGTTTCTTCGAAAGCAGGTACTGGTAAATCCTATGCAATAGAGGGTTATCAAGTTGCTGGAAAAACGGGTACTGCCCAAATTCCAAACCCAAAAACAGGGAAATATATGACAGGTCACGGAAATAATATATTTTCATTTTTAGGGTTTGCGCCAAAAGATGACCCGAGGTTAATTGTCTATGTATCTGTAAAAAGGCCGAAACTTGAGCCGACTGAGCTTGGTTCTGCGCCAGTATCCTATGTTTTTAAAACAGTTATGAAAAATAGTCTTAACTACATGAATATTGCCCCAACAGAAGCGGCTAATATTGAAAAACCGGTTGTGCAAGCGGGTATCGAAACTCCAAAAGTGATTGGAAAAGGGGTAGATGAAGGGATGAAAGAACTCTCGCAAGCAGGTCTTACCGTCATCAAGCTAGGGCAAACGGATCGTGTCATAAAGCAAATTCCTTTGCCAAATTCGAAGGTGTTAGAAAAGGAAAAAGTTATTATCAAGGCAAAGGGTAAGATGAAAATGCCTGATATGACTGGATGGGCCTTTAGGGATGTGGCAAAGATAGCTGATATTGCCAAATTAAAGCTGAATGTTATTGGAAAAGGCTATGTTACGAAGCAAAGCATCCAGCCAAATTCCGAATTTAAAGATGGAGATTATTTAGTGGTGGAGTTGAATCCGCCGTTTGAGGAGAAAGAGCCCGAAAAAAATCCTGAAGATGAAGTGAATTTAAAGGGAAAAGAGGATCAACAAATGTTCGAACTATTGAATAGTGTCCAAGATTAAACGACCGGGGTTCTACTGATCCTTCATGGGCTAATCCATGTTCTATTCCGCACCGTACAAGCATAAGATGAAACAAGCTAAGTCAAGGAGGTAAGACGATCTTTGAGAGTTTCGAATGTTACGGTGCGGAAACGTTTAGTTACGGTGTTATTAGTTGGATTATTCCTATTCTTGGTAATAGATGTAAGGCTGGGGTATGTGCAGTTAGTAATGGGAAATTGGTTGAGTGACAAGGCTATGGATTCCTGGGGGAAAAATATTCCGTTTGAGCCGGAACGGGGAGAAATTCTCGATCGTAACGGGGTTCCGTTAGCAACAAATGTAAGTGCTCCGACTGTTTATCTAATCCCAAGGCAAATAGAAGACCCAGCAATTGCAGCCAAGAAATTAGCTGCTGTTTTGAATGCTTCGGAAGAAAAAGTGTATAAAACAATGACTAAGAACTCTTTAAATGAGCGTATTACGGAGGGAAGAAAACTTTCAAATGACAAGGCTAATGAAATCCGTGCTCTTAATTTGAAAGGGGTTTATATCGCTGAAGATTCCAAACGGCATTATCCGTTTGGGAGTTATTTATCCCATGTCTTGGGGTTTACAGGAATTGATAATCAAGGCCTAATGGGACTTGAGCTTTACTACAATGAAAAGTTGAGTGGAAAAAGAGGTCATGTATCGTATATTTCAGATGCAAAAGGACGAAAAATGCCCAATTCCACGGATCAATATACACCGCCGATCGATGGTTTAAATATGAAGTTAACAATTGATTCCCGCGTTCAAACCATTATCGAAAGGGAATTAGATATTGCGGAGGCAACCTACAACCCGGATGGTGCAATTGCGCTTGCAATGGATCCAAAAACCGGTGAAATTTTAGGGATGTCATCAAGACCAGATTTTGATCCGGAAAAATATCAAAGTGTACCTCAAGAAGTATATAATCGGAACCTTCCGGTTTGGAGTACGTATGAGCCTGGATCTACTTTTAAAATTATTACTTTAGCGGCTGCACTGGAGGAAAAGTTAGTAGATCTTGATAAAGATCATTTTAATGATCCAGGTGCGATTAGAGTCGAAGGTGCAACGTTACGTTGTTGGAAACGGGGCGGACATGGATCCCAATCTTTCCTCGAGGTTGTTCAAAACTCATGTAACCCCGGATTTGTAACTCTAGGACAAAGATTAGGTAAAGACCGTTTGTTTCAATATATAAAGAATTTTGGATTTGGCCAAAAAACAGGGATTGATCTGCAGGGGGAAGGAACAGGTATCCTTTTCAAAATGAATCGTGTTGGTCCTGTAGAGTTAGCGACAACGGCTTTTGGTCAAGGGGTGTCTGTTACCCCTATTCAGCAGGTAACAGCTGTTGCCGCCGCTGTTAATGGGGGTTTTTTGTATCAGCCTTATATTGCAAAAGAATGGGTTGATCCGATTACTGGAAAGGTTGTAAGCCGCAATACCCCTGTTATGAAAAGACGGATCATTTCTGAAGAAACATCGAAGCAGGTAAGGTATGCTCTAGAAAGTGTTGTAGCCCAAGGTACAGGGAAAGGTGCGTTTGTCGATGGGTATCGTGTCGGCGGCAAAACCGGTACAGCCCAAAAAGTGAAAAACGGACGTTATATGGAAAATAACCATATTGTTTCTTTTATTGGATTTGCTCCAGCGGATGATCCGCAAATTGTTGTCTATACGGCGATAGATAACCCAAAGGGTACAGTTCAATTCGGAGGAGTCGTCGCTGCTCCAATTGTAGGGAATATATTAGAGGATAGCCTTAGAGCACTTGATGTTAAAAAAAGAGGCGGGCAGATTGAGAAGAAATACACATATCCTGATCCAAGAATGGTTACAGTGCCGAACATTGTTGGTTTAAAAACGAATGAATTGCAGAAATACCTACTTGATCTAAGGATAGAAAAAAGTGGTGAAGGTCCAATTATCATCGACCAAACACCAGAACCTGGAGAAAAAGTTGAATCTGGTGCAACTATTCGCATATTATTAGGTGGAACCGAAAAATAACACCCAATTTTCACCAAAGCGCGCCTAGCAATTATAAAGCTAGGCGTTTGCACTTTCAAAAGGAAACAAATGTGCATTAAAAAGCATATATTATACAAGCCTACTTTTGATATAATGGGTGAAGTGAAAAATTTATATTTTCGACAGAAAGGAAATCCAGAATGGAGCTAAAATCTTTACTTTCATGTTTAACGCATTATAAACAACTACAAATTGGAAATCCTCTTATTTCATCCATTGAAATGGATTCAAGACAGGTCCAGGCTGGTAGCTTATTTGTCTGCATTAATGGATTTACAGTTGATGGCCATGATTTCATGGAGCAGGCTATTCTTAATGGGGCAAGTGCGATCCTAGCCGAGCGTGAATTACATAATCGCGATATAGAGGTCCCTTATATTGTCGTAAGTGATACCAAAAGAGCATTGGCGCAGTTGGCCGATTATTTTTATAATCAACCCACAAGAAAACTACGTTTAATTGGTGTCACGGGTACAAATGGAAAGACGACAACGACCCATATTATTGATGAAATATTTAAAGCGAATGGTGAACTGACCGGTCTAATCGGTACAATGTATATCAAAATTGGCAATCAAATAATCGATGTTAAAAATACAACACCGGAATCGTTGGTATTACAAAAAACATTTAGTGATATGGTTGAACATAAGGTTACCACAGCAACTATGGAGGTGTCTTCCCATGCACTTGATATGGGTCGAGTTCGGGGCTGTGATTATGATATTGCTGTATTCACCAATCTCACTCAAGATCATTTAGATTATCATAAAACAATGGAAGAGTATGCCTATGCTAAGGGAATTTTATTTGCCCAACTTGGCAGCACTATTAATTATGAGAAGCCTAAGTTTGCCATTGTAAACAATGATGACTCAGTTTCAGAGCTGTATAAGAAGCTGACGGCAGGTGCCCAAATCTTAACCTATGGAATAGATTCTGAAAGTGATGTGAGGGCTACTAATATCACTATGAGTGGGCAAGGTACTACGTTTACCTTAACAACACCTGTCGGGGAAGCTCGAATTTCAATGGGACTTGTTGGAAAATTTAGTGTTTATAATGTATTAGCAGCTATAAGTACTACGATTGCAGCGAAAGTTCCATTCGAGGTTATTATCGACATGGTTCATAAGATGGAAGGTGTAGCAGGTAGGTTTGAATTGGTGAATGAAAATCAAGACTACACTGTGATCGTAGATTATTCCCATACACCGGATAGTTTAGAAAACGCCTTAACAACAGTCAAACAATTTGCTAAAGGAAAAGTGTATGTCATTGTAGGCTGTGGAGGAGACCGTGATAAAACAAAACGTCCAATTATGGCGCGAATTGCTGTGGAAAATAGTGACGAGGCTATATTTACCTCCGACAATCCAAGAACAGAGGATCCAGTCCAAATCCTAAAGGACATGGAAGCCGGCGTTCAAGGTGAGCATTATCAGGTTTTTGCTGATCGGAAAAAAGCGATTTATTATGCAGTTGGCAACGCTCGGAAAGATGATATTATTTTAATTGCCGGTAAAGGGCATGAAACCTATCAGATTATCGGCAAAGAGGTGCTTGACTTTGACGACCGCAAAATAGCACGAGAGGCGATAAAGGGGCGAGGTAAATGAAACTCTCGTTAGGTGAGATTGCTGAAATATTTCCAGCGAATATGGGAGCGAAAGATAGCGATATTTTTATACAGGAAATTACAACCGATAGTCGTAAACAAGTGAGTAAAGGAATGTTCGTTCCGATCGTTGGAGATCAATTTGATGGTCATGACTTTATTAAAGACGCCATCAATAGTGGCGCAATTGCAGGCCTTTGGCAGGAACATAAAGAAGTACCGTCCTTTATACCTACCGATTTTCCATTGTTCTTTGTAAAAGATACAATCGAAGGGCTGCAGCAGCTTGCTAAATTATATTTGCAGAAGATTAACCCGATTGTCATTGGTATTACCGGATCTAATGGGAAAACAACAACAAAGGATTTAGTTTTTTCCGTCTTGCAAAAGAAATATAACACTTATAAGACTCAAGGTAATTTTAATAATCACATCGGCTTGCCGTTAACGCTTGTTTCGATGCCTGAAAATACGGAAGTCGTTATTTTAGAAATGGGAATGAGTAATTTTGGGGAAATTTCACTTTTGAGTAGACTTTCTAATCCTGATTATGCGATTATTACAAACATTGGAGAATCACATATTGAGTTTTTAGGCAGCCGTGCCGGTATTGCGAAGGCAAAGCTTGAAATTATCGATGGCATGAAGCCAATCGGAAAGATCATTGTAGATGGAGATGAACCATTACTTTCCACCATTGAAAAAGGACCTTTAGTCATTCGATGTGGATTTAATCCCGATAATGATCTGTTAATAAGCAATGTGAAATTTGAGAATGATCATCATTATTTTATCGTTAACGGGAATCAGTTTGAACTTTCCCTTCTTGGTAGGCATAATGTGAAGAATGCCAGCTATGCGATTGCCCTAGCAATGGAATTAGCTGTGCCGATCGAAGCCGTTAAGAAAGGGTTAGAAAAGATAGAATTAACCGGAATGCGGCTTGAACGAATGATTGGAAAAAAGGGTGCCTTGATTATTAATGATGCTTATAATTCCAGTCCTACCTCAATGAAAGCAGCTATTGATACGATTAAGGATTATCAACAATATGATAGAAAAGTTTTGGTATTGGGAGATATGTACGAACTTGGTCCTAATGAAGAAGAACTGCATCGCAGTGTTGCCGATGTTATTAATGAACCGATCACAGATGTAATTGCGATTGGTGAAAAAGGGAAATGGATTGCGGATGAAATACGAGAGCGGGAAATTCCTGTACATGTTTATAGTTTCCTTAGAAAAGAGGAAGCTTTGCCTTTTATAACAGAAATATTGTCTCCAGAGGCTGTCCTTTTATTTAAAGCATCAAGAGGGGCGAAGCTTGAATCTTTAGTTAACGAATTAAAACAACAATAGGTGTCAGCTTTGTTTAGCAAGGGTGTCTGACACCCATAAAGAATTTTTTTTGCAGAAGAAGGGGGGCTTTGGGATGCTTGAACGAAGTATGTTGATGACGATTATCATGGCTTTTCTAATTGCTGCACTATTATCACCAATTATGATACCATTTTTACGTCGCTTGAAATTCGGGCAAAGTATTCGTGAAGAAGGGCCAAAATCTCATCAGAAAAAATCTGGGACACCGACAATGGGCGGTGTGATGATTTTAGTTTCAATTATAATTACAACTTTAGTGATGACGGGTAAGTTTGCAACTCCGACGATGGAAGTTTATTTACTTCTATTTGTAACGATAGGATATGGAATTATTGGTTTTCTAGATGATTTTATTAAAGTTGTGATGAAAAGAAATCTTGGATTAACCTCCAGACAAAAGCTGTTAGGTCAGCTAGTGGTTGCTATTATTTTCTTTTATTTTTTAAACAAAATGGGCTTTTCTACATATATTAAGATTCCTGGAACAGAACTTTCGGTTGATATTGGATGGACTTATATCATTCTACTTGTCTTTATGCTTGTGGGAGCGTCTAATGCGGTAAATTTAACAGACGGTCTAGATGGGTTATTAGCTGGTACGGCTGCTATTTCCTTCGGAACATTTGCTATTTTGGCTTGGAATGCATCCCAATATGAAGTCGCTATTTTTTCAGTTGCGGTCGTAGGAGCTGTATTAGGTTTCTTAGTATTTAATGCACATCCGGCCAAGGTATTTATGGGGGATACCGGGTCTTTGGCACTTGGGGGTGCCATTGCTGCAGTTGCAATCCTGCTTAAATTGGAAGTATTGCTTGTCATTATTGGCGGTGTTTTTGTAATCGAAACATTATCGGTTATTATACAAGTAATATCCTTTAAAACAACAGGAAAACGGGTATTCAAAATGAGCCCTTTACATCATCATTACGAGCTGGTTGGTTGGTCAGAATGGCGTGTCGTTACAACCTTTTGGTTTATCGGGCTTTTGTTTGCATGTATCGGAATTTATTTAGAGGTGTGGATTTAATTGAAAACAACAATAGAGTATCAAGATAAAAGCATATTAGTATTAGGTTTAGCTAAAAGCGGATTTGCAGCAGCGAAGATTTTAACACAATTAGGTGCGATCGTTACAGTAAATGACCAAAAGCCGATAGACAACAGTCCTGAACTTCAAGAACTTCACAACTTAAATATTGAAGTAATTGGAGGCGGTCATCCGCCCGATATACTGGAACGCCATTTTGATTTAGTTGTAAAGAACCCTGGAATTCCATATAGTAATCCAGTCTTACAAAAAGCGCAGGAGAAGGCGATTCCCATTATTACTGAAGTTGAAATTGCCTATCATATTTCCGAAGCAGAGATTATCGGAATTACCGGTTCTAATGGAAAGACGACGACAACGACCTTAATCTATGAAATATTAAAGGAAGGACAAAAAAATCCGCTTATTTCAGGGAATATCGGAACCGTTGCCTGTGAAGTAGCTGCAAAAACATCTAAGGATGAAGTACTTGTGATGGAGCTTTCATCTTTTCAGTTGATGGGTACGAAAAACTTCAAGCCTAGAATTTCAGTTTTATTAAACATCTTTAACACCCATTTGGACTATCACGGAACGAAGGCGGAATATGGTAAAGCAAAAGCAAACATTTTTAAAAACCAAACCGAACAGGACTATGTAGTTGTGAATGCTGACGATCCGTTTGTGATGGAATTAGTAAAAGATACTAATGCAACCATTGTACCGTTTTCTCTGACAAAGAAAAAAGAAAATGGTGCCTATATTAAAAACGGACAAATCATTTTTAAAAGTGAGCCGATTATCGATATTGCCGATATCGTATTACCTGGCAGGCATAATTTAGAAAATATTTTGGCGACTATTGCCGCAGTTAAGCTTTATGGAGTTTCAAATGAGGCGATTAAAAAGGTGCTGCAAACTTTTACTGGTGTTAAGCATCGTTTACAATATATAGAAACGATAAATGGGCGGAAAATTTTTAATGATTCAAAAGCGACAAATATATTAGCAACCCAAACGGCTATTGCCGCTTTCTCTGAACCAATCCTATTACTTGCAGGCGGTTTGGACCGTGGGAATAGCTTTGATGAATTAATTCCAAGTTTAAAGAAAGTAAAGGGCGTCATTGCTTTTGGGCAAACAGCTGATAAAATTTTGGATGCAGCAAGAGAAGCGGGGATTAATCTCTTAAAACGTGTCGATAATGTGGAAAAGGCAGTAATAGCAGCCTATGACATGTCTAGTGAAGGTGACGTCATATTATTATCACCTGCATGTGCCAGCTGGGATCAGTTCAAAACATTTGAACAGCGGGGAGACATGTTTGTAGAATCTGTGCATAAACTTAAGGTAGACTAGTCCTCTTAAAGATTTTACTGCATAGAAAAAAGCGATTGAGGTGTCGGAAAGTTGCAGAATAAAAAATCCCCGCCTGATTTTATTCTTATTCTTGCTACTTTGTCCCTTTTAGCTGTAGGGATGATTATGGTTTATAGTGCAAGTGCTATTTGGGCCAATTTTAAGTTTGATGATTCCTTCTTTTTTGCAAAAAGACAGCTATTATTTGCAGGAGTAGGGGTTATTGCAATGTTTGCCATTATGAATGTTGATTATTGGACATGGCGAACGTGGTCTAAAGTAATCTTACTCGTATGTTTCTTATTATTAATTGCTGTCTTGATTCCCGGGGTTGGGCTTGTTCGTGGAGGAGCACGCAGCTGGCTGGGAATAGGAGCTTTTTCGATACAACCTTCAGAGTTTATGAAGATAGCGATGATCGCATTCTTAGCGAAATTTTTATCGGAAAATCAAAAGCTTATTACATCTTTTCGAAAAGGATTAGTTCCTTCTTTATCATTAGTTTTTTTGGCATTTGGTCTAATCATGTTGCAGCCTGATTTAGGTACAGGCGTTGTGATGGTTGGAACCTGTGTTGTCATGATTTATGTAGCTGGAGCTAAGATCAGTCATTTTATGGGCTTAGGGTTACTAGGGGTCCTTGGCTTTGTAGGTCTGATTGCTTCAGCACCTTATCGAATGAAACGGATTACTGCTTTCCTAGACCCATGGCAGGATCCTTTAGGAAGTGGCTTTCAAATTATCCAATCCTTGTATGCGATCGGTCCTGGCGGATTGCTTGGAATTGGACTTGGTCAGAGCAGACAAAAGCATTATTATTTACCTGAACCACAAACCGACTTTATTTTTTCAATATTGGCGGAGGAACTTGGGTTTATCGGCGGTACGTTTGTAATCTTACTTTTTAGTTTACTATTATGGCGTGGTGTTAGAATTGCACTAGGAGCCCCTGATTTATTCGGAAGCTTTTTAGGAATAGGCATCATTGCAATGATTGCTATTCAAGTGAGCATTAATATAGGGGTTGTAACAGGACTTATGCCGGTAACGGGTATAACACTTCCATTTTTAAGTTATGGTGGGTCATCGTTAACGTTAATGTTAATGGCAGTGGGTGTCCTCTTAAATATTAGTCGATACGCCAGGTATTAACTTTATTCACCTAAATCTGAATAAAGTTAATGCCTCCGATTTTCAAAGGTTGTGACTTAATTAAGATTGACATTCTATCCATTTTTAGATGTAATATAAGGAGCTAAAACCCTGTGAAAACAGGGTTATCTTTTTTTAAAACATTGTCTAGCGCAAGCAGCCTATCGCCTCGCAAACTTCAGGTCTTCTCCCTACGATAAGTCAACTAAGAATTGCTAACGCAATTCAAGTTTCCTTTATCTTAAGACCGAAGACCCTCCAGTTTGTACGGCGATGAGCAAGGCGCTTGTGCTTTTCTAATAAGGGGGATGACCATGAGAATTTTAGTCAGTGGCGGAGGAACAGGTGGTCATATTTATCCGGCAATTGCATTTATTAAAGAGGTTAAAAAACATCAACCAGACGCTGAATTTTTATATATCGGAACGGATAGAGGTTTAGAGAAATCAATCGTTGAACGAGAAAAGATTCCGTTTAAATCAATTGAAATTACCGGGTTTAAGAGGAAATTGTCGTTCGAAAATATTAAAACAATTATCCGCTTTCTAAAAGGAACATCATTAAGTAAAAAGTATATCAAAGAATTTAAGCCTGATGTAGTGTTAGGAACTGGAGGCTATGTATGCGGACCAGTTGTCTATGCTGCAGCTAAGCTTAACATTCCAACAATAATTCATGAACAAAACAGTGTTCCAGGTTTAACAAATAAATTTTTGAGCAAATATGTTGATAAGGTGGCTCTTTGTTTCGAAGAGGCGAGTCAATATTTCCCCAAAGGAAAAACGATATTAACCGGAAACCCAAGGGCGTCTGAAGTTATCGGCAATGATGGCAATAAAGGAAAAAAATCCGTTGGCCTTGATCCAACGAAAAAAGTCGTGCTAATTGTAGGTGGGAGCAGGGGGGCGAAGCCCATAAATGACGCCTTTATCGAAGTGTTGCCAAAAGTTCACGAAAAAAATTATCAAGTACTATATGTGACCGGTGACGTTCATTATCAAAATGTTCTTAAGGAAGTAAACAAAGTAGGAAACCTGGACAATGTTATTATCAAACCTTTTCTACATAACATGCCCGAGGTTTTAGCTGGAGTTGATTTAATTGTGGCTAGAGCGGGGGCAACAACTTTAGCGGAGATTACAGCACTTGGAATTCCAAGCATTTTGATCCCAAGCCCCTATGTTACTAACAATCATCAAGAAAAAAATGCGCGGGCACTTGGTGATAACGGAGCAGCTATCGTAAGATTGGAAAAAGAAATGAATGGCATCACTCTTTTACAAGATATAGACAAAGTCCTTTTAAACGAAGAAACATTGCAGGAAATGAAACAATCCTCAGCGCGATTAGGAATCCCAACCGCCGCTAATAAACTGTATGATGTAATGAAACAATTAATCAAGTAATCAATGACTTGCTTCGTACGTGTCAAGCCTACGTATCATAAACTAAAACAACGGAAAGGAGGGGCAACATGGAAAAGCTGAAAAAGAAGCTTGAGGAAGCAAATATCGGCAAGGTTTTAATAAATGAACCCTTAAAAAATCACACAACAATGAAAATTGGTGGCCCTGCCGATCTCTTTGTAGAACCCAAGAACGTGGAAAGTATAATTAAAGCAATCAAAATCATTCATGAAGAGGGAATTCCAATTACACCAATTGGGCGGGGCTCTAATTTACTTGTACTTGATGAAGGGATCCAAGGAGTCGTCTTAAAACTCGGAGAAGGACTAAATCACTTAGAGGTTAATGGAACCGAGGTTCGAGTGGGAGGTGGATACTCACTTGTCTCATTAGCTACCACAATCAGTAAACAGGGGCTCTCTGGTCTTGAATTTGCTGGTGGTATTCCAGGTTCTGTGGGTGGTGCAGTCTATATGAATGCCGGTGCACATGGTTCTGATATTTCTAAAATCCTTGAAAAAGCGCTGATTGTTTTTCGGAATGGCGACTGTGAATGGCTTTCCAATCAGGAAATGAACTATACTTATCGTACCTCTGTATTACAAAAGATAAGGCCTGGTATTGTAGTAGAGGCCGTTTTTCAACTAAAGGAAGGCGATAAGGTTACTATCGTTGATGAGATGCAAAAAAACAAAGATTATCGACGCGAAACACAGCCTTATAATTATCCTTGTGCTGGAAGTATTTTTCGCAATCCATTACCCCATTATGCGGGTCAACTGGTAGAAAAAGCTGGATTAAAGGGCTATCAAATTGGCGGTGCAAAAGTATCTGAATTGCATGGTAACTTTATTGTTAACACAGGAAATGCTACAGCTGATGATGTATTAGCTCTAATCAAACATATTCAGAATGTGATCATGGAAAAGTTCGGTGTTGAAATGAAAACTGAGGTTGAAATTATTGGCAAAACTAAACAGAAATAATAACAAAAACACGTAAACTTTGTTATAATAGAACCAAAATCAATGCGCCTTAGCAAATACGCCAAGGCGCATTTGATTGTATTTTTTTGGTATAAGTGCAGTGTGGGGGATTGTTAGATGAAAAACAGTAAAATTATTGATATTGAGGATCGTATACCGAAACTAAAAGAGCAGCGCAAGCAAAAAGCAAACAGAAGATTTATTATGTATATTTCTTTATTCTTTGTACTTGTTATCTTCATTCTTTATTTTCAATCCCCTTTAAGTAAAATTCAAACTATCCATATTTTAGGTAATATCCATGTCACGGACGAGGCGATAATAAACCTAAGTGGTATTGAAAAAGGGGCGAGCTTTTGGAAAATCGACCCTTCCGCAATTGTCAAAAAGGTTAATGAGCATGATGAAATATCACAGGTAGAAGTCATCCGAAAATTACCTAATCAATTACAAATTGTTGTAAGGGAACATTCTAGAGTTGCCTATTTAATTGAAGGTACATCCTATTATCCGATCTTAGAGACAGGGGAAATCCTTGAAAAGGATAAGTTGGAAAATATCCCGGCGGATGCACCTTTATTAATAAATTGGAAACAGAGTGAAGAGCTTCAAGAGATGGCAGCACAGCTTCGTAATGTGCCGGACAGCATTCTTAATCGGATTTCGGAAATTCACCTTACTCCGGAAGATAGTGATCCGCTTCATATCACCTTGTTTATGAATGATGGACAAGAGGTAAGTGCCACAATCCGCGGCTTTTCAGAAAAGATTAAAAATTATCCGATGATCATTGACCAGTTGACTGAAGGGCAATTTGGAGTCATCCACCTTGAAGTCGGTACCTATTTTAAGGCATATAAAAATGAGGGGGAAAAAAATGAAGGTGAACGGTAAACATGTCGTTCTCTCATTCGTGGCTATTGTTTTAGGATTTTTAATTTCATTCTCCTATCAATTTACGAATAGTCATACTGGCACAGTTGCTGAAGGGAAGCAGTGGCAAAGAGAATTTGAGTATCGTGAAAAATTAATAAGATTGGAAGAAACGACAAAAAGTCTGCAACAGGAATTAACGGAAAAACAACAAAGTGTTCGTGAAATTGAGGCCAATTTTGCACAGCAGGAGAAGTCTTTTAAAACGTTAGTTGAAGACATTGAAAAACTACGTATGTTTGCTGGAGAAGTTCAGGTAAAAGGACCCGGCGTAGCTGTGACTTTAACTGATGCCTCTTACGTTAAGTTGGAGGACAATGCCAATAATTATATTGTCCATGAAGGACATGTTCATAAAGTGATCAATGAGCTTCGTACGGCTGGCGCAAAGGCTATTGCCATTAATGGGCAGAGGCTTGTTCAAAATAGTTATATAGCCTGTATTGGGCCAGTAATCAGTGTTGATGGCAATGAATACAATGCACCTTTTGTTATTTCCGCTATTGGTGACTCCGAAGTGTTATATAGCTCCTTAGTTATTCTACATGGGGTTCGTGACCAGCTTGTTATGGATAATATTGAAGTGAAAATAGAAAAAAAGGGGGAACTAATTTTTGACCCATATTTTGAAGCAAAGGAAAGTTAAACAATTGTAAGGTTGCTGTGTAATGAAGGGTGATAGAAAAGAATGAGGAGCAAAAGTAAAGTAACGCTAACAGTGATAACAGCAATATTGGGTTTTATGATGGCTATTCAATTTCAAACGATAAAAGAACCAGTTGTCCGGGATACAAGGGATATATGGGAAATTCGTGAAGCCATCGAGCATGAGCAGCGACTGATTTCAGAGCTGTATAAAGAAATAAGAACAAAGGAAGAGACATTAAGAAAATATGAAGAAACACCCCATAACAGTAAATATGAAGGAATAACGGAGCAACTTGAGGAATTAAAGCGAAAAATTGGATTAACTGAGCAAAAAGGCTCTGGAATAATTATAAAAATTAGTCCATCATTTAACCAATCCGTGATCGGACAACCATATCAAACTGTGCCACCTGATCTACTCATTCGACTGATCAATGAACTATACCGATATAAAGCATTGGCTGTTTCGGTTGATGATGAGAGAATTATTGTTACATCCCCAATCCGTGATGTAAATGGTAAAACTTATATAAATAATACTCCACTTGGCCCTTTGCCAATTGAAATTAAGGTCATTGCCGAGAATGCTGAAAAACTGCATAATCAAATGCAGGTTTCGCAAATTGTCGATGAATTTTTTGCGTTAGAAAATTTGGAATTAACATCAACATTACAACAAGAGGTTACATTACCTGCTTATGATGGGGTTTTAAGAAATAAGTATATGCAACCTGTTGAACCTGTAAAATTAGAAAAGGGGAACAGTTAAATGTGGTTACCGGTATTAGGTTTGTTAGTTGGTGCTTTATTAGGTTTACTAACTGATATACGCATACCTGATGAATACTCAAATTACCTTTCGATTGCGGTCTTGGCCGCATTGGATACTTTATTTGGCGGAATCAGGGCGCATTTGCAAAATACTTATGATGATAAAGTGTTTGTTAGTGGTTTTTTCTCCAATATTTTACTTGCTGCAAGTTTATCTTTTCTAGGTGTACATCTTGGTGTAGACTTATACTTAGCCGCAGTATTCGCTTTTGGAGTACGCTTATTCCAAAATATTGCGGTTATCAGAAGACTACTTTTGTCGAAATGGTCAGCATCACAAGAAAAATAGAAAAAATTCTTATATTATTAAAGGGAAATAGTCATTCATGTTGAATAATTTTAATGTTGAACAATTTTAAGTTGAACAATTTTAAAGAAATCAAACAATAATGAAAATAACAACAATACTAAATGAATAGGAGTAACTTAAAGGAGGTGCCAAAGAATGAACAGCAGTGAAATAATTGTAAGTCTAGACATCGGTACATCCAATGTTAAGGTAATCATTGCAGAAGTTTCTAGTGATTCTTTAAACATTATAGGTGTGGGTAATGTAAAATCTGTAGGCATAAAAAAAGGATCTATTGTTGATATAGATGAAACCGTGCAATCCATTAGGAAGGCTGTTGAGCAAGCAGAACGTATGGTGGGAATGGATATTAATCATGTTGTGGTAGGAGTTGCAGGTAATCATGTACAGCTTATACCGTGCCATGGGGTTGTGGCAGTCTCAAGTGAAAACAGAGAAGTTGGCAATGAGGATATTGCCCGTGTGATTGATGCTGCCCAAGTCATTTCAATACCACCTGAAAGGGAAATTATCGGTGTGGTCCCGCATCAGTTTATCGTTGATGGATTAGATGGCATTAATGATCCACGTGGCATGATCGGTGTACGATTAGAGGTCGAGGGAACAATCGTTACAGGATCAAGAACGGTATTACATAACTTATTAAGATGTGTGGAAAAAGCAGGTCTTCAAATTACAGATATTTGTTTGCAGCCTTTGGCAACAGGTGCAATTGCTCTTTCCAAAGATGAAAAAAACATCGGAGTGGCTCTTGTTGATATTGGTGGTGGACAAACTACTGTTTCCATTTTTGAACATGGACATTTGCAAGTGACAACCGTTCTTCCTGTTGGCGGGGATCATATGACAAATGATATCTCCATCGGTCTCAGGACTTCTACAGAAGAGGCTGAAAGAATCAAAATAAAGCATGGATATGCTTTCTACGATCACGCTTCAGAAGATGAAGTTTTCTCATTGCCTGTTATCGGAAGCGATAAACAGGAACAATATAGTCAACTTGACCTTTCTGATATAATAGAAGCTAGATTAGAAGAAATCCTTCTCATGGTACAGGATACCATTAAAAAATTAGGTTATAGGGATTTACCAGGAGGCTATGTATTTACAGGTGGAGTCGCAAATTTACCAGGTCTGTTGGAACTGGCACAGCTTGTTCTACAGCATAATTTGCGAATTGCCAAACCTGATTATATTGGCGTTCGGGATCCTATATATACAACTAGTGTTGGATTGATCCAATTCGCATATCGAAATGCAAAACTTCAAGGTGCTGAAGTTGCCGCTTCAGTTTCAAACCAAGAATCTGAACGACCACAAAAAAGAACACAACATGTTGTAAAGAAACCGAAAAAGAATAATACTGATGTGGTAAAGAAAGCTAAAGAATTATTTAAATCCTTTTTTGAATAAGGATCTTTGAATGGCAATTTGGATATTTAGGAGGATTTTGTGATGTTGCAATTTGATACACATAGTGATCTGTTAGCTTCTATAAAAGTAATCGGTGTTGGTGGCGGCGGCAGTAACGCTGTTAACCGTATGATTGAGCATGGCGTGCAGGGTGTAGAGTTTATAGCGGTTAATACGGATGCACAAGCTTTAAATCTTTCCAAAGCTGAAATCACACTACAAATTGGCACGAAGCTAACAAGAGGGCTTGGCGCCGGAGCTAATCCTGAAGTTGGAAAAAAGGCAGCTGAAGAAAGCCGCGAGCAAATTGAGGAAGCACTGAAAGGTGCAGATATGGTGTTTGTTACTGCCGGTATGGGTGGTGGTACAGGAACAGGTGCAGCACCGGTTATTGCTCAAATTTCTAAGGAATTAGGAGCATTAACTGTAGGGGTTGTAACTCGCCCGTTTACTTTTGAAGGACGTAAGCGTTCGACCCAAGCTGCAAGTGGAATTGCAGCATTTAAGGAAAATGTCGATACTTTAATCGTAATCCCGAATGATAGATTGTTAGAAATTGTGGATAAAAACACGCCAATGCTAGAGGCCTTCCGTGAGGCAGATAATGTACTTCGTCAAGGTGTTCAAGGGATTTCTGATTTAATTGCCGTACCAGGGTTAATTAACCTTGACTTTGCAGACGTTAAAACAATTATGTCAAATCAAGGGTCTGCACTTATGGGTATCGGTATTGCTACAGGCGAAAGCCGGGCTGCTGAGGCCGCTAAAAAAGCAATTTCAAGCCCGCTTCTGGAAACATCAATTGATGGTGCACAAGGTGTTCTAATGAACATAACTGGTGGAATGAATCTAAGCTTGTATGAAGTTCAAGAAGCAGCTGATATCGTGGCCTCTGCATCTGATGAAGAGGTAAATATGATTTTCGGGTCCGTCATTAATGAGAACTTGAACGATGAAATTGTTGTAACTGTCATTGCTACAGGTTTTAAAGAAAATGTAAGTAATAAACCAATCCAAGCAAGCCGACCTGGTATGGTCGGAAATCGTCCAACCGTTGTTCCAAATCGTAATACGGCAAGAAAAGAGGAGCTTGTTCAACCAGAGCAGCCACAACCTAATAATGCAGGTCAGTTTAGTGCCGAGGATACATTAGATATCCCCACATTTTTACGAAACCGCAACCGTCATCGCTAACAACAAAGTGGAATAATGAGAAAAGCATGTACCTAAAGGTATGTGCTTTTTTGTATGCATTTCGCAGTCTAGCTCCAGCGCCCAGCGACTGGCAAACTTTATCGACAATAATCTAAAAAACATGTCAAAAACTCTATGATAGAGACGTCATAGTATGACAGACTTCCAATGAGGATGTGTATATACTAGTTTCATAGTACTTACAAATGGAAAGGGGAAAATGATTGACCATTTATCTGGACGTTATATGGTTATTGAACTTTTTCTTTGATTCATTCTTATTATTTTTAACTGCCATAGTTTTAAAACGAAAAGTAAAGAAGTGGCGCATATTTTTAGGAGCATTAATAGGGTCATCGATCGTTCTTTTTTATTTTACGCCGTATCAAGCAATCTCGTCACATCCTGTTATGAAATTGCTCTACTCTATACTTATTGTATATTCGGCATTTGGATTCCTGAAATTTCGTTACTTTATTAAAAATCTCATAACTTTTTATTTTATTACATTTATGGTTGGAGGAGGAATGCTTGGGTTACACTATTTTTTTCAAACAGATATCGCATTCATAAATGGTACACTTACGTCACAATCAAGTGGATTCGGTGACCCAGTAAGCTGGATAACAGTATTAATTGGATTTCCACTAGTTTGGTATTTTTCAAAGCACAACATGGAGGAAATGGAGATGACCAAGATTAACTTTGAACAACTTGTTAGTGTTCAAGTTAAAATTGGTGAGGATTACATGTATTTAAAAGGACTTATTGATAGTGGTAATCAATTATATGATCCCATCACGCAAACCCCTGTTATGATTCTTGAAATACAAAGGTGCGCATCATGTTTTCCAGCAGCACTCATTCATCAATCCCAAAATCCAGAAATGCTTGACTTTAGCACCATCGATCCAAGTTGGGCAAATCGTATTCGGATTGTTCCGTACCGGGCTGTGGGGCAGGATCATCAGTTTTTGTTAGCGATTAGACCGGATCAGGTAGTGATTATGAACAATGAAAAAGAAATTATAGTGAAAAAAGTATTAATCGGGTTAAGCCATACGATCTTGTCTTCAAACGGGGATTACGAATGCATTATCCATCCGAAGATGTTTACTAATACAAATATATCAGCTTAACAACTAATCTAGGGGGAAGGAAATTGGGGAAAATTAAAATTAAATTGACACTTATGTGGTACAAACTATTAATGAAATTTGGATTAAAAGCAGATGAAATTTATTATATTGGCGGTAAAGAAGCGTTACCACCTCCCTTATCAAAAGAAGAGGAGGAGCATTTGTTGGAAAAATTACCGACAGGGGATAAGGCCGCAAAGTCGATATTGATTGAAAGAAACCTTCGATTAGTCGTTTATATAGCAAGAAAATTCGAAAATACTGGTATTAATATTGAGGATTTAATCAGTATTGGCACGATCGGCTTAATTAAAGCTGTGAATACATTTAATCCGGAGAAAAAAATAAAGCTTGCTACATATGCATCAAGATGTATTGAAAATGAGATTCTTATGTATTTACGGAGAAATAATAAAATTCGTTCAGAAGTATCCTTTGATGAGCCCCTCAATATTGATTGGGATGGTAATGAATTATTACTTTCTGATGTATTAGGAACTGACGAGGATATCATTACTAAGGATTTAGATGCAAGTATAGATAGAAATTTATTATTAAAATCTTTAGAGCAATTAAATGATCGTGAAAAACAAATTATGGAACTAAGATTTGGTTTATTGGGCGGTGAGGAAAAAACGCAAAAGGATGTGGCAGATATGCTTGGTATATCCCAATCCTACATTTCGCGCCTTGAAAAACGGATTATTAAACGTTTACGGAAAGAATTCAATAAAATGGTCTGAAAATTAGGTCTACATTTCACTTTAAAGTAAGTGCATAAATTTCCCTCTTCCGGAGATACTTTACTTGTACAGCAACCTCTCAATTAGGAGGGAAAGAATGACACGAAATAAAGTAGAAATTTGTGGTGTAGACACATCAAAGCTTCCAGTATTGAAGAATGAAGAAATGCGCAAATTGTTCCGGGAAATGCAAAGTGGGGACATTAGTGCAAGAGAGAAACTGGTTAATGGCAACTTACGTCTCGTTCTTAGTGTAATTCAACGGTTCAACAACAGAGGGGAATATGTAGATGATCTATTCCAGGTTGGCTGTATAGGCTTGATGAAATCAATTGATAACTTTGATTTAAGTCAAAACGTGAAATTTTCAACATATGCTGTACCGATGATAATTGGAGAAATACGCCGGTATTTGCGTGATAATAATCCGATCCGTGTTTCGAGGTCTTTAAGGGATATCGCTTATAAGGCATTACAAGTAAGAGAAAGATTAATGGGTATGACATCAAGAGAGCCGACAGCCGAAGATATTGCGAAGGAATTAGACGTTCCCCATGAAGAAATTGTCTTTGCATTGGATGCCATTCAAGATCCGGTTTCACTATTTGAACCTATCTATAACGATGGCGGGGATCCAATCTTTGTAATGGATCAATTAAGTGATGAAAAAAGTAAAGATCTTCAATGGATCGAAGAAATTGCACTTAAAGAAGGTATGAGACGCCTAAATGAAAGGGAAAAACTTATTTTAACAAAAAGGTTTTTCCAAGGAAAAACACAAATGGAAGTTGCTGAAGAAATTGGAATTTCTCAAGCGCAAGTATCGCGTTTGGAGAAAGCAGCAATTAAACAAATGAATAAAAATATACAATGATTGGACTTGCATGGATGCAAGTCTTTTTTTTTGGTTCACTTCAATCATAGTCCAAGCCTTTTATTTCATATATTTGTAGGGAAAGAGGTGGAATGAATATGCTTACAATAACTGACTTTCAAATTAAAGATGTTGTTAATGTTGCTGATGGTAAAAAATTAGGGAACATTACGGATTTAGATATAAATTTAGTAACAGGTAAAATTGATGCGATCATCATTCAAACCGGTTCAAAAATGATGGGGTTTTTCGGGAAAAATGATGAGGTTGTAATCCCGTGGAGTAATATCGTAAAAATTGGCACGGATGTTATTCTCGTCCGTTATTTTCGGACCACTTATCATGATGAAGATGAAATGGAAGCTGAAGTAAAAGCACCAAAAACTTTCTATTAACTTTATTCAGTAAGGGTACACATTTAGGCTGAATAAAGTTAAAACCTTCGGCGGATATAATATTTCTCTTAATTTATATTGATGTTGTGGTAAAATATGAATAAAATATACTATATTTACGGGAAAGGGGCTCTTGATGATAAAGGAACCATTTAAACTTCAAGAATCAGTTATGTTAATTGAACCATGGAACCCTATAAATCAAAAAATTATTGCGGGCATTTCTACACGTAATGGTGGATTTAGCAAAGAGCCTTTTCATTCGATGAATCTTGGTTTACACGTGAATGATAGTTGGGAAGATGTTATTCGAAACAGAGAGAAGCTTTCCCAAATGATCGGCGCCCCTTTACATACATGGATTTGCGCGGAACAAATTCATGGTAATAAAATTGCAAAAGTCTCTAAAGAAGATATAGGGAAAGGTTCAACTCAAATGGAAACGGCGATAAAGGGTGTGGATGGTTTATACACAAGAGATCAAAACACTTTTCTATTTTCTGCCTATGCCGATTGCGTTCCATTGTATTTTTTTGCTAAGTCAGAAGATATAATAGGAGTAGCCCATGCTGGTTGGCGTGGAACGGCGGCCAATATAGGCGGTAAAATGATAGAAAAGTGGATGAGTGATGAAAATATCGCTGTAGAGGATATCGTAGTCGGTATCGGTCCTTCCATCGGGAAATGCTGTTATGTTGTCGATGATTATGTAATGGAACAAATGGCCGAAAGCTTGGAGGGAGCGTTAACAACTAAATTATATGAAAAAGTGTCAGATGGGCAATATCGTCTTGATTTAAAAGCGGTTAATTATGAAATGATTAGAAAATCAGGAATCCTATCTGAACATATTGAAGTATCTAACTACTGTACTAGCTGCCATTCTGATTTGTTTTTCTCACACCGAAAGAGTCAAGGTAAAACAGGAAGGATGCTGAGCTTTATTGGTATGAAGGACGGAGGTTCAGGTTTTGTCAGTTAAAGAGAATTTACACCTAATTCAAGCAAATATCGCTGAGGTTTGCAGAAAAACAAACCGTGATCCAGATGAAATCAAAATAATTGCAGTAACAAAATATGTTTCAACCGAAACTGCGCAAAGTGCCGTTGATGCAGGAATCAAGCATATCGGTGAAAACCGTGATAGCGGTCTAAATCAAAAATGGGAGACCATTGGTGAACGTGCCGTATGGCATTTCATTGGGACACTACAAACGAGAAAAGTGAAAAATATTATCGGTAAAGTTGATTATATTCATTCACTGGACCGCTTAAGCTTGGCTGAGGAGATTAATAAGCGGGCTGATCATATCATCAAATGTTTTGTTCAAGTTAATGCCGCTAATGAAGAAACAAAACAAGGATTATCAGTGACCGAGGTTGTTCCATTTGTAAAAGACCTAAAGGATTTTCCTAATATTAAGGTTGTAGGTCTTATGACTATGGCACCCTTTACAGAGGATGAAGGAGTTCTTCGTGGAACGTTCTCTAAAGTTAAAAAGCTTCAAAAAGATGTACAAGCTTTAAACCTTCCCTATGCACCTTGTGAAGAATTATCAATGGGAATGTCCAACGATTATAAAATTGCGATTGAAGCAGGAGCGACGATGATCAGAATCGGCACCTTTTTGGTCGGAAAGGAATTTTAGGGGGTAATGAATTATGAGCATTAAGTCAAAATTTAGAACCTTTTTCGCCTTGGACGATGAAGAAGAATATTTCGAAGAGCAAACTCCAATGGAAGAGGAGTATGAAGTCCCACGACGTGTAACAAGGTCACAAAAGCAAAATGTCGTCAGCCTACAAAGCATTCAGCAATCATCAAAGGTTATTTTATGCGAGCCCAGCATCTATGATGAAGTTCAAGAGATTGCCGACCATTTAAAGAATCGTAAAACTGTAGTTATTAATTTGCAAAGAGTAACAACAGACCAAGGAATGCGAATAGTCGACTTTTTGAGCGGTACCGTTTATGCTATAGGTGGAGATATTAATAAACTAGGTGCAAATACGTTTATTTGCACACCGGAAAATGTTGATATAACCGGCTCTATATCTGATATGTCACAGGGAATGGGGTCAATGGAGGACAGGTGGTGATTAAGTGGGGGTAATTGGAAGTATAATTTCACAACTAATTGGAATTTATAGCTGGGCAATTATTATTTATATTTTTATGTCATGGTTTCCTGGTGCTAGAGAATCATCGATTGGACAATTTTTAGGAAGAATTGTAGAACCATTTTTAGAACCGTTTCGACGAATTATTCCTCCTTTGGGGATGATTGATATTTCGCCAATTGCAGCCATTTTTGTGTTAAAATTTGCACAAGCTGGTGCAGTAAACTTATTTCACTTTTTTGGGCTATAATTCATAAGCAGGGGTCTATAAAAGGATCTCTGTTTTTTTACATTTACCTACCAAATTAGGATTAAAGGTGATTTCAATGTCTATTTATCAACATTTTCGTAAAGAAGAACGTGCTTTTATTGATCAAATTATCGAATGGCGGGAACAGGTTACCAATGAATATACATACAAACTCCTTGATTTTCATGACCCTCGGGAAATAGACATTGTTCAAAGTATAATAGGTTCAAAAGAAGACGTAAAATGTGCTTTTTGGGGTGGATATGACCAGGCGGAAAGGCAAAGAGCAATCCTTTACCCGGAATACTATGAAGTTCAGAATGATGATTTTGATATTGTTGCTTTTTCAATAAATTTCCCTTCTAAATTTGTATCACTAGACCATCGAAAAGTTCTAGGTTCAACAATGGGGTTGGGGTTAAAAAGGTCAAAATTTGGTGATATCATAATTGATAACGACATGGCGCAAATCCTCGTAGCAGGTCAAGTCGCAGAATATGTCAGACTTCATTTCAATCAAGTTGGCAAAACAAATGTGACACTTGAACAAATTGGGTGTGAGAAGATCATACCCGTGAATGATGAATGGCATGAGCATACGTGTACGGTATCCTCAATGCGGCTTGATGTTATTTTGGCTGAAGTGTTTAATCTTTCGAGAACAAAAGTATGGCCATACATTCAAAATCAAATGGTAAAAGTAAATTGGAGGATTACGGATGACCCCTCCTACCATTGTCACCAAGGTGATACATTATCGATGCGGACGTTTGGGCGATGCAAGATAAAAAGGATTGAAGGGCAAACAAAGAAAGAAAAATGGCGTATTGTTGTGGCAAAGGCAAAATAATTATTGAAAATGTTGCAGGAATTAGAATAAATGTGTCGAAAAATATATAAATCATAACTTTGGATTTTTTACTAAACGTTGGAGGTGTCACCTATGCCATTAACACCATTAGATATTCATAATAAGGAATTTAGCCGTGGTTTTCGTGGGTATGATGAGGATGAAGTTAATGAATTTTTAGACCAAGTTATTAAAGATTACGAAATCATCATTCGTGAGAAAAAAGACCTTGAAGAAAAAGTGAAAGATTTAACAGAAAGATTAACTTATTTTTCTAATATTGAGGAAACTTTAAATAAATCGATAATAGTAGCGCAGGAAGCTGCTGAAGAAGTTAGAAGAAACGCACAAACTGAATCAAAGTTGATTATCAAGGAAGCAGAGAAAAATGCTGACAGGATTATAAATGAGGCATTAAGTAAATCTCGCAGAATTGCGATTGAGATCGATGAACTGAAAAAGCAATCGAAAGTATTCCGCAATCGTTTCCGCATGTTAATTAAAGCCCAATTAGAAATGATTGAAAGCGATGATTGGGAGCATTTAATGCAATATAATGAAGAAGAGCCCGAAGAATTAACGGAATCTTAAAGAAAACTTGACGTAAGCAAAATGTTTGAATATAATTTGGATATTCTTATTTTTAAACGATGACAGGGACAGTAGACTTTACAGTTCACCGCCAGCGAATCGAGGATCGTGCAAGCTCGATGGAAGAGGTAAAGAAGAAGATCACCCTTGAGTTCTTAAGCTGAAATTAGGTTGGCTAGTAAGCTTGGGCGTTTTATTCACGTTACGAATAGCAAAGCGAGCTGACTAATTCAAGTATAGAAACAATATACTTTTATTGCTAATTTGGGTGGTACCGCGGGAATACCTTCTCGTCCCTTTCTTGGGATGGAGAAGGTTTTTTTATTGTGAAAAATAGGAGGATTTAAAAATGGAATATAAAGATACGTTACTTATGCCAAAAACGGAATTTCCGATGAGAGGCAATTTGCCAAAACGCGAACCAGAAATCCAGGCAAAATGGGAAGAACAAAATATTTATAAAATGGTCCAAAAAAGAACGGAAGGACGTCCATTATTTGTCCTGCACGATGGACCTCCCTATGCAAATGGTGATATCCATATGGGTCATGCCCTTAATAAAATTATTAAGGATATCATCGTTCGTTTTAAATCAATGAGCGGCTATCATGCCCCGTATGTACCAGGTTGGGATACACACGGTTTACCGATCGAAACAGCGCTCACTAAAAATAAAAAAGTAGATCGCAAAAAAATGAGTGTTGCTGAATTCCGCAAGCTTTGTGAAGACTATGCTTATGAGCAAGTGGACCGCCAACGCGAACAATTTAAAAGACTTGGTGTTCGAGGGGATTGGGAAAATCCTTATATCACATTAACAAAAGGTTATGAAGCACAGCAAATTAAAGTTTTCGGGGAAATGGCGAAAAAGGGTTATATCTATAAAGGGTTAAAGCCTGTTTATTGGTCACCATCATCTGAATCTGCATTAGCTGAAGCAGAAATTGAATATCAAGATAAGCGTTCTGCTTCCATTTACGTTGCTTTCCCAGTTAAGGATGGCAAAGGTGTGTTAGCGGGTGATGAGAAAATCATCATTTGGACAACTACACCATGGACAATTCCGGCGAACCTTGGTATTTGTGTACATCCCGAGTTGGAATACAGCGTTGTAGAAGTGGACGGAGAAAAATACGTTCTTGCCTCTGCATTGTTAGAAACTGTTACAAAAACAATCGAATGGGAGAACGTAAAGGTTGTTAAAACTGTAAAAGGTGCAGAGCTTGAAAATGTAGTAGCTCGTCATCCGTTCTATGAACGTGACTCTTTAGTCATGCTTGGGGAGCATGTCACAACGGAAGCAGGTACAGGTTGTGTACACACTGCTCCTGGACATGGGGAAGATGACTTCTTAGTTAGTAAAAAATACGGATTGGACGTTTTAAATCCGGTTGATGATAAAGGATATTTTACCAGTCAGGCCCCTGGATTTGAAGGCTTATTCTATGATGATGCGAACAAGGTTGTATCAGAGAAGTTAGAGGAAGTTGGCGCGTTATTAAAGCTTACTTTTATTACTCACTCCTATCCACATGACTGGAGAACAAAGAAGCCGGTTATTTTCCGGGCTACAGCACAATGGTTTGCATCCATTAAAGATTTTAGAGAAGAATTACTACAGGCGATTAAAGAAGTGAAATGGGTTCCTGCCTGGGGGGAAACTAGATTATTCAATATGATTAAGGACCGTGAAGATTGGTGTATTTCCCGTCAACGTGCATGGGGTGTTCCGATCCCGGTATTTTACGGTGAAGACGGTGAACCGATTATAACGGATGAAACAATTGCGCATGTATCTGATTTATTTAGAGAACATGGTTCAAATGTATGGTTTGAAAGAGAAGCAAAGGATTTATTACCAGAAGGTTTCACATCACCACATAGTCCAAATGGCAAGTTCACAAAAGAAACAGATATTATGGATGTTTGGTTTGATTCCGGATCCTCTCACCAAGCGGTGTTAGTAGAACGGGAAGAGTTGCAGCGTCCGGCTGATTTGTATTTAGAGGGCTCTGACCAATATCGTGGCTGGTTTAATTCATCTTTATCAACTGGTGTCGCTGTAACTGGAAAAGCACCATATAAAGGAATTTTGAGCCATGGCTTCGCGTTAGATGGTGAAGGTCGTAAAATGAGTAAGTCATTAGGAAATGTTGTTGTTCCTAATAAAGTGATGTCTCAGTTAGGAGCGGACATTCTTCGTCTATGGGTTGCTTCTGTTGATTATCAGGCAGATGTACGCGTATCCGATCCTATTCTTAAGCAGGTAGCAGAAGTATATCGAAAAATAAGAAATACGTTCAGATTCTTACTTGGAAACTTAAATGATTTTGATCCTGCTGTTCATAAGGTTTCTCTAAGTGATCTGCGCGAGGTTGATGTTTATATTTTAGCAAAGCTAAACAAGGTCATTGATAAAGTTCTGACATCTTATGAAAACTATGATTTCGCTGGAATTTATCATGCAGTAAATAACTTCTGTACAATTGAATTGAGCTCTTTTTATTTGGATGTGGCGAAGGATGTTCTATACATTGAGGCTGCAGATAGTAAAAACCGTCGGTCAATCCAGACAGTCCTTTACGAAACATTGCTTGCCTTAACTAAATTAGTAACTCCAATTTTGCCGCATACTACGGAAGAAGTATGGGCGTACATTCCGGGTGTTACAGAAGAAAGCGTACAGCTAGTGGATATGCCAAAAGTAACAGAAATTGAAAATGCTGTGGCTATTGAAGAAAAATGGGATACATTTATGGAAATTCGTGATGATGTTTTAAAAGCTTTAGAAAATGCTCGTAATGAGAAAGTAATCGGTAAATCATTAACAGCAAGCATTACGTTATATCCAAATGAAAAATATAAGGATCTTCTTCAAAATATTGAAGATTTACAAAAACTATTCATTGTTTCACATTTAGAGATTGCTGGTGATCAAGCCAATGCTCCAAGTGAAGCTCAAAGCTTTGATACTTTATCAGTTGTTGTCAAGCAGGCTGA
>DULJ01000068.1 GCA_012840465.1 Caryophanales bacterium
CAAATCCATGAAAATGCACCTCGCAAATTGGTATTTTTGGTGGTTTAGCCACTTCCATTTTACCACTTTTCGCTAAGGTGCATTTTTGTTTTTTGAAAAATTTTTGGACTTTTTGAACACGCTCTTAAAGAAAGTAATCAATTAGTATCTCAAATAAAAGAGAGTTTTGAACAGTATTATGTTGCTTCAATTAACCAAGTTATTAATGTATCACTAAATGTTGAATGGATAATTCTTGAGGAGAACAGCTATAAATTAACGAAGAAAGGTATGGAAATTATAGCTGAAGAGGATTTTAATAGTAGGTTGAAATTACAGCTAATGCATATGATTAAAGCATTCGAACCAACTTGGTCTTCACTTTTTCACAAAGGTAGAAGAGAAGCAATGCGTTATTTTCCACCTGATGTACTACAATGTTTCGAGGAAGCGAGTCTTATTGATGGTTACGAGCCAGATGTAATAACCTGGTGGGATGATTTAAGCTCAATTTCTAGAAAGAGTATTGACGATAGTAAACTATTAGTTGGAAGAGAGGGAGAAAAGCTTTCTATCCAATATGAAAGAGATAGGACAGGCTATAATCCTGAATGGGTTTCGATAGAATCAAATTTATTGGGCTTCGATATCTTATCAAGGACAGACTCGACAGGAGATACATCATTGAAAATCGAGGTCAAGGCAAGTAAATCGTTATCTCAAGAATTCACTTTTTATTTAACGCAGAGGGAATGGGATATTGCACAATCCTCATTAAACTATATTTTTCACCTATGGATATTGGGTGATGATCCTGAACTCTATGTCTATAGTCTAGAGGAGTTAAAGAAACATATTCCTATTGATAAAGGTGAGGGTTCTTGGGAAACAGTGAAAATATGTATAAAGAAAAACGATTTAAAAAATAGGTGTGTATAAATTAAAACGGTAAAGGAGTTATAATTAACACCCTTTACCATTTTTTTCTAATTTTTATTTTACTTTGATAAGCTTCTTTTCTCGTATTTTAATGCAGGCACCATACTGTAGTTATCTTCATGTATTTTTATATTACTGAAGATAGGTGGAATATCTTTGTTAAAAAAATCAGTATAATTCTCAGTATTTAAAAAGTTAAGTAATTCGAATTTTGTTAACTCTTGGTGATAAGAAGTTGTATTTCCAGTCACATATGAATAAACTCTATCTCCTAATTTATCGATATAGTTTTCAATTGCTCCACTAAGTATTACTTCTATCTCAACTTCTAGCCCATATTTGGAAAATGGTGCTTTATAGGCCACTTCTGATATTATTTTTCCTATTGGTTCCAATGTACCTATATCATTCCAAAAGAGTATAAATTTTGCTTTGCCAATAATATTGTCATCATTTTTAGTTAAGTTAAAAGTAGGGACTTGAATGGCGAAGATAGCAGTAAAATTATTTTGAATAGAATTAGCTGTTTCATCATCTTTATTAAGTGATCTAAGTTTTTTAATCAAGGCTTTCGGGAACTTTAATATTCTAAGCTTTAGAATCGTCTCCTCCAATATCTCTTTTAGTATTTCCTGAGACTGATAATGTGCTTCAATCTCTTCCCACTTGTCATTTATGAGTGGGCGAGTTATTTTCTCAAAAATATTCTTATAATTTGGGTTTGTATCAAAGCCAATATATTTTCTATTCATTTTTTCAGTCGTTGCTAATAAAACTCCTGTACCCGCATACGGATCAAACACAACGTCGTCTATATCTGAAGATAGTAAAATTAATCTTGCCATCATTTCAGGCGGGAAGGGGCAAGCATGTTTAAACTCAGTATCTTCATCATCTTCTTCATAAGACTTTTTTGATCCCCAGCTTCCCTGAGTAGGTATAAAGAACTCCCAAATATTATCAGGGGCTTTACCCTTAGGGTTATATCTTTCAGGATAGTTAATCCACCACTCTTTAAGCTCTTCTACTGTTCTAACCCTATCAAGATAATATTTATAATTTGTGCTTTTAGTGAACATTAAAACATACTCAAAAATATTCCTCATCTGACCTTTTCGAGACCATGGTAACGTCTTTCCTTTATCCCAAATTATTGTGTCTTGATGAATCCAGCCAATTGATTCGAGCACCCTAGCAATATCATCTGGCAACCTAATTACTTTTCCATCTCGCTTCATTGTATCAACATTCAAATACAAAGTTGCACTATCCTTTGAGATATCGTAAACCATCTTGAATGTGCTTTTGATATCATTTAAATAATCATTATAACTTTGTCCATATCCAGTTTGGTTTTTGATTGCTCCATAATCCTTCATATTCCAATAAGGTGGCGAAGTAATTACTAAATCAACAAAAGGCTCGACTGTTAGGAAATAATTGGATATATTTAGAGATGTATCATTTATATACTTATTTAAATTTCTTTGATCTATCTGTTCAGGCATAAGAATCCCTCCTAAAACTACTCTGTAACATTATATCAATAATTGTTTTTCGGATCTATAGATTTGCTTTATAACATTTAATCTTTTATTTTACTCTGAAACCAACTGGAAATCAATTTAAGTAGTAATGAGGGTGCAACCTTTACCCTTTATGGAATGGAAGAGTAGGCTATCCTTGAAAAGGACAAAATAAGGCTATCAGATACTGGCTTTTACAAATGTGGAGTACTAAATAAAATAATTAGTAATAATGTTAGGCTAAGAAGGTAACTTGATTGGTATGTCGAATAAATTTATTATAAAAAATCAACATAAATTTTTAAATTTAGGGTATAATTTTACTAATTAGGGAGGTGAAACAGGTGCAAATTTACAAACTTTTCTCACAAAGTCCATATGCAAAAAAGCTTAGATTTTCAGATTTTAGTACACGGGTTATTACTGGGGATTCTGAAGTAGCTTTTGGGTTAAGAGTGGAACCAGAGCATTATCGAGAGTTTATGAATAGCATCAGTAACCACCTTCTTAAAAATAAAATTAGCCAACATATAATGACTGATTTTAAATTCATTGAATTTATTCGCCAAAGTAGAAAATTAAATTTTGAGTTGACAGATATATTATTCTATAATGAAGAACAATATGGAAATGATGAATTAATAAGCGAATTGAAGGAAAATTTTTGGGATTTTAATTTAGAACAAATACTCGTTTTACTTGATGAAGCTATAAATAATGGATATAAAATTTTTTCGATAACAGGTAACTTTCAAAATAGTAAAGGCGAATATGAACAAATTAAAATATATGCTAATGGTACGCTTTCTATAGAAAACAACTTTGACGAGGTAAGTAAATATCCAATAATAGATTATTTAATTAAAGGCCCAGAGGTACTTTTATGAAGAATAGGATATTAACTATAGTTATACAAACCGTAGCCAATCTATTTGCGCTATGGTTTATTTTTGTAAAGAAGAATAATTGGTTTGTAACGAGTTTAAAGAGTATTGGTATAGATAACGAGAAGGCCCAAGTTGGAATACTAGCAGCATTAGCAATATTGATATCTAGTATAATAATTATTTTGCTAGAATGGTTGATTTTTGAAATATTTTTAAAGCCTGTTAATATAGAAATTAGCTTCAGAAATTCAAAGGGAGATAAACCAATTAAACAACTTACCGTTAAGTATAGGGATAGTAAAGATATTATAAATACACAAGAGTCTTATAAAATTCATATTAGTGTTTCTGGGGGTAACAGGATTACAAATAGTTTAATATCGTTAATAAAAGGTGATTTAATTGTTGTTTATCGTCCTAAATATTATGATACTGAAATTGTTAATGGTTGGATTTCACAATCATCCATGAGTATAGATAATGTATATAAAGATAAAAAAGAAAATATTAGAATCTATTGGTCACATGTAGTAGAAGGTGCATATAATCTTGATGAACCAATAATAATTTCTCCAGAGTTAATAATAAAACCTAAAAATCTTCATGGGGAAAAGTGTCATATCGAAATAAAGATAGGAACACATTATAAGGCGAATGCCATTTTCAGAATTATCTTTAAAGTGGTACACTTAAAATTGGTAAAAATAAAAGTACAAAAACTTATACTTAATTTGAAAAAGGTGAAATAATAAATGTCTGGAACAACTTTATTAAACATTGTTGAGACGATTGAAAATTTAGACCAATTACAAGAAAGAATACTTAGCATAACAAACATTGCCACAATAAGTAATGTTGCAGAAGGTATCTTGGAAGACTTGGATCAAAATGAACGTGAGTTTCTCTCAATGTGGGGGCGAGCTGGTGACACATCGACTGAAATATTAAATTTCACACTACCAAATCAGGACAATATCAGATATATCGTTCGTGAAGCTTATGTTGAGACTTCCCGGAGGAAGTCAAATATGTTTAATGAGAATGGGGAGTTATTACCAAAGGAACAGAGAACAATTATAGAGACAGTTCAAACAGTATTTTTTGAATTAAATGCAAGAGTGTATGCTATATTATATACTGCTAGCACAACTTCTTTAAACAAAGTAAAAAAGTTATTTGGAGACTATTTAAAAGAATTGGATATGGATGAAGGTATCCAAATTACTGATTATAAAATTGACCCTGATCTCTTTTATTGGCTCTTCTATAGATACGAAGTGCATAACGGTCTTCTTGAAGCAAGGTTTGAGGTAGATAGCATTGCTGGTTTTATTGGTAATATTGCAGATGAGACTCATACGATAACAGGAAACAGTGATGTTGTCCCTTCACTTTTGGTGACAAAAGCCTTTGTAAGTAAAAACCATCCATTTAAATCTTTAGATGTACTACTAAAATACCAAAATTATAAGTTGAACTTTATTTTTAATGACAGTTCAGAATGTTATATTAGGTCAAGCTGTTCAATTCCAAATTTAAGAATTGACAAAAGAATAGCTGCTGCCCTAATTATTTACGCTTTTATTATTCAAAGGCTATACACCTTATTTAATGATGATGAAATTTGGGGTGTAGAAAATACCAAAACAGATTTTTCTAAAGAGATTGGCAAACAAGTTATAAAGGAAATAGCAGATTTTCATGGTATAACTTTAGATGATTTGTTAGATTAAATAATATCCTCCCTTTGATTAGGTTCAAGGGAGGATATTTTTATCTGATTAGTTTACCCTATCCAATGTTACGGTGAACCGTATCATAAATAGAGGCGGTTTATAAATGATAAAGTAAAAAGGGTGTCTTAATTTAAAAGGCACCCTTTTGTACTGCTCTTATTTTGTATAGTTATCGAAGTATCCTTGAATATAGATCATTGGGGTTCCCTTGTCACCGCTACCAGAAGTTAAATCAGATAATGATCCAATTAGGTCCGTTAATCTACGTGGTGTAGTCCCTTGTGCTTCCATTGCACCAACAAGGTCTTCATTTTTATTCTGGATATATTCAGAAATGGCTTGTTTTAACTCTTTTCCACGGAGGTGTGAGAAATTGTTATCTGCTAAGTATTTTAATTTCACTTCATTTGGTGTGCCGTCAAGCCCAGCAGTATATCCTGGTGATACAACAGGGTCTGCAAGTTCCCAGATTTTACCCACTGGATCTTTGAATGCACCATCGCCGTAAACCATTACTTCTACTGTTTTTCCTGTCTCTTCTTTAAGCTTAGCTTGAATACTATCGACAATTGGTTGACAGTTATTAGGAAAAAGTTTCACACTGTCTTCCGTTGCCTTATTGGATCCTAGTAAGCCGTAGGCCTCGTTAAAACCGCTGCCATTGATTGGTTCATTGAGAATGTCATCAAGGCCCAATACATTTTTAGCGCCATTGTTTGTTAATATGCGCTTCGTTCTAAAGCGTGAATGAATATCACAAGTTAACACATTCTTTGTAAAGTCTAAAATGGTTTTTGCATTGTTTGAGAAGATAACTTCACAATTTGCTCCTTCCGCTTCGATTAAACTTTTATAATAATCAATATAGTCAACACCTGTGAATCGATGTTTGTTATAACCGAAATGCTTGCGGAAGTCCGCTTCTGATAATACGTCTGTCCAAGGGTTAATTCCTTTAGTATCTAGGTCGTCAATATCTACAAGGTGATTACCCACTTCATCAGATGGATAACTTAACATTAAGACTACATTCTTTGTTCCTTTTGCAATCCCTTTTAGGCAGTTTGCAAATCGATTACGGCTTAGAATTGGAAAAGTCACACCGATTGTTTCTTCTCCAAATTTACTCTTTATATCTGTAGCAATATCGTCAATAGTTGCATAGTTCCCTTGGGCACGGGCTACAACGGATTCAGTAATCGTTACAATGTCCCGATTTTTAATAGAAAAACCCTCTACCTTAGCTGTATTTAATACAGTATTTACGACAATTTCTTCAATGTTATCGCCTTTGTTAATGATTGGTCCACGAAGTCCACGTACGACTGTTCCAACTACTCTTTCCAATATAACCTCTCCTCTAATAAGAGTATTATGATTAAATGAAATACAATTTTTTATCCCACACTACTATATCCTTTTAAATGATATTAGTAAAATTAATGTTTATAATATCAGGTATAAGGGGTGGTAATATGATCGGGAAATTAGATTTATATCGTATTTTTAACGTTGTCAGCCGAAATAAAAGTTTTTCAAAGGCGGCACAGGAACTATATATGACACAATCTGCTGTCAGTCAATCCATTTCAAAGCTGGAGAATGAATTAGATATACAGCTTTTCTATCGAACATCGAAGGGTGTAGAATTAACAAATGAAGGAAGTCTATTATATGAACACGTGAACTCAGCTATAGGAATGATTAATGTTGCAGAAGATAAATTATTAGAATTTAAACAATTAAAGTTTGGAGAATTACGAATCGGGGTTGGAGATACAATCTCACGTTATTTTCTGTTACCTTATTTGGAGCAATTCCATTTCCGATACCCTGGAATCAAATTAACTATATTGAATGGAACAACAACAGAAATTTGTGCGCTTATTAAAGCTGGCAGAGCGGACTTAGGCATATGTAATCTGCCTATACAAGACGAGAATATTCAAGCCATACCATGTAAGGAAATTCAGGATATTTTTGTTTGTGGAGAAAAATATAAACGGATAACGAAGAATCCGATTAGTTTTGAGTATTTAATGAAAATGCCGTTAATTTTTTTAGAAAAAAAATCAAATTCAAGAATCTTTGTAGAAAACTTTTTGAAAAAGAAGGGATTCCAGGTTTCACCTGTATTCGAACTTGGATCCTATGATTTATTAATAGAATTTACAAGAATAAACTTAGGCATTTCTTGTATCATAAAAGAGTTTTCAAAGGATTACATAGAAAAGGGATATATATACGAGGTATTGTTAGAAGAGGAAATTCCAAAACGGAGCATTGGTATTTGTTATTTAAAAAACGTTTCGTTATCACGCGCTGCGAAAAGGTTTGTAGAAAGAATTAATTACATCTAAAGTTGTAAAGTCTTACTTTGATGTATTACAGTGAATCGTATCATAAATAGAAGCGGGAGGATGAAACTTTTTCCACCTCCCTTGTAATCCCCATCTGGTTTGACAGGTGGGGATTATTTTTTGCTTACTTCTAAACACCAGAGTTTACCTCGATAAATTAAAAATGGAATGTTTTCTAATAAAAAACATACAAAAGGTTAATATTGCATTAACAATTATCTGGTTTAATTGAACTGAAAACTATAAATCTACTAGGGGGACTTTTTAGATGATTAATAAGAAACTTGCGAAAAAAGGGGCTACTTTAGCACTTACATTGGCTATTACTGTTCCAGCAGTAACACCAGTAGTAGCGGCTTCCCAGGAAAATATTAAAATAGAATCTGTTAGATTTAATGGAATGGCAGCACCTACTACTATTGATGAAATGGTAAAAACATATACAAATGCAACCGTTGATGTGAAATATATCAATGGAAAAGTACATACATTTCCGCTGACTTACAACTACCTATTTAAATCGGAAGATAAGGTAGCCACAGTTAAAGGTGAAAAAGTCCCTGCGGGTACACACACCCATTGATGTAAATGGAAATCCAATTAAGGATCCAAGCAGCACAAACGGAGGCTACTTTGTCTCTGATGCTCCGGATTCAAACAGCTTATTCATGCCTATTAACGGTAAACTTTATATGATTACACATTATGAATATCAAACTATTGATGCTGCTGGTAAATCAGCATACGGTTTAGTTCCAGCATCTATGTCTTTAACTGAGTTGGAACAGAACAAAAAAACAGGTGAACTCAAAACTGTAAAAGTAGAAAAAGTTGATTTTTCAGCTGTAAATGGACTTTGGATTCCATGTAATGGATCATTATCTCCATGGAATACACATTTAGGTTCTGAAGAGTACGAACCAGATGCACGTCTTTTCTTAGACCAAACTTCGAAAGTAAGAAGTCAAGTTGAAACATTCGCTCAATTCTATTTCGGAGATAAAGCAAAGGCTAATCCTTATTTCTATGGCTACACTCCTGAAATTACAGTAGATAAGAATGGTAAAACATCCGTTGTAAAACATTACAGTACAGGACGTTTCTCTCATGAGTTAGCTAAAGTCATGCCTGATAATAAAACTGTTTTTTACGGGGATGATGGTGGTAATACAGGAATGTTTATGTATGTAGCTGACAAAGAAAAAGATTTATCATCAGGAACATTATATGCAGCTACATTTAAACAAACAGGTATTGAAAACGGTGGCTCAGGAGATTTACAATGGATTAATTTAGGGCATGCAACGGATAAAGAAGTGAAAAATATTATTGACAGCGGGAGTACATTCAATGATATTTTTGAAACTTCAGATGCTCCTAAAGCAGGTTTCACAGCTATTAAAACATACTCAAATGAAGGAAAAGTTGAATACCTAAAACTTAAACCTGGCAAAGAAAAGGCAGCAGCCTTCCTTGAAACTCGTCGATATGCGGCTATTCTTGGTGCGACTACAGAATTTAATAAAATGGAAGGTGTAGCGCTAAACGAAAAGGATAAAAAAGTGTATATTGCAATTTCCGATCAAAGTAAGGCTATGGAAAAGGATTCAACAGGAAAAGACCCGACAGACCATATTCAATTGCCAAAAATTAAAGCTGGTGTAACTTATCAATTAGACTTACAAAGTGACCAAAAAGATAGTCAAGGAAAGGCAATTAATAGCTCATATGTAGCACTTTCAATGTCTGGATTAGTTGTTGGTGAAGATTTAAAAGAAGCTGATGCATATGGAAACACTGCGAATGTAGATAAAGTAGCGAATCCAGATAACCTAAGTTACTCTGAAGCAATGAGAATACTATTTATTGGTGAAGATAGTGGTGCCCACACAAATAACTTCGTTTGGGCTTATAATGTTGATACAAAAGAATTAGATCGAATTTTATCTGTTCCAGCAGGAGCGGAAGCAACTGGATTATTTGCTGCTGATGATCGTAATGGATTCTCATATATTTTCAGTAATTTCCAGCATCCTGGTGACGAAGTAGATGGTAAGTCCATTACCGCTATTAATAAAGAAGAACTACTTAAAGCGATTGATGAACAAATTGGTATTAATAAAACAGGCGGTATTGGTTATATCTCTGGTCTGCCATCTGTAACAAAAATGCCGGATTTCTCTCAATCTGGTAAAAAAGGCAACTAGATGAACAATGCGATATAGTATTTGAAAAGGTGATACGGAATTTTCCGTATCACCTTTTTAACGAATGCTTTTAAAGAAGGGAATTAATCACATATATAGAATTTATAATAAATAAGGCAACACTTTCGATGTGAATTTGACCAATAAGCATTGATATGACTAGGAATGATAGAAATTGCTGTGCAAGTTTGTGCAGACAGTATAAAAATTCAATTTGAAACGTAGGAGGTGGTATAGATGATATCTAAAGATGAAATTTACCGTCTACTAGAGAAATTAGAAACAAATATTGCTGATGATCTGGAATCACAACAAATAGATTTTAAGCAATGGATTACAAGAAGTTTTGATGACAACATTAAGTTGATGTTAAAAATGGCTGTATGTATGGCCAATGGTGGTGGAGGCAGCGTTGTATTCGGTGTTGCTGATAAAGTTAAAGGAAAATCTAATGCTATATTGGGTGTTCCGCAAGATTTGGACACCACTATCCTTCAAAAAAGGATTTATGAAAAAACAGACCCACATCTAACTCCGGTGTTTGAGGACATTGTTGTATCTGAAGGAACAAAGCGCTTATTGCTAATGAATGTGTATCCGGGTATGCCACCTTATACTACAACTGATGGTTCAGCAACTATAAGACAGGGCAAGGATTGTATTCCATATACTGGATCATTAAGGCGTAAAATGATGGATGCTTCAATTGAACTGGACTTTACTGCAGAAATTATACATGAAGATTGGAAAAGTCTTTTCTCACATTCCGCAATGGAACGTGTACGTGAAATTATGTCTAGAGAAAGGGTTGACGCAAACCTTTTATCATTATCTGATGAGGATTTATTACGGTCAATTGGAGCATTAAAAGATCATTATTTTACAAAAGGTTCCTTGTTACTTGTTGGGAAACCTGAAGCTATTTCAAGGTTGATTCCTCAACATAAATGGTCGTATAGAAAGATGATCAGTGACACAGATTATTCCCTTAGGGATGACGGAACACACGCTATTCCCATAGCATTATATGAACTCGAACGATACATTGCTGTTGATAATCCAATGGTAACTGTTGAATCTGGACTTGTACATCCAGAGTTTAGCACTTATCCGACAATAGCACTAAGGGAAGCATTACTTAATGCATTTGGTCATCGGGACTATCGAATGATTGGGACTATCATGTTGAAGCAATATAAGGATAAGCTAATCCTAACTAATCCAGGGGAGTTTGTCGGGGGTATTACTCCTCAAAACATCCTCCACCATCCTCCAGTAGCGAGGAATAATCACTTAATGGATTTGTTAGATAGGCTAAAATTAGTTAATCGTTCAAATTTGGGCGTTTCAAGGATATTTCGCTCATTATTAATTGAAGGAAAAGAGCCACCTATCTATAGGGAAATTGGTAGTAACATTGAGCTTACTTTTATATCTTCTCCTTTAAATAAAAACTTTAAAAACTTGATTGATCATATGGCGAAAGAAAATCATCACATTGATGTTGACCACTTGCTTGTATTGCAATATTTAATGAGACATGAAGAAATTGATACTTCAATAGCTGCCGACGTCGCACAAAGAAGTATGGAACAAGCCCGTGAACTACTTAGCCAAATGCATAATGAGTTTAACTTATTAGAATCAATTGGTCGTGGAAAAGGAAGATATTTCACCTTTTCGCGAAATGCCTATGAAATGTTAAAAGGAGAAATGAAATATGAACGGCAGCAAAGTTTGGATAAAGAGGCAGTCAAAATCCGAGTCCTATCAATTTTAAAAACAGATCGAAGCTTAACTAATAAGGAAATAAGACAGTTAACTGGGATGAATCGTAAACAAGTACAACGTTTAATACAGGAACTAGAACCAGATGGTGTAAAAATCGTTGGAAGAGGAGCGGGTACAAAATATATCTATTCACCCTAAAGATGGGGACAAAATGGGACAATACTGAAGCTTAAATCATTAGTCTTTAAATACCAATTGGGAAAATGGGGACAAAAATAGGGACAAAATGGGGACATTATGAAAAATAATAAAAAACAGGGTAAGCCTTTTTTTACATATAGTGCTCTTGCCCCGTTTTTTTATTTAAGGAAATGAAGTTAGTTTACCCCATCCAACGTTACGGTGAACCGTACTATAAATAGATGCGGTTTTTTCGATGGGCTGTCTATAAAGGATTGCTCTTTTTTTAATTGGAATGGAACAGAGTTCCCGACCCTCTGTCCCATTTTTGGATGCCTACTCATTCTTCCTTATAAAAACGCTCACCGGTTTCTGGATTGAAATAAACGACTAATTTTTTATTTGTAGTTGGATCAATAGATACCTCATTTGTTCGAACGAAGCCTTTAGGTACTTGTTGACCATGTTTTGCTTTGAAACGGCGGTCCCATATAAACCAAGACCCGACGATCAGTATAAGTAGAATGAGGAGTTGGATACCGTAAAATCCTAAAACCCATTTCATTAGTTATTCCTTTTCAACAATAACAGCTGTACCGTAAGCAACAATTTCACTCATGTTCTGACCAATTTCACCAGAATCAAAGCGCATCATAATAATAGCATTTGCTCCCATCGTCGTTGCATTTTTCACCATCCGGTCAATTGCTTGTTTTCTTGCATCTTCCAGCATTTCTGTATACTGGTTTATTTCCCCGCCAACAATGCCCTTTAGAGAAGCCAAGATATCTTTACCAATCCCTCTCGCCCTTACCGTTAAACCAAAAACTGGACCCAACACTTCTGTAACTTTATAATTAGCAATCTTCTCTGTTGTTCCTATAATCATATATGAATTCGCCTCCTTAACAAAATGGTTACTACATCCTTATTCTACTTCTATTGGGGGATAAGTATTATTATTTTTTCTTTCAAATAAAAAGTATTTACCCCCTAATATGTTTCCTAACCCTAAAAAGACTTCTGCCAAGCTCATTTAACACAATCGCTGCTAATATAATAGCCGTGCCTAACCACTGAAGTGGCGTTACTACTTCTGATAAAATAAAGCTGGCTGATAGGATGGCAACTGGTAATTCAACGGATGACAATATATTGGCGATTCCACCTGAAACCAATGGTGCGCCCACTGCGAAAAATAGTGGGGGAATGACTGCTCCAAATAGAGAAACACCAACGGCTGACGTTAATAAGTTTACCTCCAACGGAAATACAGAGGGAATGTCACGCAGGAAAATGATAAGAATTAAGATGGTTGACCCAGTAGACATTAAAGATGTCCGAGTCCATGGGTCTACTTTTACTGCGACCTTTCCACTGAAAAAAATAAATCCGGCATAAGTGAATGCGGAAAGAATACCAAAAAGGAAACCTTTAAAAGGTAGTCCCTGTACGTCGCCATTTAAGATATTAGAGGCAAAAAAGACTCCAATCAATATTAAAACGATGGACAATAAAGTTATAGGCGCAGGTTTAATTTTGTTGAAAATCCATTCTAAAAAAATTCCTATCCAAACAAATTGAAACAATAAAATAATGGCCAATGAGGCAGGCAAATATTCTATTGCACCATAGTAAAAAATACTTGTTAAGCCGGCAAAACAACCGGTCATCATGATTTGAGGGATATTCTTCTTATTAAGCCCTTTAAAGCTGGATCGTTTAATTAGAGTGATAGACCATAACAAAAATACAGAAATAAACATTTGAAGGATCGTAATTTGGGCAAGTGAGTAGCCGTAGCTAAACCCCAATTTAGCGAATATCGGTGTAAAGCCAAAACATCCTGAACCTACTAATACGAACAAAATGCCTTTATTTAACTTCATTATGAAGCCTCCTTGATGCCAAAAGACTATCGGACTATTATATCATAAAAAGCAGGTTAGTCATGTAGAACACATCCGCTCTTTTTTTAATTAAGGAAAGGATAAGGAAATCATAAGGAATGAAAACAGGAAAATAAGGAAGTATTAGCGAATATTAAGAAAGTTTGTTACAGGTTTCAAGCTCGTTTAAACTTTTATTTTTGCTTGCGGGGGAGGTTAGGAAGCATGAAGAAGACAGATCGCTTGTTGGCCATAGTGATTGAGTTGCAACGTAAGGGGATTTTACGCGCTGAGGATTTGGCATCTACATTCGAGACAAGTGTAAGGACTATCTACCGTGATATTCAAGCTCTTAGTGAGGCTGGTGTACCGGTGATAGGAGCCCCAGGTTTGGGGTATTCATTGATGGATGGGTATTTTCTTCCACCGATTAGTTTCACGGCGGAGGAATCAGTTGCATTGCTCATAGGTGCGGATTTTATTAAACAAAGATTTGATGATGATTATGGAATCAGTGCCCAAACCTCCTGTGAAAAAATTGAGGCTATTCTACCTGAGACTGTTCGCAGAGAAACATCCCGGGTGCGTAAGACTATCCGATTGCTTTCTTCTGGTGAACTTGTTTCTTGGGAAAAAGAGAAGGAATACATCGTAATGGTGCGTAGAGCAATATTGGAGGAGCGAAAAATAAGCTTTCAGTATTTAAAAAGCATGCCGGAAGTGGATGGGAACCGCCAAAGCTTTCGTGTTGTGGATCCTTATGGGCTTGTGTTGGTTCAAGGGTCATGGATACTGATTGCACATTGTCATCTGCGTCAGGGAATGCGTCATTTCCGGTTATCTCGGATGACGCAACTTACTATTTTGGAAGAGCAATTTAAAATGCCTACCGATTTTAATTTGCCTGATTACGAGCCTCCGGATGATCGCAATCTAAGTGTAATCATTAAGATTAACCCTGAAATTGTAGATAAAGTGAAGGAATCAAATAACTTTTACATGGAAGCAATAGAGGAGCATGAGAGTGGTTTGCATGCAATCTTTCGAGTTCGTCAGCCTGACGAATTACTGCATTGGGTACTTGGCTGGGGTGCAGATGTAGTTGTATTAGAACCAGAATCCTTTCGAAACCGAATCCGTGAAGAAATCGAAAAAATGTTGAAACGCTACTGACATGCAGTTGTCAGTAGCGTTTTGTTATAGTCAGACTATATCATGATAAAGGAGTTGTTTGACATGAATACAACGAAAGCATTACAGCAGTTTAAAGACATAGCGTTTCATTATCTTCGTGAACTGGATAATTTCAGTATGGAGCAATTGAAGTGGCAGCCAAGTAAGGATGAGTGGTCAATTGGACAAATGTACCAGCATCTAATTAACTCGGCTCTTTATATGCACCTTCATAATATCGAACATTGCATACAGAGTAAGAATGATACGGTCTCTTTAGCTGAAAAAACAATGGAGGGTGCAGCGATATTTGAACGGGGAGGCTTTCCGCCTATACGAATTAAGGTTCCTCCTTCCCCACAATATACACCGGAGCAACCGAAAAGCAAAGAACAGTTAGTCCAAGGAATAAATAGTGTAATTCACCGAATGGAAGAAACCGAGCCTAAGCTTGAAAAGGTATCTAAACAGAATACGGTCTCCCACCCGAGTTTCGGGGCATTACATGCAAAGGAATGGTTTTTGCTCATTGAAATGCACTACCGACATCATCTTTTGCAGTTAGAACGTTTAAAAAAGGATTTAGATAGGAACAATTATGCATGAAGAAGGGTAATTTCAGTCCCCCGCTGCTTTAACCTAGCGGGGGACAGCCTTTATAGATTTTATTTTTGCCCCTCCAATTTTGCAGCGATAGCAATGGCCATTTCTTCCGTTACCTTGGGAAGATAAGACTTTAAAACTTTATTAATGAGCGGACCCATTGCACCACTAGCTGTCAGCTCAAGATAAAGAGTCATCCTTGTTTTATTTTTATCAATAGCTTCTGCTAGGAAATATCCTCTACCTGAAAGGTCCTCATTTGCTCCTTTTAAGTTAAAAGTAACTTTTGTCGGTTCAATCCACTCCTTAATAGTGACCATTAGACCTATTTTTTTCTTGATGAATCCAACGTTACCGTAAAATTCCCAGGTGGACTGACGGTTAGTAAATTTCCGGTGTTGGATATATCCGGGAATAAGTGGAGCCCAGTTATCCATGTCCTTAACAAAATCCCAAACTTGATTGATTGGCAAACTCACCTCAACTTGATGCATTCCGCTTGGCATTCCTTTTCCTTCTTTCCATTTGATAGTAAGTCCTTCATGTATCTATATACTTATTATTTGTATGCTTCCTTCATCAAAGGGGGAATGTGCCGGATGAAAGACAACTCAGGTGGTTACGAATATTGCGTGATTTGAATACGATAAGAATACGACTAACTAACCTGAGGTGAAATATGAACTTCAACCTTTTCCGTTATCTTGCGTTAGGCGATTCCCTTACTGTTGGTGTTGGTGTTCCTATTTGGGATCCGGGATTTGTTGAATATTACAGAGGCGTAAGCCAACGAATAATCAAAGAGCCTCTTCTTTATCAAAAATACGCGATATCAGGAGCAACGACAGAGGATGTTTTAAATTTTACTTATTCCCAAATTGTTACGGAAGCTATAAAATGTGCCAATATCATCACCATAACGGCTGGAGGCGATGACTTAATTAACGCCGCCAGGCAATTTATAATGGATGAAAATAAAGAAGATATTTTACATGCTATTAAACAATCCCAGAAAAATTACATTAATTTATTGGAAAGAATTCATCGTATGGATAAACAAGATAAATACATTATCCGGTTAATGACTTTATATAACCCTTTTCCTGATATTCCTGTAGTAGATGAGGCAATCAAAAGGTTTAATGTATTGATTAAAAGCTTTGGTCGGGAAACGAATGTTAAAGTAGCTGATATTTATAGTGTATTCAAGGGGAATGAGCAGGGGTTACTATCCAAAGGAGGGGTTCATCCCAATAGTAAGGGATATTATCAAATGGCATTAGATTTTAGCAGGCTCGGATATTCACCGTTAGTGTAAGGTTCCTCCAAGTATGACAAAAACTCGTAACACAAAGAGAATTCCGCGAATACCCTGTAAATGAGTAAATTTAAGGAGGAAGTCTAATGCAATCAAACATTTATCAACATCAAAACAATGCCTATTATTTACAAAGGGATACGAATTTCCATGAAAAGTGCCAAAAACATTTATATCAGCTTATTCAAGTTGAATTGAACGATGGTTCTATTTATCAGGGCATTCTTCACAGCTATGACCATGAGAAAATGTATCTTCTTATGGTACAGACGGATCATTCCAACCATTCCCATCATTCTCATATGTCAATGCACATGGAAGCTTCAAGTAGCGAAGACAGACAATTTTTTCCTTTCTTTGGACCATTCGGATTATTCGGCTTCCCTTTCTTTGGAATAAGAAGATTCGGGCCATTTTTCCCATTCTTTATCTAAATTTAACTTCATTCAGCAGAAGTCTCCCCCTTCCATAAGTGGTGAGATGAATGCAAGTTAGTATTTTAAATTCAGTGTGGGTACAAACCCCTGCTGAATAAAGTTAAAGCCTCCGGCGGATGCCTCAGATTTTCAAAGGTAATTTTTCGAGCGGATCAAAGACTAAGAACGCCACATCCTGTGGCAACGTCTTTGTGACCCACGTCCTGTGGGCCTAAAAAATCTGGGCGCAAATACGCCAAGGCGAATTTGATATGCACAAAAAAGGCCTACAGAAGACTGTAAGCCTTTTTCTATTTAAAGCATAAAATGCTATCTCGTACATAAAAAAATTCTATTATCCAAAATCCCCTGATACTTCACTAGTATATTTAAGTGTTGAATCATAACTGTATAAAGCCCGGGATCCATATACTCTGAATGTTGAAACTCGGGTGTTGAGTCATTTTGTAACATGGAACTTTTTTGTATAAGAGCTTTTATATTTTTAAAACCAGACTGTTCCAATAAATCTACCCAATCTGTTTCACTCAGAACGGAATCCAACCCGTAGAATTGTTTAATTTCTTCTTCGTTCGAGGATAAAAGCTTATTATTGGTGGTAAGCTCATTTGCAATAAAGCGCCCGCCACTTTTTAACAAACGAAATATTTCTTTAAGCGCCCGGGGCTTATTTACGAAAGAAAGAACAGATTCAGAAAGAATAAAATCAAATGTACCATCTTTCAGAGGAAAATCTTCTATGGAGCCCCGAATAACTTCTACTGGTAATTGGTATTGCATCATTCTACTTTTGGCTTTTTCTATCATGATGGGATTGATATCCATCGCAGTTACTTTTGCCCCGTAATGTGCAGCTAAATAGGCAGCTGTTTGGCCAGTACCACAGCCCACATCCAAAATACGGGAAGCCCTACTGATTTTCTCAGAATAAAAAATTTCCTTGGTTAGATTCAGGCCACCGGGGTGCGCGCCACCAACCCCCATTTTGGATAAAAAGTCCAAGTATGTCGAAGAGCTAATTATAATCACCTTCTTTATTTATGCTATTTGTATAGTATGAAAATAAAAAGTGATGGTTCTCTATTTCTGTAAAGCAAAGTTGGATAACATAATGGTATGTAGCTAAAGACTCAAGCGGGAAGTTTCATGTAAAGTTCTTGGAATTTTCGGAGGAATAGAAAACCATATTTCGATCATAATCCGAAATTTGATATTGATAAGGGTGCACTGATTGTTGCCGCTAAATCAGGAGGCTATGTTGTTTGCGGGTATTATGAAATTCATAAATTTTTTGAATAAGCCATCCAATAGAAGCTGCCAACAAAAAGTGCGCCACCAATTGCATTACCAAGGAAAACCGCAATGAAATTTTCTAAATACATGAACCAGTTAAAAGAGCCGGCAAAGATGGCAGCTGGAATGATAAACATATTAGCAACCACGTGTTGAAAGCCGATTGTAACGAAGGCCATAATGGGAAACCAGATGCCAATGATTTTACCAGCTGTGTCTTTTGCTGCATAGGCAAGCCAGACTGCAAGACAGACAAGCCAGTTGGCACCAATTCCGGAAATCAGCGCCATTTGGAAAGATTCATTCAGTTTACTTTCAGCGACGGCAATGGTCTTAGTTATAAAGGGTTCCGTTTCTGTTAATCCAAGATGATGACCAAACAAATAAGCAACAAAAATAGACCCAATAAAGTTACTGATGGTAATGACGGACCAATTTTTGACGATATGCCATGTCGTTATTTTTCCAGTAAGTCTAGCGATTGTAACAGCCATGAAACTTCCCGTAAGGAGTTCCCCTCCTGCAACAAGGACAAGGATCAGACCAAGTGGGAAAAGAGCCGCCCCGATGAAATCTGGCATCGAGCCCCAATGTATGGGGAGTCCTGCTGTGATCCTAATATGTAATAGAAAACCGAATGATATGTAGGCTCCCGCTAAAAAGCCAAGAATTAGAGTACTGGATAGTGGCAAATTTACTTTTTTTACACCAGCAACTATTGCAGTTTTAAGTATCTTTTCTGGAGAGTTGAATGCCATGTTGTTCTGTCACCTCGTTTTTGGAAAAAGTCTTTTTCATCATTTTGTCATTGGGGACTTGTACTAATCTGTAGTATTGTATGTTTGGTTTTAGGATTATAGAATTTGAAGAATCAAGAGGAAGTGGCTCTCACTTGTTACAGGCTAAATTGCCGCCATAACGAATAAAAAGTGATAGAATAAATATTACTAAAAAATACTTGGGGGAATTTACATGAAAAACTTAGGATCTATTGAGGAATTTGAGCAATTTAAAAATGCAGGGAAGCATTTATTTGTTTTTTCAGCAGACTGGTGTCCTGATTGTAGGTTTGCCGATATGTTTTTACCGGAAATAGAGTCAAAGTTTAAAGATTATACTTTTGTTCATGTAGATCGTGACGAATTCATTGATCTATGCCAGCAGCTTGATATATATGGAATTCCAAGTTTTGTTGCTTTTGAGAATGGTAAGGAATTGGGCCGCTTTGTAAGCAAGGACCGCAAAACACAAGCAGAAATTGAAAATTTTATTAATGGATTAAAATAAATGGGACTTTGTTTATCGTATTCATAAAAAGAAAAGGAAAGGCACTCACCGAAAGTCTAAAGTGGATGCCTTCATTTTTTTAAAAAGCGTGGTTAATCATAATTCCGCCAGCTTAAAAGAGTGGCTACAACCGGGTGCGGTCGCTTTTGAGGCGCTTAAGTTCGGACTCAAAAGTGGCAAAATCGAAAATAGAGTCCGAAGATGGGGCAAGTTCGGACTCAAAAGTGGTAAAATCGAAAATAGAGTCCAAAGATGAGGCAAGTTCGGACTCAAAAGTGGTAAAATCAAAAATAGAGTCCGAAGATGGGGCAAGTTCGGACTCAAAAGTGGCAAAAATTGAAATAGAGTCCGAAGATGGGGCAAGTTCGGACTCAAAAGTGGCAAAAATCAAAAATAGAGTCCAAAGATGAGGCAAGTTCGGACTCAAAAGTGGCAAAAATCGAAATAGAGTCCGAACCCACTGGTCCGCCTTAATAATATTTATTTATAATAAGTATCACTTGTATTTCCATGTGTAGTGTAGTTTTTCTTTAAAACTCTGCAAATTGTCTTTTTACCTAGGACAGCATGACACCATTCATAAATTGCGTTTGTAGTTAATTTTCGATCTGGAAATAGCAACTTAAATTCCTTCACACTTCTTAATACAGCGGCTTCAATATCTTCTTTATGTCCGCATTTCCAACAACAAACACATTTCCTACCATTAACAGCAACTGATAGCGATTTACACTTTAAACAAAAAATCCCTTTTTGCAACTGCTCATACTCATATTCAGGCAATACAGCAAATCGATTCTTTGTTTGATGTAATGAGAGCAATTTTTGGGCTAGATTCTTGTGGCCGTCGTTTAAGGTTGATGGTGTATTGTTTAAATTTCGAATAAAACGATTAACTTGAGTCGGTAGAACGATGGGCAGGTTCATTGGAGCTTGATATAACGTGAATTCAGGATTGATAAATATCACAGAAGATTCAACAAGATAATTCATCTTATGGTTTTGGAGTAATTGGCGGAAATGGGTTGTGCACTTGTTTAGTTGGGTGACTGGATTAGCATATTCACGACCAGAATTCACGGAAAAGAACTTGTCTGATTGGAAGTAGCAATCACCTTCGAAGTTTTTTACATCTAATAAGTGAATAACTCCCTTGGAAATAATTAAGGAATCAATTTGGAAGGTGGAGTTGTTTACTTCAAGGAGCAGATCGTTTAATATGTACCTTTCTTCCTGAAGATTTTTTGTTAGGAGGTCAAAACTCACTTCGCCTTCATAGCCTTTTTCAAGGTTTGAATAGCGAAACTTGGCTTTATCGGTTAATTCCATTCTTGGGTTGAGGTAACGCATTGCCAATAATTCATCGGATTCAGTCCGGGCTTTAAGTAACATAGGTCACATCCTTCCCTAGTCTCTATAAGCTTATTTTATAAAAATAGTAGGGACCTGTCTATTAATATTACAAAAGTTCCGCCAATTACTTACAAAAAAGCTTTACTTAAAATGTATTGGAGAAATACCCACAAGTACTATATAGTCAAAGGATAATCTAAGAAGATATGGATGGTGGAAAGGCAGATGCAAAGGATTTTAAAGGTAACGCCAAAATTCGAGAAAGCCTATAAAGCGGGTTATCCCCTTATTCTTAAAGAAGCGGTTCATAATATGAATAACGTAACAGAAGAAGGGATGCTTGTTCAGCTTGTTGATGAAAAGAATCAATTTATCGGAAAAGGTTACTATGGCAAGCAGAATAAAGGCTATGGCTGGATTCTTACACATGATGAAAATGAAAAGATAGATCAATTGTTTTTTAAAAAGAAACTACAAACGGCATTAAATAAAAGAAACCAGTTCTTTAGCAATAAAGAAACGAATGCCTTCCGAGTTTTTAATGCTGAAGGTGATGGCATTGGCGGCTTAACGATTGATTATTTTAATGGTTATTATTTAATTAATTGGTATAGCGAGGGTATTTTCACATTTTATGATTACGTTATTGATTCACTGAAAAAGTTAGTTGACTACAAAGCTATTTACCAAAAAAAGCGTTTTGACGTTGGTGGGCAATACATAGAGGAAGATGGATTTGTGGAGGGAGAAAGAGGCCAATTCCCGATTATCGTAAAGGAAAATGGCGTTAATTTGGCTGTATACCTAAATGAAGGGGCAATGGTGGGCGTCTTCCTTGACCAGCGTGATGTCAGAAAGGCCATTTTTGATAAATATGTACAAGGTAAAACCGTTTTAAACACATTTTCATATACAGGGGTATTTTCCGTTTTTGCAGCATTAGGCGGAGCTACAAAGACAACAAGTGTAGATCTTGCTAACCGAAGTCGAGCTAAGACGATTGAACAATTTAGTGTGAATGAAGTGGATTATGAAAATCATGATATTATTGTTGAAGATGTGTTTCAATATTTTAAATACGCTGTTAAGAAAAATAGAACCTTTGATGTTGTTATTCTTGATCCCCCGAGCTTTGCAAGGTCGAAGAAATACACCTTCAGTGCTGCGAAGGATTATAAGAATCTCCTAAAAGAGGCGATTTCCATCACCACAGAACATGGGGTAATTGTAGCTTCAACAAATTGTGCTGCTTTTGGGATGAAAAGGTTTAAAGTCTTCATTGATCAAGCATTTAAAGAATCCAACGAAAAATATAGCATAAGAGAGGAATTCTCACTGCCTTCTGATTTTGCAACTAGTAAGGAATATAAAGAAGGAAATTATTTAAAAGTGGTGTTTATCCAAAAAGAATAGACTTGCGACTACCGCAAGTCTATTTTCTTAGCTATTGATATTGGGTAAGAAAAGTTCCATTTAATGGGGATATTAAGCACCTATTTGGAAATTATAAGTATATTGAATATTAAATGCCTATAACTGGGGGTACTATGGTTGGAAATCGCGAATGTTTTTACTGTCATTGCCTTTACTTTTTGTGCATTGATACTGTTGGCTTTAATTATTACTGTTATTATTTTGTATTTTATTGATCAGAGTCAAAAACAACACCCGGTGCTCAGGAATTACCCGGTGGTTGGACGTGCTAGGTACTTTTTCGAAACAATTGGACCGGAATTACGTCAGTATTTGTTTAATAATGACAATGAAGGAAAGCCACTTTCCCGAGACCAATATGAGCATATAGTTAAAAAAGCAAAGTACAAGCGTGATGTCATTGGTTTTGGCGCTAAAAGAGATTATGAAGAACCAGGATATTATATAAGGAACTCGATGTTTCCGAAAATTACCGAAGAGTTAAAAATGAACCGGGAGACCAAGGTAACCACTCATAAGTACTTATTGGTAAAGGAACCTTTATTTACGAGGAGAAAGGAGAATTTAGAGCCGGACGAATCGATGGCCTATCTGTTGGATGACAGCGATGCTATTGTGATTGGCAAGAATCTAAAACATCCTTTTATCGTAAAAGGGCAGATTGGCATGTCAGCGATGAGCTATGGTTCCTTGGGTGAACGAGCAGTTACCGCCCTTTCGGAAGGGTTAGGAATGGCTAAGGGGACATGGATGAATACGGGGGAAGGCGGTCTTTCTGAGTACCACCTCAAAGGTGGAGTTGATATCATTATGCAAATTGGACCTGGTTTATTCGGTGTTCGTGATAAAGAGGGGAAATTTAATTGGGATGCATTATTAGAAAAAAGCAAAATTCCCGAGATTAAAGCATTTGAGCTTAAATTAGCACAAGGGGCTAAGACGCGCGGTGGTCATATTGATGCTGAAAAGGTGACGGAGGAAATTGCAAAAATCCGTATGGTAGAACCATTTAAAACAATTGACAGTCCAAATCGTTTTGTCGAATATACGGACTTTCCATCTTTGTTTGATTTTGTTGAGAAAATCCGTGAGCAGACCGGAAAGCCAGTTGGAATTAAGGTTGTAATTGGGAGCCGCCACGAAGCAGATGAGTTAGCACAACAAATGAAAATTACCGGAAAGGGACCAGACTTTATTACGGTTGACGGTGGTGAAGGTGGTACGGGTGCGACTTATCAGGAATTAGCTGATAGCGTGGGGCTACCGATTAAATCCGCATTGCCATTATTGGATTATGCGTTAAAAGAACATGGCGTTCGTGATCGTGTTAAAATTATCGCATCAGGGAAGCTATTTTCTCCAGACCGCGTAGCCATTGCCCTTGCAATGGGAGCTGACCTCGTAAATATCGCCAGAGGGTTTATGATTACAGTGGGTTGTATTCAAACACTTAAATGTCATTCAAATGCTTGTCCAGTTGGCGTTACTACAACCGATCCTTTCTTACAAAAAGCACTAGTTATAGATGAGAAAAAGCATCGAACAGCCAATTATGTAATTTCAATGCGTGAAGGCCTGTTTCGGTTAGCTGCCGCTGCAGGGTTGGATTCCCCTGTACATTTCCGCAGCGAACATGTTGTTTATAAAGATGAAAAAGGCAAGACATGGTCACTTGAAGATATTTATCAAATGATTGTGAAAGAGGAAGTGGCAGGGTCATGAAAAAAATAGAAATGTTGGAATGGATTTTGGCTTGAAGGTTAATCGAGAATTTGGTAAGATAAAGTTAATCAAAAAGCTATATGTAACTGGCGAGACGCGGACGAACCGCGAGGGAGCATATAGTGTTGGAGTGGCCGTTCGCCTGGGCTGAGGTAAGGGATTCTCCCTTACCTCTTTATGTTTTTAGGAGGGATAAACAAGTAATTTTTAACTTAATGTCGATATTTCCAGTTAATTAGGTTATTATTATCTTAGAGAAACTTTTCAGGCAAAAAGGTCGAAGCTTTTCGCTTAAAGTACTAGTGAATTGTATGATTTTCAAATTTATTAAACTATTCTAATATTAGAAAGACACGACTTACCGCCAATAATGGCGGAAGTCGATGTCCTTTCTTATACTATCTTCAAATTAAAAAATAAATTTTGTATAGTATAAAAAGAGGAAAGAGGAGATTTCGGTGAGTATAGTAATTTTAGACAAGGTAAAACAAATCAAAACGTTAAATAACATCGCAGAAAGTGGGCTAAATGTATTTAACGAAAATTACAAAATTGACAACGACAGTGAAAACCCTGATGCTATTCTTTTACGCAGCTTTAACATGCATTCTTTGGAATTAGGCGACAACTTAAAGGCAATTGCACGTGCTGGTGCCGGCGTGAACAATATTCCGATTGAAAGATGCACAGAGCGCGGAATCGTTGTGTTCAATACGCCAGGAGCAAATGCTAACGCAGTAAAAGAGCTTGTGTTAACTTCATTAATAGCTTCTTCACGCAACCTTTTCTCTGGTATTCAATGGACTAGGACTTTAGTGGATGAAGGTGACCAAATCCCTAAGCTAGTAGAGGCTGGAAAGAAGCAATTCGTTGGTAAAGAAATTAAAGGTAAAACTCTTGGCGTAATTGGCTTAGGTGCGATCGGTGCACTTGTGGCTAACGATGCTCTTGACTTAGACATGGATGTAATTGGCTATGACCCATATATCTCCGTTGATTTAGCTTGGAAGCTTTCTCGAAATGTAAAACGCGCGATGACACTTGAACAGGTATTTGCAAACGCCGATTATATTACTGTCCATGTACCAGTTGTTGAAAGTACTAAAGGCATGTTCAATGCAGAAGCATTTAAATTAATGAAGACAGGTGTTCATATTTTGAACTTCTCACGTGGTGAGCTTGTAAATGAAGCTGATATGGCTGACGCACTTGAAAGTGGTATCGTTGGAAAATACATTACTGACTTCCCGAATGAAAATGTATTGAAGATGAAAAATACAGTATGCATACCTCACCTTGGTGCTTCTACTGAAGAGTCTGAGGAAAACTGTGCAGTTATGGCTGCACGCCAAATGAAGGAATTCTTAGAAACTGGTAATATCAAAAACTCTGTGAACTTCCCTAATGCATACTTGGAGTACACAGGAAAACGCCGTGTGGCTGTATTCCATAAAAATGTTCCAAATATGGTTGGTCAAATCACAAATGCGGTCTCTAATTACAACTTGAATATTGCAGATATGGTGAATAGAAGCCGTGGCGATTACGCTTATACAATGATCGACATTGACGGTGATGTAAATGGTGAAGTTCTTCCTAGTATTGAGGAAAGAATCAACCAAATTCCTAACGTTGTAACAATTAATATTTTCTAAGATTACAAGTGAACTAGACAAAATGAAAGAGCCGCATCCTTCGCAAAAAGGGTGCGGCTTTTAGTTTTATTAATTTCCTCTTCTTTTTCATTCACAATCTTACGATATTCCGGACTGCAGCAACCCATTAGGCGACATCGTCCCAATCTGAAATATCTTCTTCAAGCGGCAGCTTGTTTGCCCGAGCTTTTTTAGCAGCATTAAAGAACAAGATAACAAGAATTGTAGTGCCAATTGTACCGCCAATCCACGCGATGTTCATCGATAACCCAAAGCCAATCTTTGCATTTAAGATATAGGTGATAACCATTAACAGCATAAAGATTCCTGGGATTAATGAAATCCAGTAATTTTTCTTTGCAATGTATAAATACATCGCGCCAACAAACAGAGCGATTACAGCGGTAGCTTGGTTAGCCCAGCTGAAATATCTCCAAAGGAGATTGAAGTCAATTTGCGTAAGAACAACTGAAATAGCGAATAATGGAATCGCGATCCATAAACGGCTTGAGAATTTCCTTTGGGCAATATTAAAGTATTCAGCAATAATCATCCGAGCACTACGGAAGGCAGTATCTCCAGATGTAATAGGTAATACGACAACACCAAGAACGGCAATCGTTCCGCCAATCGCACCGAGCATCATCGTAGAAACTTCACTAACAATTAATCCAGGTCCACCTGACGCAAGCATTTCATTCAAGCCACCATAGCCATCGAATAAGCTCATTGCCGCAGCTGCCCAAATCATCGCAATAATACCTTCGGCAATCATCATGCCGTAGAAAATTTTGCGGCCTTGTTTTTCCTTTTGCGTTGTCCGTGAAATAATGGGCGTTTGTGTTGCATGGAAACCTGAAAGAGCTCCACAAGTAATTGTAAAGAATAATAACGGGAATATTGGTGCATGATCAGGATGGAAATTTGATAAAGAAAGCTCTGGAATTGGTGCACCCTTTACAATCAAACCGATACCCACACCTAAAGCACTAATTAAAAGTACAGCCCCGAAATACGGATAAAGGCGTCCAATAATTTTATCAACTGGTAATAATGTAGCTAAAATATAATATAGGAAAATAACTGCAATAATAATTCCAAGTGCAATCTTACCGTTCATTAATACATGTAATAAGCTTGCTGGTGTCGAAACAAATACTGTACCAACTAATAAAAGAAGAAGAACAGCGAAGGCATTAACAACGTGCTTCATTGCTTTTCCTAAAAATTTGCTTGCCAGTTCAGGTAAATGCGCTCCACGGTTTCGAATGGAAATCATTCCTGTTAAATAATCGTGTACTGCCCCGGCGAAAATACAACCAACCACGATCCAAATAAAAGCAACCGGTCCGTATAAAGCACCCATAATCGGTCCAAATACTGGTCCTGTTCCGGCGATATTTAGTAACTGAATTAGTGAGTTTTTTGCAGTGCTCATCGGCACATAGTCCACACCATCATTATTAACATAAGCAGGTGTTGCACGCTCTTCTTTGACCCCGAAGATTTTTTCAATGAATTTGCCATAGGTGAAATAACCGAGGATTAACAGAACAATACCTACAAGAAATGTATACATCAATTTTCCCCCTTTACTTAATGGATACGTTTACAATCCTAAGTATAATTGACAAGTAGCCTACTGGGGGAAATTAGGATTAACAGGTCGGAAATTCATGTTAACATGTATAAATCGGCAGGTAAGATGCATTAGGATAAATTGAAATTCGATGCTGTTAAATTTCTAGTCTCATTCTTAATGCCTTGACATAATTGCGACTAACCGATAATAATTCATCTCTTCCTTCTACTTGTAATTGATAGGCTCCATTAAACCATGGGGTGAGTCGTGTTACATATTTTAAATTAACAAGATAGCCTTTATGGATTCGGAAAAAGTGGAAGAGGGCTAATCTATTTTCTAAATCCTTTAGTGGTGTTTTTACTTCAAACTCACCTGCCTTTGCTATTATTCTTGTTATCTTTTCCTCTCTGAAAATATAAAGGATGTCATTCGGGTCAAGATAAAAAATTTCACCATCTGCATCAACAGCAAGCTTTCCGGTAGGTTTTTCAGGAATTTGGTTCTGGATAGGCGTACTTAATTTCCTTTCAATCCGCTCAATCGTTTCTTTTAATTGCTCTTCATCATATGGTTTTAGTAAATAATCAATAGCATCATATCGAAAAGCTTCCACAGCAAACTCCGGGAAGGCTGTCGCAAACACAATTAGCGGCGGTTTTTTAAGTTCAATTAAAGCTTTTGCAACCTCAATTCCGTTCATGAGAGGCATCTCGACATCTAAGAAAACAACGTCGGGCTGAAGCTGAATAGACTTCATAATAGCAGCTTCTCCTGTTTCCGCTTCGCCAATAATTTGAATGCTCGGATGGGACTCAAGTAAAAACTTCAGTTCATCACGGTTATATAATTCATCATCAACGATTACGGTTTTGATAGATAAATCCATTTATATCACTCCCTCGTAAGTTGGGATGGAAAAGTCAATTTCTGTCCCTTCACCTGGGTTACTTTTTATTTTAAGTGCCGCTTGGTCTCCGAACATCATCGTTAGCCTGCGGTTTACATTGTATAAAGCAAGACCGGTTCCTTTTTCGGATTGGAGCCGGGGCTGCCCAATTTGTTCAACACGTTCCTGGCTCATTCCTTCCCCATTGTCTTCAACCAGAATACTTGTTACGTGATCCTTCTTTTTAATAGTAATTTTAATAATACAGTTGGCTTCCTTATTCTTAAAGCCATGCTTGATCGAGTTTTCAACAAGCGGCTGCAAGGTAAGGGGTGGAATATTTTGCTTTAGGGCATTTTGGTCGATATCGTACACGACCTCCAATTTGTTTACAAATCTTGTTTCTTCTATTGATAAATAAGCTTTGACATGATTTAGTTCCTGATCGAGCAATGTCATACTTTGGGTTGTTACGTTTAAGTTCTGTCTTAAATAATGGGACAATGAGAGAAGCACCTTTCTTGCCTTTCTTGGATCAACGCGAACAAGCGACACAATGGTAGTAAGGGTGTTGAATAAAAAGTGTGGGCTTATTTGGGCCTGCAGGGCTTTAATTTCTGCTTCCTTTGCCAATTGATAAGCCTTATCTACATCGGCTAGTTCAAGTTGGTTGCTCATCATCGAGCTTAGTCCGCTAATCAACTCGATGACAACATTTGTAATCTCTTTCTCCGTTCGAAAATAAAACTTTAACGTTCCTATCGTTTTACCGCGTTGTTTAAGTGGGGCAATCACAACCGCACCGAGAGGACAGGCCTCTACTCGACACTGGATGGATTGCTGGTCCCCGGTAACAATCTTTCCTTGTTTAATGGCATCTAGTGTAATCTGGGTCTGAATGGCACTATGGGGACGATGATGTTCACTACCTTGTCCAACATGTGCCAGTATTTCAGTTCTATTTGTCATTGCAACCGCTGTCGTTTGTAACTCTTTATGAATAATATGGCAAACAGCGTCGGCGGATTCGTGGGTAAGTCCGCCTCTTAAATAAGCAAGTGTCTGGTCGGCAATACGCAGCGTTTTCTGGGCTTGTACAGCCCCGGCCTTTTCTTCTTCATTGATCATACTTTTAATAATTAATAGGAATAAAGCAGACCCCAGACCGTTAGCGACAATCATCGGTATCCCAATAATCTCAACTAATGTGAGAGCCTTTTCAAAGGGACGGGCAACGAGTAAAATGATCAGCATTTGGATTGACTCTGCTAAAACTCCAATTAAGAAAGCTAGCTCCAGCTTTACATGTTTATTTTTTTTGTAAAACATCCCAGAAATAAATCCCGCAATAATGGTTGCCAAACCGCAAGCAACGGCAGTAAACCCACCTAAAGTAAACCGATGCAGCCCAGCAATTAAGCCCGTCCCAATCCCAACTCGATAACCACCAAGAAGCCCGCCTAAAACAGCACCGATGACCCGTGAATTGGCAATCGCTTCGTCTGAGGAAAGATCAGTAATCCAACGGCTAAATTGCTGACTTTCTGTATCAAGGCTTAGCCCTGTATAAGTACCAATAATGCCGAACGAGCCAAAGAAAATAATTGCAAGAATCTGCTGTTTGCCCTTTAGCTCTTCCTGGTAAATCATATCCCGGAAAAATTTAAATCTAGTTAAAATAAAGGCAATCGTTACAATGATGCCAAGTCGTTCCATCATCGTAATTAATAATTCAAACATAATGAACTTCCCCTTTATGGGTCTTGTCCCACCCGGAAATGTAAGCTTATAACTATAATAACAATTTTTTTATTACTCGTAATTATATTTCCGGGCAGGGCAAGTTAATTTTGATAATAGTTAGTAAACCAACTTACAAATCTTTTAATGCCTTCATCAATGGACACTTGCGGGTGATAATCAATATCTTTTTCGAGCCCACTGATATCAGCATAGGTTTCGACTACATCTCCCGGCTGCATTGGTAACAGAACCTTTTGAGCCTGTTGACCAAGATGTTTTTCAAGTGTTTCTATAAATCTATTTAACTGTTCCGGTTTATTATTACCAATATTGTATATTTTATGTGGGGCTGCAGAATCTGTGGGCGGGCCTTTTTTCAATAACCGCATGATTGATTCAATGACATCATCAACATACGTAAAATCCCGCTTCATATTGCCGTGGTTATAAACATGGATCGGCTTTTGATTGATGATCGCATCGGCAAACGTAAACAAAGCCATATCTGGCCGTCCCCATGGTCCATATACTGTGAAAAACCTCATTCCTGTTGCCGGCAAATTATACAAATGGCTATACGTATAAGCCATTAACTCATTTGCCTTTTTCGTTGCAGCATAAATACTAACTGGATGGTCGACACGGTCCTTAATCGAAAAAGGGGTCTTTTTATTATTTCCGTATACTGAACTAGATGAGGCATACAAGAGATGTTCAACTTTCCACCTTTTACAGCATTCCAATATATTCGTAAAACCAACAAGATTCGATTGGATATATTGATGCGGGTTTTCCAAGCTGTACCGGACGCCAGCTTGTGCAGCCAAGTGGATAACTATGGGAAAGTGATATTGTTCAAATAGACTTTCTAACAGTTCCAGGTTTTCAATAGAACCTTTGATAAAAGTAAAATGGGGATCGCTTTTTAAAATAGTTAATCGATCTGTTTTTAGTTTTGGATCATAATATTCATTTAAATTATCGATACCAACTACAGAAAATCCTTCATCTAATAATCTTTTTGACAAATGAAATCCAATAAACCCGGCACTTCCTGTTACAAAGATACGATTAATAGGTTGTTTCACTATTAAATTTTCCTCCTTTCTTTTTCCAAAGGACTTTCTATATTTCTATGACAAGAAGGTGTTCCGCGTTTGAGAGATTTGCACAATTGTAGAAATTTTGTAAAGGCAATGTAAAAAATAGTCCTTTTTATCATGGAGCTTCTAATGAGGCTGTCTATACACATTCGTTTAAACTCCATAGATTGGTAAAAGGCAAACATCCTAAAGAAACTCATAGGAGGAGAAAAATGAGCAAAAAGGATAAGAAGGAGAAAACCGTCAAAGCGGAAAAAACCGCCAAGGTGGAGAAAACTTCAAAGTCAGAAAACGTAAAAGCAGATAAGACTGTTAAGGCGGAAAAAACAACGAATAAAAAGATAGAGAAAACCACGAAGGAGGCAACCATTCTCATCGGGCCGTGGTTGGAAGAGGAGCTGCTGCGGGGAGATACCGGGGAGGAGTTTTATGTTCCAGATTACATTATTAAAATGGCCGAGGATGTTTTAAAGCACTATAACCTATCTGTTAAAAGCATGACGTGCATTACGACCAAGTCCGATAAAGGCGGTGCCATCTGGAAGCTTGAAACGGATGCCGGTCCGAAAAGCTTGAAGCTACTACACAGGAGACCAACGAGAAGTATGTTTAGCCTTGGTGCACAGGAATATTTAGTTGATGTTCAAAAAGCCAATGTGCCTCCACTTGTAAAAACGAAGGATGGAGAAAATTACCTTGTAATGGGCGGCAAATGCTGGTTTGTAGCGGAATGGATTGAACCGCTGTACCCTGTCACAAAGGATTTAGAGGGTGCCAAACATCTTTGTCGCGCCCTTGGTGAATTCCATCGCTTAAGTCAAGGTTATGTGCCGCCTGCAAAATCCGAGCTGCCATCGCGCTTATATAAATGGCCGAAGAATTATCAAAAAGTAATAGACAAAATGGATTGGTTCCGAAATCTAGCAAAAGCCTATAGTGAAATGCCTGCAAGTTCGCTTCTTTTAAGTGTGGTAGATCAATTTGAAGAGCAGGCCAAAAGAGGATTAGAAGTGTTAACCCAATCTAGCTACAATGAATTAACTAAACTTGGCAATGAAGCTTGGGGATTGGTTCACCAGGACTATGGCTGGTCAAATGGGCAAATGGGTGAGAAGGGCATGTGGGTGATTGACCTTGATGGGGTAGCCTATGACATTCCGATCCGTGACTTAAGAAAACTAATTACAGGTACGATGGCAGATTTATACACATGGGATGTAACATGGGTACGGGAAATGATCAAAGCCTATCATGAAGCCAACCCAATTTCAAAGGAACTCTATGAAATTTTAATGATTGATCTAGCGATGCCAAGCGAATTTTATAAGAATGTGAAGGAAGTAGTCTATGAGCCAGAGGTCTTTTTAAATGAAGAAACGGCAGCGATGATTAACACCATTGTCGAAACCGATAAGACAAAATGGCCAGTGCTCGAACAAATTAAAAATGATTGGGGCAAAGTTGAAAAGACAAAGGAAAGCCGCAGCAAGGAAGAGAGTAAACAAGTAAAGCAAGAAAAGCAAGAAGGGCGGAATATGGACAAACGCAATAATGAAGATAGCAAATCAAAAAAGGATGAAAAGAAAAATGACAAAAAGGATGGGAAAAAGAAAAAATGAAAGTATTAATGATCTGTACTGAAAAACTTCCAGTTCCTCCTGTTCGCGGTGGCGCTATTCAGACATATATAGCCGGTATCCTTCCGTATTTAGGAAAGGCTCATGATATTACTGTACTTGGAGTTGACGATCTATCCCTTCCGGACGAAGAAACGGTTGCTAAGATTCACTATGTCCGCATACCGGGAAAAGCATTAGAGGTTTATAAAGAAGGGGTCGTGCAGCATTTAGAGTCCAACCACTATGATTTAATTCATATCTATAATCGTCCCCGCTTAGTCCTTCCGGTTCGAAACGTTGCACCAAATTCAAAAATAACATTAAGCATGCATAACGATATGTTTAATCGTGAAAAGATTAAGCCCGAAGAGGCAGAAGCCGCATTACAGGAAGTTTCCCAAATTGTAACCGTAAGTAACTATGTGGGAAATGTAATTAAAGAGCTTTATCCAGAAGCGGAACCCAAGCTTAATAAAATTTACTCCGGTGTTGATGTTGACCGCTTTTTACCTGCCACCCATCCAAATATGAAAAAAATCCGCGAAAATATTCGTAAAGAACATGGTTTGGACAATAAAACCGTCCTTCTTTTTGCCGGCAGACTGTCCACAAGTAAGGGTGTAGACAAACTAATTAGAGCAATCCCAGACTTAGCCAAGAAAAATAAAGATATCGCCTTAGTCATCGTCGGCAGTAAATGGTTTAGTGAAAATGATATTACCGATTATATTGCGTATGTAAAAGCACTCGCGAAAAGGCTGCCAATCCCTGTCGTATCAACTGGCTTCGTAGCACAAAGTGAGATTCAAAACTGGTTCGCTGCTGCTGATGTATTCGTTTGTACATCTGTTTGGCAGGAACCGCTGGCCCGTGTGCATTACGAAGCCATGGCTTCAGGACTTCCAATCGTAACAACCGCAAGAGGTGGCAATCCAGAGGTCATTCTTTCGAAGGAAAATGGCCTCATTGTAGACAATCCGGAGGACCCAGCCAATTTTACAAAAGCCATTTCAGAAATCCTTTCCGATAAAAGTATAATGAAAAGGATGGGCATAAAAAGCCGTGACCTTGCTCTCTCCCTTTACACATGGGACCGCGTCGCCGAGGAACTGTTGAATGTTTGGAAAAAGGCATAACAAATGTGAGTCACAGGGTCGCCCCCTGTGACCCACAAAATAAAAAAGCCGAATATAGGTTGGAATTTGACTAATCTATACTCGGACTTTTTGCGTATCCCCGCCAGGAAGATTCACTGGCTTTTTTGTTATGCTTTTCTGTTCCTTATAAAGAAACTCTCTTATATCCTCTATTGTTAATCCCAAGTGCTTTGCCTGTAGGATGAGTTTTATACTGCCCTTGTTTGAAGGACGGTAGAAGCAAGATTTTTTGAAGCAAACAATGGTTGTGGTACAATAGCTCAAAAATAACCTTTAACTTCATTCAGCTGAAGTCTCCCACTTCCATAAGTGGTGAGATGAATGCAAGTTAGTATTTTAAATTTAGTGGGGGTACAACCCCCTGCTGAATAAAGTTAAAGCCTCCGGCGGATGCCTCAGATTTTAAAAGGTAGCTTTTCGAGCAGATCAAAGACTAAGAACGCCACATCCTGTGGCAACGTCTTTGTGACCCACGTCCTGTGGGCC
>DULJ01000069.1 GCA_012840465.1 Caryophanales bacterium
GCCCATGTGGTAGGGTCAGGGACTCACTCTTAGTGGGCTACGCCGGAGTTCGCCGTCTGAGGACGAAGGAAGAGAACAACCAGACTAGCTGCTGGGAAGCCTGTCGATAGGCTGAACAGTTAGCGAAGCGCTAATATATCGACTACACTCGTAGAAGCTTAAGTCACGATGCTTTTGGACGAGGGTTCGACTCCCTCCGTCTCCACCAAATACATACTTTGGTGGTTAAACAGATTACTACACGGACTTACCGACTAAAACGGTAGGTCCGTTTTTATTATACGTTTTCGAGCAATGGACAGCCCCTGCTTATAAATATTAAAGAAATGCGTTCGATTCTTGAATATCGAAAAATGTGAAAGTGTTACAATAATGGCTCCTTAATTATTTTACTAAATCACCCTTCAATAAGGATTTCACTTTAACGAATGAACGCCATTTCTCTTTTGGCAAGGGCATCCTTTAACCATCGAGGATGCATTTTCAATAAGTCTTGTGGTAGGTTTTGTTGCCCAAAAAATTTAATTTCAAGCGATTCATCTGAATTACATCTAAGTTCTCCACCTGTAATTTCAGCAAGGAAACAAGTTGTTATAAAATGTACTACTTTACCATTTGGATAAGCAAATACTTGTGAATTAGGGTCAGAGTAAACACCGATCAGCTTTTTAATTCTTATTTCTAAATTGGTTTCCTCTTTTACTTCCCTGATAGCTGCTTCAGAAACTGTTTCCCCTATTTCTATATGTCCTGAAGGAATACCCCATAGCCCTACATCTGCTCTTTTCTGTAACAAAACTTGATTCTCTTCATTCAAAATAATTACAGCAACACCAGCTTTTAATTCATCAATTCTCTTCATACAATAAAACCTCCTTTAAAAATTAAAAAAGTCCGAGGGGAAAGATTTCAACGCATAACAAATACGCTGAACCTTTCCCCTCGGACCTTTTATGTCAATAGGTGCCTTTTACATTTGTAAAAGATGTAGACCTCGGTCACAGACCTATATAAATAGCGGAACCCTATCTACAATTTTCCAGTTCATAAACGAAGATTATAATTTTTTAGTACATTTCATATTTTACAACTAATAATTAAAAAATTAAAGGTATTCTTGCACTAACCTGCTATCGTTTATTTAATAACTTAGAGCTTCGAATCACTTCCTTATGGGATAATTATAAGAAAATTTCAAAAATTATATATATTTATTATAACATGATGATATTTTGCATCAATATTTTCAAACAGGACAATCTTACATTCTTAGCATTTATCCCTCTAGTCTTCTATAAATAATTTCTTGAATTTTCATTGGAATTCGAAGAAAACATCGATTAGACATTTCATCAAAAAAACCATAAAGTATTTTTATATTCAGATAATTCGAACTAAATGGGAGGCAACTTATTTTTTATTTACCAGAAAATAGATCACCGAACACTATTGTATGAAAGTTTCAAACCTAGCGTTTTTGAAATCTTTTATTCTAGTTGAAGGTGCATACTCGTATGAGAAAAGATAGTGAGTCATTTTTTTATGTCTATTAAATAGGAGGAAAAAGTTTTCTTATTTTTGAACAGCCTAAAACTCATTTAACAAAAAAGAACCTCGAGACATATAGGGGTTTTATAAAAAGGGGGGACAATGAAAATGCCATTATTAATGGTTGCATTGGGAGTTATTTTATTAATTGTATTAATCACGGGTTTCAAATTAAATGCATTTCTTTCATTGGTTATTGTGTCGTTTATTGTGGCACTAGCTTTAGGAATGCCGTTAGGAGAAATTGTCGGTTCAATAGAGGCAGGATTAGGGGGCACTTTAGGGCATATTGCGTTAATCTTAGGTTTCGGAGCGATGATCGGCCGCTTGATTGCAGATGCAGGTGGAGCCTATCGTATTTCGATGACTTTAATTGATAAATTCGGAAAAAGGAATGTACAGTTGGCGATTGCCGCTGCTTCCTTTATCGTAGGAATTGCTTTATTCTGGGATGTTGCCTTTATTCTATTAGTTCCTATCATCTATATGATTTCAAAGGAGCTAAAAATTTCTATTACACACTTTGGACTTACCATGGCAGGTGCTTTAGTTGTAACCCATAGTTTCTTGCCACCACACCCAGGTATAACTGCCGTTACTCTGGAGTATGGCGCAGATATCGCCATGGTATTAGTTTATGGAATCATTATTGCGATACCTGCTATTGTGGTTGCCGGTGTTTGGTTCCCGAAAATCAACAAAAAGTGGATCCCAAGTGCTTTTGAAAAGACAGGTAATGCGGAAGCAATTGGTAATCAAAAACCTTGGAAATTAGAAGAAACACCTGGATTTGGTATCAGTGTCTTAACGGCGGTATTTCCGATCCTATTGATGTTTACTGCAGCTTTTGTAGATCTTTTCCAAAAACAAATGGGATTTGCCAATAATCTTATAGTAACAATCATTCGTTTTATTGGTAATGCCCCGGTAGCATTGTTAATTTCACTATTATTAGCTATGTATACAATGGGGTTTGCTAGAAAAATTTCCATGAAAGAAATGACAGCCTCTGCCGGAGCATCCATCAATGCGATTGGTTTGCTGATTTTAATCACAGGCGGTGGTGGTGCATTCAAACAAGTTATCATTGATGGCGGTGTTGGTGGATACATCGCAGGACTCTTTGAAGGTGTTTCCATTTCTCCGGTTTTACTATCATGGGCAGTTGCGGTTATTTTCCGTATTTGCTTAGGTTCAGGAACGGTTGCAGCATTATCCACTGCAGGGATCGTTCTTCCAATGCTAAGTTCCTATCCTGAAGCAAACTTAGCTTTAGTTGCTCTTGCAACTGGTGCCGGAACAGCTTTTGCCTCACATGTAAATGATCCAGGCTTCTGGATGGTAAAAGAATTTTTTGGCTTATCATTAAAAGAAACATTTGCAACGTATACCATTCTTTCATCGATAGCATCTGTTGTTGGAATCATTCTCATCCTATTGATGGACGCTTCCCTTTTCCTAGGCGGAGCAGCAATCGTTGCTATCCTTGTTGCTGCGGTTGTTATTCATATGTTAGAAGGGGATAAAAACAAGAAGAAACAAATAGAAAATATTACTGCTTAATCTATATTTTTTACCATAACACAAAGAAGGAGCTTTCTAACAAGTCCTTTTCCTTATAAAAATATGAAGATGAAAATTCTAATTACTAAAAATGATAGAAAAGGGGTTTTGAAATGAAGAAGATCACAGTACTTGGAGCAGGTATAATGGGGCATGGCGTTGCCCAATTATTTGCACAGGCTGGATATAATGTATGGATTCAAGCTAGACGCAAGTCATCTTTGGAAAAAGCAGAAGAACTAATCACAAATAGTTTGAAAATAGTAGTAGAAAAGGAAATGATAACTCAAGATAAAATGGATCAAACTTTGACCAATATCCATTACACAACAGATTTACACGAAGCCATTCAAGATACTGACTTTATTCTAGAATCCATCCCAGAAGTTCTTGAGACAAAATTAGATACTTATGAAATTATTGAAAGCGTCGTCTCCGAAAAAACAATTATTGCGTCGAATACATCGACCTTTCCATTAAAAGATTTAACACAAAGAGCAAAACATCCAGAAAGATTTATAATTACTCACTACTTTAATCCGCCGCAAATAGTACCAATTGTAGAGATTGCTAGATTTGAGAAGACAGATGAAAATGTCGTAAAAACAACTTACAACCTAATGAAAGAAATCGGCAAATCTCCAGTAGTTCTAAAGAAGGAGATTACAGGTTTCATCGTTAACCGTGTTCAGGTAGCTTTCCTTCGAGAATGCTTCCACTTAATTGAACAGGGAGTATGTACTGCAGAAGATATTGATATTGCTGTGAAAGGAAGTATGGGCTTTAAATGGGCTTTCTGTGGACCAATGGAAAGTCAGGACTTAGCTGGCCTACAAACAACACAAGCAATGGTCCACAACATCGAACAGGATTTATCAAATACAAGGGAAGTTCCTGTGTTCTTAAAAGATATGGTCGAAAAAGGTGAATACGGTATTCGTTCAAATAAAGGATTCTATGAATACGATGATAACGGGGCAAAGGCAATTTTTACACGTGACGATAATTTCCTAGAACTACTAAAATTAATTCAAGATAAAGAAGCAAAGAAGAAAGAAACTGCATCAGCAGCTAAATAAGCAATTTGACAGTCAAAAAGTTGTAAGTAAGAAGTTGGTTATATATTGAGCCAGCTTCTTTTATTTACGACTTTAGTCTGTTGAGCTCGCCAAAGCGTGCGAAACAATCAAAGTTGCCCTCAAAAACAGTTTTGAGGACAACGATAGCGTTTGCCTCACCTATCCTGTCCTCAATCCAATCGATTGAGGCCAGAAGCCGTGCTCTAAACACCAATCTTGTCCTCAAAGGCA
>DULJ01000070.1 GCA_012840465.1 Caryophanales bacterium
ATCTATTTTGGCTTCAATCTCTTTTAGATTCCCGTAAAATTCATAAAAACCGTTTATCTCCCTTAGGATAACTTTATGTGCATGGTGTGAGGTCTCAAAGTAATAAATATCTTCAAAGCGTACTTTTTTGATGAACTCCCCGATTTTTAATGCAAAAAATCCCGTTTCTTCTTTGAAATGAATTTGTTCATACTTTTCATAAGCCACTTGCAAAGCAGACAAAATATTATCTTTTAAATTTGGATCTTCTTTAAGAAGATAATCTAATGCTGCTATTTTATAGGTAAATGTCAGCTTTAATTTATCGGCAAATGTTGTGATAAAGATAATATTGGCTAAAGGATCCTTTTCCCGAATGAATTGAGCCAGTTCTAGTCCGTTTATGCCCGCAGCTAGCTCTATATCTAAAAAATAGCAATCTGCCTGATGTTGTGTGAGATAGGTCATCACTTCTTCAGGTTTCGCTGCACAAAGTGCTAGTTCTATATTCGTTTCGTGAAAACTTGTATATTGCAAAATTGTAGATTGCAAGAAACGACGCTGTTGCGGATCGTCCTCACATAAAATCACACGCATGGTTTCAACTCCTTTGGCCAATTTGTATTTCTTGGATAAACCAATCTTTATCAATACGTGTATTCATTGTTATGCGATCATATTTATTTAAAATAGATCGTGCATTAAGCAAACCTAGTCCGCGCTGTTCTCCTTTAGTTGAAAAAGGCTGATTGAATAGCTTGTCTAAATGCAGGTTGTTAGGGTTACATTTATTTTCAATAATAATGATAATACCCTCTTCCATATTTAGGAAGAAAGCCATATTGATACAAGGATTTTTGATGTTTTTGCTAGCTTCTATTGCATTGTCTAAATAGATGCCAAGTACACGTGTAAGATCAATTGGGTCGATATTAATTTGTGAAATTGGCTGAGGAATTTCGAGATTCACCTCAATATTTTCTCGTTCTGCTTGGATCATTTTAGAGGCAATAATACTTTTAATATCTAATACTTCTATTTTTTCAAGGACACCAAACATTTTATTACGAAACAATGTTCGCTGCTCCGTAGGAATAATATTTGTGTAAAAATAATCCGTTAAGCCGTCTATATTTTTTTCATCAAGGTAGCCTCGGATTGATAATAATATATTCATATAATCATGACGGAACTTTTGCATATCCTCATTTACTTTTGCTAATGCTTTTGTATATTCACTAAAATGTTGTTGCAATACTTCTTTTTGCTTAACCATATACTCTTTTTTGGTTGTTCTCAGTAATAATGAAAATAATAAAATAATGAGCAAAAGATAGAGTAGTTGGATAGCTATATTTATTGTTACAAGCATCTTCGTATGTAAGACAAAGACATTAATATAGAAAATTGCAACGGTGACAATAATTAGGACCATTATTAATAATTGATTAGCATAAGATAGATAAACATAAGTCATCTTTCTTTTCAAAATCACTTTATAAAGTACGATAAGTATGGAGAAGACTCAACTAAACAAGACAATATGCATGATAATGGAATCACGACCGCCTATCAGTTTGTTTTGCAAAAATTGAGAGATATTATCTGCAAAAATCCCAAGCATGATGACTATACATACATCAATAAGGACCCATTTCGTTTTCGCAAATATATAAAATAAAAAAGACAAACCTACGAATAAAACGATAATTCCTACTCCTTGAGAAAAATAGAAATAACCAATCAACGAGGGCATTAAAATTAAAATAAATCCTACTATTAACTTTAATAAATCAAATCTAATATTAGCCAAAAATAATATTGCAATAAATAATGCTATAAATTCTATAATTCCAATAATTATCATGCTATATTATCCTGTTCGCTGCCATTTTCAATGGCAGTACTTTTTGTTTTTTATGCAGGTTATAATTTATTCTGATTGAATGATAGACCGTCATCAAAATGCAACTTTCTTATTTAGAATGAATTGTATGATTACTAGGATAGCTTGAACACTGACACCTAGAGCAATAAATGGTTGGATATTTTGAGGTAGTAAAAGATAGAGTACGAGAATAATTACCAATCGAATCCAACACTTTTTTTGTAAGTAGCCATGATGTTTTGGGCTGACAATTCCATGTTTCTCTGTACCTACCGGTGCGAAAAGAAATAATAAAAATGTACTCACTAATAGAAGCAGCAGATGATTTTCGAAAGTAAGAATTATTTGAATCTTACATAGAACAGGAAACAACAAAATGCTCCCTATTACGCATTGAAGGTTACTAGAAAAATGATAACCCAAACTAACTTGACGTAACAAATAGAAGGCTAGGTGCATAATGATGACCTGAAACCAGCAATCTAATAGAATAGCTACCCCATAAACAGCGATAAATTTGGACAAATCTGAAAGAATCAACTTTACACCAAAAGCAATTTTCGCTTTTTCCACCTCTGTATGATGTGCTTGTGTTAAATAATGAACAAGTCGCCGCTCCAGCTGTTGCATTACTCTACATCTCCTAACTTCCTAATTATACCGGAAAAAATAAATTAAAAGCAGCCTTGTAACTAACATTGTTTTGCTGCTTTTAATGACGTGATATCAAGCTAAAAGCATCCTTTGAGTATTGCGGATAGTTTGAGCCAGCAGTGCGGTGTTTTGAGCCACTGAATGCAAATGTTTGAGCCAGTAACTGCGGAAGGAAGACCACAACTATTGTTCCGCCATAAATCCTGGATTCCCGATATGTATAACGATGAAAAACATCCAGATTCATTGTAACAGCAACGATTCCGGGTGTTTTTTGTTGTTTTTTCCATCGTTATATATTATAATATATAACGATGGAGGCGGGATAAAATGGGGATTGTTTTTTATACAAATAAAAAAACGGGAATTACATATGCCTATGAAAATAAAGCCTATTGGGATAAGGCGAAAAAACAATCTAGATC
>DULJ01000071.1 GCA_012840465.1 Caryophanales bacterium
AGTACGCTTTGAAGATATTTATTACTTTGAGACCTCACACCATGCACATAAAGTTATCCTAAGGGAGATAAACGGTTTTTATGAATTTTACGGGAATCTAAAAGAGATTGAAGCCAAAATAGATAAACGCTTTTTCCGTTGTCACCGTAGCTATTTGATTAATCTTGATTATATTGAAAAACTTGATATGCAAAAAAAACAAGTATTTCTGAAAAACGGTACCATTTGTGATGTCTCTTATCGTTATTGGAAAAACTTAAAACAGCATTTTTTACAAAGTCAGTGTTAAAAATAAATTCTACACTTTCGTAAGAGCTCTGTTTTACGTTGTTTTTGACTCAAGATTGTTCAACTCCCCCATATGGATTGGAATAACTCTAAGAATTTTAGGTGCTGTCTCGTTACAAAAGGCTTATTTTAAAAAAATTCCTATAGGGTCTAGAGTGAATTTAGAGGATCCGGATCAACTGGAAATTCTTCTAGAAAGAGCTCTTACTACTAATATACGGTGGGGAAAACTGTGAGAAAGTTTATAATTTCTTTATTAGTATTGATCGGGTTTGCCTTTTGTTTGTTTACACTACCTTTAAAAATATGTAACTATAATGATTTTAATACACTTCTCCATCATTATTAATAATAAAATCACTTAAAGCACTAGCTATTTTTTCTATTTGTTTATAATCTAAAATATCTGGAGTATCTATAGGTTTATTAACCCATTCCCTAAAATTCTCTTGGCTAATGGTAATATTAGGCTTTTTCACCTTTTCAAAACTTCTGTGATCGCTACCTAATATTTGGTTAGTTTCAGTCAAATCTATACTATTTTTATTCATTGAAATTTTAATAGAATCATATAGCTTTATTGAATATTTACTGTCATTTGGAAATACATAGTTTCCACCATTTTTAGCGCCGATGGAATCTATATTAATGTTGTACATGTTTTTGTACCACGATTTAGATAGTGACTGATTAACAAAAGCTGTACTTCCCATATACAATTGTTCTTCCCCGTTAAATGTGCAAAAAATTATATTTGACTCAAAAGGATTTTCTATTGAGGCAGTCTTTAACTTTTTAGCTACTTCTGTTAAGGTTGCCACACCTGAAGCATTATCAAATGCTCCTCTATGTATCTTTCCATCCTTAATCCCTAATGAGTCAAAATGAGCAGATACTACAATTGCCTTTTCACTATCTTTACCTTTAATATATCCCACTATGTTTTGAACCGTTTTATACGAATTATAGTCATGATTTACCCCATTCTGTTGGTATTTTTGAAAGTAACTATTTTCTGATAATGGATCTAGCCCAATATTTACAAAAATATTTGCTATATATTCACCAGCCTTTTCATTTCCAGTTGAAAAAGTCTGTCTCCCTTCAAATTCATCTGAACTCAAAGTAGCTACAATTTGTTCTATTGTAGGTACAGTTATAGAAGATTTAACTTCTGATGTTGAAGTTTTAGCTGTTGAGGTTTGTTTATTACTTACAGTTGATTTTTCACTATTTGAACATGATGTAGTAAAAGAGAGAAAAAAAACTAGAGCAATAATAAGTAAAATACTGATTTTAAATTGATTTATCATACGATTCCCTCCTGAACAACTAATTCTAAAATATTTTATCTTGATATCCAATTAATTAATGACTATGCGTGGTAAACGTAAAAAAGCATGGGCTTATTTAAAAATGCAGAATTTCATCTTTTTATTCAAGCAAAATATCAATCTAAGTGAAAAATTTAAACGATTCTCGCCAAAATTGGCTTCCTCTACAGTCAGGATTAATTTTTATAAAAAAACAAAATGGTTCTTACATAATCTTGTTGATTGGAAGAGTAGATGAAGACAATTTGGTAAATGAAACTGTTATTTTCTTTCCTAATTCAAACAATTATATTTTTTTATCAAAAGATTGTAAGAAGCATTTTTCGCCTTCAAAGTGAATATTGCTATGACTCAGTGACACTTATGCCAAAGTTTAGAGCCGCTAGTGTGGATTCCTAGCCGGAAAGCCAGCATCCATGGGGCTGGCTTAGCCAACAAGGCTATCATGCCCGCCCCTCCAAGTAAAGTGTACGTCAAGTCCATTAATATATTGTAAGGTGGCTCTGGACTTGGCAGACATGTCACTATTTTTTGTCCGAAGTGTCCCTGAAATATGGCAGAGCTGTCACTTTTGCATGGCTATAATCATTCAAAGATATTCAAATAAATAAGATGAAGATTTAATTAATGTGGATATACCTACATAATATAGGCCGAAATTTCTCTTTTATTATTGTAAAAAATCGATAAATACTATTTGGAATATTAACTTATTTGGGAACTGTAATATATTGTGATGCAACATACCCCGATAGACCTGTTCTTATAAAAGTACGCTTTGAAGATATTTATTACTTTGAGACCTCACACCATGCACATAAAGTTATCCTAAGGGAGATAAACGGTTTTTATGAATTTTACGGGAATCTAAAAGAGATTGAAGCCAAAATAGAT
>DULJ01000136.1 GCA_012840465.1 Caryophanales bacterium
GGACATTATTTTAGACAACTGCAAAAAATGTGTTGCAGCTATTTTTGGCAAGTGTAAAATTTTAAAAAAGACAATTGTCAAAAAGGAACAATTTAAATGAATAAGTTGAAGAAGCTGCCGGATGCCGAATTTGAAATCATGCGGGTGGTTTGGGCGAACGAGCCGCCTATCAGTACCGCAATGATTATGGAACAACTCGGGAATGAACGCCAATGGAAAGCTCCCACAGTGATATTCCTTATGTTGCGTTTGGTAGAACGAGGCTATTTACGTACTGAGAAGGAAGGAAAAGAACGCTCGTACTTTCCATTGGTTGGCAAAGAGGAGTATCTAGAGTTGGAAACGGAGCATTTTATGAAACAGTATCATGAGAACTCCTTCTTGAGCTTCGTCAATACGCTTTACAACGGTAAGCAGCCAAGCGAACAAGAGTTGGATGACTTATTGCAATGGGCCAAGGAACGGAGGAGATAACCGATGCAAGCCTTTATGACAACTTTGCTGGAATGCTCTTTCGCCACGTCGGCGATCGGACTCCTCTATATGGCATGGCGGCTACGTCCTTCCTGCAAAACCGTTTTACAGAACCCGCCAGCTTCATCCCCGGAATTCATTCCGGGGATGAAGCCGGTTGTACATTCTTGATACACATGGTAGAATATGTGCATGGTGGAGATAAAGTCCGGTAAACACTCCAGGTATCTCATTCTGTACCACATGGTCTGGATTCCGAAATACAGGCGAACAGTCCTTAAGGAGGGGGCTAATTGCAAACCGTCACCCTTCGCCTCCGGCTCCATCGCCCGACGCAGGCGAAGATCAAACTGTACGGGAACTTGTGGAGCGCACCACGTCGCTGGCGAACAACCTCGTCGCCGCCGGAAGGCCGATAGGGCTCACCAGCCGGACGGCGCGGGAGTATCTCGACGGAGACCTTCCGTCGGCCGTGATCAATCAGGCGCTCCGGGACGTGGCGGCGCATCGGGACGTTCAGAAGTTCCGGGTCCTCTGGCCGTCGTTCAACAATCAGAACCTGCGCCTAAAAAAGGTCGGGGACTTCTGGACGGCCGCGTTTCCGACGCAGGCGGGTCGGGTGCGGGTGCCGCTTTCGGTCACGGCGAAGCAGGAAACCATTCTCTCCCGCCTCGGACGGGGTGTCAAGCAGGGCGCGGCAAAGCTGTACGAAAAGCGCGGGCGGTGGTATCTCCCCCTTTCGGTCACGCTGCCCGTCGAGGAGAAGACGGCTGGGACTAAGTCCGGGAAAATTGCCGGCATCGACATGGGTCTACGCTATCTCGCGGTTGTGAACGCGGGCGGGGAGACGCTGTTTTTCCCCAGCGATCAGGCAGCCTACATCCGACGACGCTATCACGCTCTCCGCAAGCGGATGGGGAAGGCCAAAGCGCTCAAAGCCATCCGCCAGATGAAAGATAAAGAAGCCCGCTGGATGAAAGACCAGGACCACAAGATCAGCCGGGCCATCGTGGACTGGTGCCTCGCCCGTGGCGTGAGCATCATCCGGATGGAAAAGCTGGAAGGCATTCGCCGGCGGAACACCCGGAAGCGCGACTTCGGGCGTTCACTTCATTCCTGGTCGTTCTACCGGCTTCAGCAGTTTATCGCCTACAAGGCGCAGCTGGCGGGCATCCGCGTGAATGGGTGAACCCGAAGGCTACCAGCCGGACGTGCCCGCGGTGCGGGCACTGCGCAAAAGAGAACCGAAACGGCATCCGGTTCCGGTCCGGAAGTGCGGCTACCGCGGCCATGCGGATGCCGTCGGAGCCTGGAACGTGAGCCTCGCGATTAGCGGCCTGGCCGAGACGTAAGCCCCGATGGCGCTGCGATGAAGCCGAAGCTGAAAGGCATGAGGCTGAACAAGCGCTAACCTCCCCGTGAGAATCCCCGGAATTCATTCCGGGGAGGAGGTCAAGGCTAAGGGACACTACTATGCATGGCTGGTGATAATCATCGGTCTTATTGTTCCGTTTCGCTTTCATCTCCCCGTGCCGGTTGTTTCCATGGATGCGCTGCTCCCAGTGCTGGAGCACATCAGTCGTTACTCCACTGATCAGGCGGCTTCTCATGCAACAGCGACCGCAGTGGCATTTCCATGGTTTAATCTGGCTGGCAGCTTCTGGATAGCGGGAGTGATTGTGTTTTTAACTTACCACACCATCCGGCATAGATGTTTGTTGAACATGATGAAACGTTGGAGTGCGGAATGTACGGATGGGCAAGCGCTGCATCTGTTGCAGGATGTTCAGGCGAACATGAAGATAACCCGGCAAGTGGACTTGCGGGTTTGTCCCGGTATTCCCAGCCCGATGCTGGTGGGATTTGTCCGTCCTGTCATTTTTCTTCCTTCAGACAATATCCCGGATAATGAGCTTCTGTTCATCCTGAAGCATGAGCTGATTCACTTGAAACGTGGGGATTTGGGATAAAAAATGCTTGTGTTTGTGGCCACCGACCTGCATTGGTTCAATCCATTTGTCTACCGAATGGCCCAGGAAATCGCGCTTCAATGCGAACTTTCTTGTGATGAGGAAGTCATCAAACATTCCGATACGAACAATCGGCAGCAGTATGTGGAAGCTATTATTGGCGTTATGAAGAAGCACTCAAGGAGACAAAGCGTATTCTCAACCAGCTTCTCCGACAGCAGGATGAATATGAAGAACAGAGTGCTTTCCATTATGGATAACCGAAGCAAGAAATGGGGCATTTTCATTTTGATTGTCATCGTTTTGGCTACGATCGGCACAGGCGCAGTGTTGCATCTAAGCCCCACAAAATCTGAAATCGCAACGCCCGAACCTACAAGTCCCATTATTGCATCGGGGAGTGTAGCGGAACAAGAAGTGAACAAACCGCCGACATCGCTTGCCGATCCCGTATCACCGGTAGATAACGCGAAGGGGAAGCAGAACGGTACAAATTTGGAGTCCGTTGCACCAGAACGCGACACTCCAGTTTCTAACGCCTCACCGATATTAATACCCGTGACGGCTCCCGCACAGAAACCGTCAGTACCAGTATCCAGTGAAGCGGAGAGGGGGGAGAAAGCTGCTTCATTTTTGTTTGCCGATCCTGGCATTTCACATCGATAACCCAGAGGGGGAGTAGAACGGGATACTTTAGGAGTCGGCTCCCTACCGAAATATAATCAGATAAATAAAATCTAATTAGGGACTGCTGAACGAACGAAAAACCCTTTACTGAGAAGGATTTCAGCCTCTTGGTGGAGAAATCAAGTACAAGGATTTCGTGCTTAATCCCTCAA
>DULJ01000072.1 GCA_012840465.1 Caryophanales bacterium
AGTACGCTTTGAAGATATTTATTACTTTGAGACCTCACACCATGCACATAAAGTTATCCTAAGGGAGATAAACGGTTTTTATGAATTTTACGGGAATCTAAAAGAGATTGAAGCCAAAATAGATAAATGCTTTTTCCGTTGCCACCGCAGCTATTTGATTAATCTTGATTATATAGAAAAACTTGATATGCAAAAAAGACAAGTGTTGCTGAAAAACGGTACCATTTGTGATGTCTCTTATCGTTATTGGAAAAACTTAAAACAGCATTTTTTACAAAGTCCATTAACAGGATAAAAGTAACAAATAATATTCAAATTAGCAGTAGATCTGGCCCCTCAAATCAAGATAGCTATGCTTTATTTTTCGCAAGCTTGTTTTCCAGCCATTCCACGATTTTGTACATAATCGTCGCAAATACAGCTATGAGTAATAAGCTCATTAATACTAGCGTAAAATTGAAGACCTGGAAGCCGTATATGATTAAGTACCCGAGTCCCTATATAAATGATGCTAACCGTAAAATGTTTTAAAGAAATTTAAATGGTGTTAAAATATTCTAAAAGGAGCGTGATTTAGATGGAAATGGAATCTTTCCAAGTAAATTTACCAAAAGAATTTTTCCCATTACTGGATGCATTGGATGGTCCAAATATTGATACTAAAGTAAAGGTTTCATTAGCACTTGGCCTTTTTGTTAATAAGCAGGTGACTCTTGCTAGAGCTGCTGAACTATCTGGAAAATCATTAGGAGAGTTTATTGATTTTTTGCGATCGAAAAATATACCATGGATGGAATACACTGAAGAGCATTTAAAAGATGATGAGCGGGCTATAAAGGACTTGTTGGGTGGTATGAATGTTGAATAGCAAAATTATTATGAATTCAACACCCATTATTGGCCTTTCGATTATTGGAAAGTTGCATCTTCTAACAGCTTTGTTTAAGGAAGTTTACGTGTCTCAAGCCGTTTATGAAGAAGTAGTTAATAGTAATTCACCCAGACAGTATGGTCGAGAAGAATTGTCGATGATGGTTAAGGAAGGGGCGCTCCGATTATATCAAGTTGAAAATAGCCGTCTTGTGAAAAAATTATATGGTAAACTTCATGAAGGTGAATTAGAAGTGATTGTTGGAGCAAAGGAACTTGATTTAAAATTTGTCGTAATGGACGAACATGCTGCCAGAACACTTGCCAAAACATTTTTGTTACAGCCCATTGGGACCATTGGTGTACTGATTTTTGCCAAGAAAAAGGGTCTGATTCAAGAGATTAAGCCATTATTAGATACATTGATAATACATGACTTTTATATATCGAAGCGACTTTATCAACAAGCTTTGGCTCAAGTTGACGAGTAGAAGGTATTCATGTAATTACTTATTATGTATATTTTTGTTAAGGTTTGTTTATTCACACGTTTATCGTGAATCCGTAGGGAGCTAGATTCTCTTTTTGTCATAATTACCCCGGCACTTTTGGTGTCGGGGGGGTATTTGTCTATATGGAGTGAAGCCTCTATAAAGGAGAGCAAAGTTATGCCCTGTTTTTCACAAGCTTGTTTTCCAGCCATTCCACGATTTTGTACATAATCGTCGCAAATATAGCTATGAGTAATAAGCTCATCAACACTAGCGTAAAATTGAAGACCTGGAAGCCATATATGATTAAGTACCCGAGCCCTTTGGCGGATACGAGAAATTCCCCGACAATAATCCCGACCCATGACAAGCCCACATTCACTTTTAAAGTGGAAATGATTGTTGGAAACGAAGCGGGAAGGATCGCATGCTGGAATATTTGCACTCTTGCCGCTCCGAAGGTTTGCATCACTTTAATATAATTGGAATCTACCTCTCTAAAAGACGTATAGACAACGATTGTTGTAATAATAACCGATATAATTGTCCCCATGGCAATGATTGAGGTATATCCGGGTCCAAGCGCCACAATTAAAATGGGCCCTAAAGCAACCTTTGGCATCGCATTTAAAATGACTAAATAGGGATCGAGGATATTCGATAACCGTGGCGACCACCATAGGATGGCAGCTAACATCGTGCCTAACAATGTTCCTAAAATAAATCCTAGAATTGTCTCAAACAATGTAACTTGTAAATTAACAAGCAAAGAACCGTCGCTTATTTTTGTTAAAAGTAAATTCCACACCTTTGAAGGTGAACTGAAAATTAGTGGATCAATCCAGTGATTTCTACTGGTTATTTCCCATAATCCAAAAAAGGTGATAAAAATAAGAAGCTGCCAAAATTGAGTCAAGCGCTTTTCTTTTTTTAACGTCTGTAAATGGTCTTTGTGTAGAAGCTCTGTTTTACGTTTTTTTTGACTCAAGATGGTTCAACTCCTCCCATATGGTTTGGAATAACTCTGAAAAACTTGGATGCTGTCTTGTTGCAAAAGGGGTAAGGCCTTGCAACTCCTTTGGAACAATGAAAGATTGTGCGATTTCTCCCGGATTTGCTTTCAGGAGGAAAATACGGTCACTCATGGCGATCGCTTCGCCGATATCATGGGTTACTAACAGCGCTGTTTTATTGTATTCTTTTAAAGTTTGAAACACTAAATCTTCAAGCTTAAGCTTTGTTTGATAATCAAGAGCTGAAAAGGGCTCATCAAGCAAGAGGATTTTTGGATTTGTTGAAAGTGTTCGAACCAATGCCACGCGCTGGCGCATCCCACCGGATAATTCACTTGGATATTTTTTTTCTACGTTTGCCAAGTTCATCTCATTCAATAGATCAATTGATTTTTTGTGATTTTTCGGGGTATCGATTTTCATAATTTTTAAACCGAGCGTAATATTTTCCTCGATTGTTTTCCACGGGAAAAGATAATCCTGCTGCAGCATATAACCGATCATCGTTTTTTGGTTGCTCACATGAATCCCATCAATTTTTATTGAACCTTCTGTTGGTTCCAATAACCCTGCAATGATTGAAAGCAATGTCGTTTTTCCACAGCCGCTAGGGCCAAGGAAGGAGATAAATTCTCCCTCCCCAATTGACAGTGATATATTTTCCAAAGCCGTAGTTGCTGTTTTTGGAGAAAAATAAGTGTGGTAAATATTATCGATTTCTAAAAAGCTCATTAGGGAATAACCTCCCTCCTATTCAGCCATCACTTTTTTTGCAATGTCTGTATTTACAAGTGTTCCATAATCAATCCGTTTTGGCAGATCGCCGGCTTCATCCATAATGTCCTGTAAGTTGTTCCACTCTTCTTCATCCAAAATTGGATCGGTAGCAAAGGACCCTTGGCTCTTATAACGTTCAACAACCGTTTCGATAATGGATAGATCCGTGTCTTGGAAATGTGGCACAATCGCTTCGGCAATTTCCTTTGCACTATGCTCCTGAACCCAAATCTGTGCTTTGTAAACAGCTTTCGTGAATTTTTCAATAACCTCAGGATTTTCCTTCATGTAGCTATCCCGAGCCATAAATGTTGTATATGGAACATGACCAGACTCCGTTCCAAACGATGCCACAATGTATCCTTTTCCTTCATTTTCAAAAATACTGGCAGTTGGTTCAAATAATTGAACAAAATCTCCTGTACCAGAGGCAAAAGCATTCGGGATATTAGCGAAATCGATGTTTTGAATCAAAGTCGTGTCATTATGCGGATCAATACCGTGTTTCTTGAGAACAAATTCTCCAACCATTTGCGGCATACCACCTTTACGCTGCCCTAGGAAAGTGCTGCCCTTTAATTGGTCCCATGTGAAATTGTCGACTTTTTCTCGAGCAACAAGGAAAGTGCCATCAGTTTGAGTGAGCTGCGCAAAGTTTATGACCGGATCCGTTGCACCTTGGGCTTCGACGTAAATCGATGTTTCCGAACCCACTAAAGCAACATCTGCTCCGCCTGTTAATAGGGCTGTCATCGTTTTATCTCCGCCCCAAGTAGTCGTCATTTCAACATCAAGGCCCTCTTCAGCAAAAAGGCCTTTTTCAAGCGCTACATATTCTGGGGCATAAAAAATTGAGCGAGTAACCTCTGCCAGCCTAACCTTCTGTGGCGTATCCTGTTGTGAACATGCAGTAAGTGTAAATAGAACAAGTAAAGTTATGGTTACCACCATTAGTTGACGCAATTTCATATAACACAAACCCCCTTGATTTGAATCTAGAATAGATTATGATGAAAGAATAAAATGTGTGAATGCCTACGGTGCCTGTCCCCACGTGGCGGTAGTATCACCAGTAGTGCTGTCAGTTGTACCACCAGTAGTGTCATCGGCGGTGCCTGTCCCCGCATAGCAGAAGGGAGTTAAGTTAATGTTGAAGTATGCTAACATAATTGATTCACAAAGATATCCTTCACCGAACCCTGCGATCGATGTGTTGTTGATTACATATTTAAGTGATCGTTACCGGGTTAAGGCTTTTTTAGCTGTTCCAAAGTGGAAGCCGGATTCAGAAAATGGGAAGTTCCCGGGCTTTTTATATTTAAGAGGTGGGATTAAAGGTGTGGGAATGGTGCGAGTTGGGAGAATTATTCAATTTGCCTCGGAAGGCTTTGTTGTGGTCGCCCCATTTTACAGAGGAAATTGCGGTGGGGAAGGCTATGAGGATTTTGCTGGGGAAGATCGAATCGATGCCTTCGAGGCATTTGAATTATTGAAAGAACACCCTTTAGTGGACGGTGGTAATATCCATATATTTGGCTTTTCGCGTGGAGGTGTGATGGCATTGGTTACAGCGATTGAAAAGCCTGAAGCGAAGTCACTCGTAACATGGGGTGGTGTATCCGACATGGTTTTAACGTATGAAGAGAGGGAAGACCTTAGAAGAATGATGAAGCGGGTGATCGGTGGCACTCCTGCCAAGGTGCCCAACCAGTATAGCTGGAGAACCCCGTTAGACCGAATTGATAAAATCAATGCACCAGTGTTGATTATCCATGGGGCACAAGACAAAAATGTATCGGTAGAACATGCCTATTTATTGGAAAAAAAGCTGAAGGAGCATGGTAAGCGGTATTCAAAATGGATTTTCGAGGAATACACGCATTACTTTCCTCCACAGGTTAATCGTCAAGTTGTTCAGAAATTAACCAAATGGATGAAGCAAGGTGGGAAGGAAACATAATAATGGTTTATCCACCACCAAATTGCATCGGGTGCCCGTTTGGTTATGGATAACAAGGGCTAATCCATAATCAAAAGTGACCAAGCCCTGGTTTGGTTATGGATAACAAGGGCTAATCCATAATCAAAAGGGACCGAGCCCTGGTTTGGTTATGGATAACAAGGGCTAATCCATAATCAAAAGGGACCAAGCCCTGGTTTGGTTATAGATAACAAGGGCCAATCCATAATCAAAAGGGGCCAAGCCCTGGTTTGGTTATGGATAACAAGGGCTAATCCATAATCAAAAGGGGCCAAGCCCTGGTTTGGTTATGGTTATGAATAACAGAAGCCAATCCATCATTTCTAAGAGCACGACCCAAAACTGGGTCAGACATCCGTCCACATTGGAAAATTCACCCTATTTCCCTGAACAAAAAAAGCACGGAATCCCCGATCAGCGGGTATCACCGTGCTTTGCTTTAAAATGATTATTTTACTAATGGACCTGCATTTTTGATATCGTTAGGGATTACATCTCCAAATTTCTTGAAGTTTTCATTGAATGCTTGTGCTAATTCTAATGCTTTCTTCTCGTATGCAGCACCGTCAGCCCAAGTTTTCTTAGGTTGTAATACTTCATCAGGTACTCCAGGGCAATGCAATGGAATTTGTAATCCAAAGATTGGGTCTGTTACTGTTTCAACGTTGTCTAAATCGCCTTCAAGTGCAGCACGAACCATTGCTCTTGTGTAAGAAAGATTCATTCGCTTACCAACGCCGTATTCGCCGCCAGTCCAACCAGTGTTAACTAAGAATACATGTGCATTGTATTGGTCGATCTTTTCGCCAAGCATTTGAGCATACACTCTTGCTGGTCTTGGTAAGAATGGGGAACCAAAGCATGTTGAGAATGCTGGTTGTGGTTCAGTGATGCCGCGCTCAGTTCCAGCAACCTTACTTGTATAACCGCTGATAAAGTGGTACATTGCTTGCTCTTTCGTTAAACGGCTTACTGGAGGTAAAACACCAGAAGCATCAGCTGTTAAGAAAATAATTGTATTTGGATGTCCACCAATACTTGGTGTTACGATATTATCGATCGCTTCCATCGGATAGGCTGCACGAGTATTTTCAGTTAATGATGAGTCATCATAATCTGCAACTCTAGTAGCATCGTTAAGAACTACGTTTTCTAAAACAGAACCGAAACGGATGGCATCCCAAATTTGTGGTTCCTTTTCTTGAGATAGGTTAATACATTTTGCGTAGCAACCACCCTCTATGTTAAATACGCCATTATTAGACCAACCATGCTCATCATCACCAATTAGACGACGGTTTGCATCAGCAGATAATGTTGTTTTACCAGTACCTGATAAACCGAAGAATAATGCTACATCGCCTTCTTGGCCAATATTAGCAGAGCAGTGCATTGGCAATACGTTCTTTTCAGGTAATAAATAGTTCATAATAGAGAAAATGGACTTCTTCATTTCACCAGCATACTCAGTACCACCGATTAATACTGTTTTTTGCTCGAAAGAAATGATGATAAATGTTTCTGATTTTACACCATCTACAGCTGGGTCAGCTTTGAAATTAGGTGCAGTAATTACAGTAAATTCCGGAGTATGTGACTGTAATTCTTCATCAGTTGGACGAATAAATAATTGATGAACGAATAAATTATGCCATGCATATTCGTTGATTACTTGAATTGGCAAACGATATTTAGTATCTGCTCCAGCAAATCCTTGGAAACGGAAGATTTCATCTTTGGAACTTAAGTAATTTAACACTTTTTGATAAAGTGAATTGAATACTTCAGCAGAGATTGGTTGGTTAACGGAACCCCAATCAATATTATCTTTTGTTGAAGCCTCTTCGACAATGTATTTATCCTTTGGTGAACGGCCAGTATATTTTCCAGTTGTAGCACGGATAGCACCTGTTGAAGATAATACAGCTTCTTCTCTTGATAGTGTCTTTTCCACTAATTGTGGAACAGACAGATTATGATGAACATTAGCTCCACCAATCACATCTTTTAATTCAATCGTGTTACGAACAGAGTTCATAGACAAAACCTTCCTTTTCATTAATTTAAATCATTCTATAATCTATAATATGTTAAATAGTATAACATATTTAGATTAATAGTCTATACTATTTAAAATCTTTATCTAATTTTTAAAATTCAATTGCAAAATAGGGTTTTCTACGATACTATAGGTCAGAACGGATACTCTCTTATCCCGAGTTGGTGGAGGGGGGACAGACCCTAAGAAACCCGGCAACCGACACTATTATTATTTCCTTGAAATTACGGGATCTATCCGGATTATTTCACAGGAAAATAAATAATCGTGACAAGGTGCTTAACCTGTTGCAAGGCAAACTTTTGTCTTGAGCGATAAGAGTGAAAGGCTTAGTTGATTAAACAACCTTTCCTCATTTTTTGTAGGAAAGGTTTTTTTGTGTCTTTTATGATTTAAATTGTGTCTTTTATACAAAAATGATACCTTACATTATGGAAAAGGTATTAGCCAACGTATAAAGGGAATGAGTACCGTTAAAATTGATTTTTTCTTAGGAGGTACCTATTTAAATGACAAAGAATCGTCGTTTGTTTACTTCGGAATCAGTAACGGAAGGACACCCGGATAAAGTATGTGATCAAATTTCTGATGCTATTTTGGATGAGATCCTTAAAAACGATCCAAACGCCCGTGTAGCGGCTGAAACGACTGTAACAACAGGCTTGGTACTAGTTGCCGGCGAAATTACTACATCCACTTATGTGGATATTCCAAAAATTGTACGCGAAACAATTAATGGTATCGGATATAATCGTGCAAAATATGGATTTGACGCTGAGACATGTGCTGTTTTAACATCTATTGACGAACAATCCCCTGATATTGCAATGGGTGTTGATAAAGCGTTGGAAGCACGTGAAGGTAATATGTCGGATGAAGAGATTGAAGCAATTGGAGCTGGGGACCAAGGGTTAATGTTCGGGTTTGCTTGTAATGAAACACCGGAATTAATGCCACTGCCTATTTCATTGGCACACAAACTTTCCCGCCGATTGGCAGAGGTTCGTAAAAATGATACACTTTCCTATTTACGTCCTGATGGTAAGACACAAGTAACAGTGGAGTATGACGAAAACGATAAACCAGTGCGTATTGACGCCATTGTTGTATCCACACAACATAACCCGGAAATATCATTAGAACAAATTCAAAGAGATATTAAGGAATTTGTCATTAATCCTATTGTTCCGATAGAACTAATCGATGAAAATACAAAATACTTTATTAATCCTACAGGTCGCTTTGTAATCGGCGGACCTCAAGGTGATGCAGGCTTAACAGGTCGAAAAATCATTGTTGATACTTATGGGGGATATGCTCGTCATGGCGGCGGTGCATTCTCCGGTAAAGATCCAACAAAGGTGGACCGCTCTGCAGCCTATGCGGCAAGATATGTAGCCAAAAACATTGTTGCAGCCGGTTTAGCTGAAAAGTGTGAAGTACAGTTTGCCTACGCAATTGGTGTTGCTCAGCCAGTATCGATTGCTGTTGATACTTTTGGAACTGGAAAGGTTTCAGAAGAAAAGTTAGTTGAAGTCATCCGTAATAACTTTGACCTTCGTCCTGCTGGAATCATCAAAATGTTGGATCTACGTCACCCGATCTATAAAAAGACAGCTGCTTATGGACATTTTGGTCGAATCGATATTGATGTACCATGGGAAAAAACTGATAAAGCAGAAGCATTGCAAAAAGAGGCATTACAATAATATTAATATTAAAAGGGTAGATAAGCTTTATGAGTGTATCTACCCTTTTTTAGAGGGAATGTTGGATATCCATAATTTTGAAATAAATTGGTATAAAAGTGTTTTATAGGGTATACTATGATAAAGGGTTTAAAAATTCCAAAATTGATATTTTGAAGTCGCTTATTATAAAGATATAACACTGCCCATTTTGTTATGTTTTTATAATAAGTTTTTTTGTTGCAATCATGGCTTATGTGTTTTTTTATAAACATAATTCTTGAAAGGTGTGGTAGGTAATGGCTTTTGGAAGAAGACCAGTAGAAGAGGTTGTTACAGAGGAGACAAAGGTGTGGGTATGCACCTCAGATGATTGCAACTGTTGGGTTCGTGATAATTTCAAAAGTAGTGATGAACCAGCTTGTCCAATATGTCAAAGTGAAATGAACCCAAGTACTAAAATGCTGCCGGTCGTTGAAAATCATAGCCGACATAATTTTAAATAATTAATTGACTTAAGAAATTATATGGTATATTATTTAAAAATACGCTATTAAGTTCGTTTATAAAACTTTGCATGTATATACGTAAGTCGTGACTGCAAATGGAATGTGGACGATTACTTCCCCACACTTTGCAGTTACGGCTTTTTTATATTTGATTTCAAAAAAAGTAAATAAGCTTATGGTGAATAATAAAATTATTGGAGGAAATACAAATGCAAACAGGTACAGTTAAATGGTTTAATGCAGAAAAAGGTTTCGGATTTATTGAAGTTCAAGGTGGAGAAGATGTTTTCGTACATTTCTCAGCTATTCAAAGCGAAGGTTTTAAGTCATTAGAAGAAGGTCAAAAAGTTTCTTTCGAAGTTGTTGAAGGAAATCGCGGACCACAAGCTGCTAATGTTCAAAAAGCATAATTAGCGTAATAATATATAGCATGGGGTTGTCAATGACAGCCCCCCCTATATATTTTATCTACTAAACACCTCTTGGTTGATTCCTTCTTTTTATCCCACATTATTTTATTTTTCAAATTATCTAATGTTTAAATTGATTAACAAGTTGGTTTTTAAAGGCTAATTCCCATGGCGCGGTCTAGGAACCGTAAAGATGAAAGAGAGGTAGGGCTTTCGTTGTTTTAGATATAATCAGGAAATGTTTAGTAAAAATATAAGGAGACCCACGGTAAACGTATGTCTCCAAACTACATAATTATTTATGATGTCTAGCTCCAGTGCACAGCGACTCGAAAAACTTCACCCGTCTTCCTACGATAAGTCGATGTGCTCCAGTTCTTTCGCCGCTAAACGTGCACTTCCGCTTTTCTATTTTTGCAATGACTTATAAAATTGGCCTTTTTCAACATATTCCCGTCTAATTCTAGCCATGTCTTTCAGGTCTTCTTCATTCAATTCGCGGATGACTTTCGCTGGGCGTCCGAACGCCAAACAGTTTGGTGGAACTTTTTTCCCTTGAGAAACGAGGCTACCAGCACCGATAAAGGCACCTTCCCCAATTTCAGCACCATCTAAAACCGTTGATCCCATCCCTATTAAGGCATTTTTTCTAATCATACAGCTATGTAAAATAACCATATGTCCCACAGTTACGTCATCTTCTATGATTAGCGGATTATTAGGGCTTTGGTGAAGAACAGAATTGTCCTGGATACTTACTCGATCTCCGATAATGGTTGGGGCAACATCCCCACGGATGGAGGTATTGAACCAAATATTGGATAACTCTCCAATTGTAACATCGCCTGTTACAGTTACAAAATCTGCAATAAAAGCGCTTTCTGCTATTTTTGGATATTTTCCCTTGAATTCATAAATCATAACAATATCATTCCTTTTAAAAAAGTTGTGATTTGAATAAAGGTCCATTCAAACCATAAAATGATTGTATCATGGATAATTGTTAAAATTAAGAATAAAGGAGATTTTTTTCATGTGGAAGTGGGAAGTAGAAGATCCTCGTGGGGTGTTTGTAGTTGTTCATGGTGCATTTGAACATCAAGGGCGCTACAAGTGGTTAACAGAAATGTGGAAAGCGAGTAAAATGAATGTAGTACTTGGCGATTTGCCTGGTCAAGGTACTTCTACAAGAAAAAGAGGGCATATTGATTCTTTTAATGAATATATAGAGACGATTTGCAAATGGGTTGATGAAGCAAGGGTGTATGATTTACCAATCTTTATGCTTGGTCATAGCATGGGGGGCTTGGCTGTCATTCGGACATTACAGGAGAAACAATTACCTGTTAAGGCAGCTGTTTTGTCTTCACCGTGTTTAGGACTAACAAACCCACCGCCGAAAGGGTTACAATTGGCTGCAAAAGCTTTAAATGTAGTCGCTCCCTCTTTACGCCTTGCTTCCCATATGGAGCCGAAGATTGCGACGCGAAATAAAGAAGTGATGCAATTCGATGAAAACGACTCACTTTATGTTACAAAGGTTTCTGTCCGCTGGTATCAAGAACTTGTAAAGGCGATGGAGCAAGCTAATCATAATATTGATAAACTGCCTAGTGATATTCCAATATTACTGATGCAGGCAGGGGCGGATAGAATTGTCGATAAGGTTGTTGTAAAAGAATGGTTTGATAAAATAACGGTAAATGAAAAACTTTATAAAGAATGGCCAAAGCTGTACCATGAAATATTCAATGAACCGGAACGAGATGAAGTATTTAAATATGCCAAAGGTTTTATTGAAATGCAATTGCAAAAATCATTGTAAAGGTATTGTTTGGAGTGAAAAAGGATTGACAGCACCCGGTTACGTATTTTCCTTGATGAAAAAAATATATAAAGAGGTTTTTCCTAATGTCCATTTACATTTAAATAAATGGATAATAAAAGCGCGCCAAATTCCTGATCCCGAACTTAGAAAGCAGGCAATCGCCAGTATTAATACGAAAACCTTTCATTGTGAAGGTGGAGGAATCTATGCCATTTTGGCAAGGGAATCACTGTCTGATTGTATTGAATTCATTGTGGCTTATCAAACGATTAGTGATTACTTGGATAATTTATGTGATCGCAGTACCTCACTAGACCCTGTTGATTTCAGGAGTCTACATGAGTCGATGCTGCACGCCTTAACACCGGGTGCTAGTACGAAAAATTATTATCGCTACCGCAAGGAGCAGGATGATGGCGGTTATTTATGTACATTAGTGGAGACTTGTCAAAAGATTCTTATGAAAGTGAAGCACTATGAAAAAATCGCACCTTATTTACACGAATTGGCTTCCTATTATTGCGACTTACAGGTGTACAAGCATATTAAGCCTGAAAAAAGAGTACCTGAATTGGAAGCCTGGTTTGAATTGCACAAGGAAAAGTTTCCGGAAATGGAATGGTATGAATTTTCGGCATGTGCTGGTTCAACAATAGGGATCTTTTGTTTAGTTGCCTATGGCTTCAATCCTGTTTTTACTGATAAAGAAATGTTGCAGGTTAGAGAGGCTCTATTTCCTTACGTCCAAGGCCTTCATATTTTATTAGATTATTTTATCGATCAGGAAGAAGACAGGACCTGCGGCGATTTGAACTTCTGCTTTTATTATCCTAGCCCGGAAATTTTAAAAATGCGGGTTATTCATTTTTTTGGACAAGCTAATGCACATAGTAAAGGATTGCCGGACGAAAGTTTTCATCGTTTAATTAACCATGGGCTTTTAGGTTTATATCTTTCCGATCCAAAGGTAAAAAAACAAATCGAAATCAAGAGTGGTATGCGGAAAATTTTAAAAAGCGGGGGTTTCGCTTCGTTATTTTTTTACATAAACGGGCGTTGGTATCGAAAGTATTTTGGGACAAAATAGAAATAGGCTGCCTCTTACATTTACTGTTGAGACAACCTGTTTCGTTCACTATTGTCCAGCTCCAGTTTATACGTCGCTAAACGGGTGCCTACGCTTTTATCTTTTCAATTGCAATTACAAACGGTGCATGATTGATTTGGTTCAGAAATTGATATTGAAGCACTTGGGCCTGTTTTTGATCAATCGTTCTAACATATTGGATAAGCTGATCTCGTTCAATTTGACCTTCGGGATGACCATGGTAGACAACGATGACAATGATTCCTCCAGCGGGCATGATCGTTAGCAGTTGCTTTACGGCGCTTACGCTAGAGTCCGGTGTTGTAACAATGGTTTTGTCACCGCCTGGTAAATAACCTAAATTGAATATCGCAGCTTTGATCTTTTTATGAAATTCTGTTGGAATAACGGATTCAATTTGATCATGACTTTTTAGAAAAAGCTCTACTCTTTTCTGGAGATTGCTTTCTTGAAGGCGCTTATGTGCATTTTCCAGCGCAACCTGTTGGATGTCAAAACCATAAACTTTTCCGTTAGGACCTACCAATTTGGCCAAAACATAAGTGTCGTGGCCGTTTCCAACGGTTGCGTCAACGGTGACATCTCCTTCTTCAATGGCAGCTTCAAGTAAGGAATGGGCATATGGAAGAACGCGTTTCAACATTGGGCACACCCTTCTTTACCTGCCAATTTACCTTGCCAGCTATCACGTCTTTTCAGTTCGGCATCAATCGCATTTAAAACTTCCCATTTTCTAAGGCTCCACATTGGGCCGATCATTAAATCCGGTGGTCCATCACCTGTGATGCGATGAATCACAATTTCAGGGGGTAAAATCTCCAATTGGTCACATACTAAATTTACATAATCCTCAAAAGATAAAAATTGGAGCAGGCCGTTTTCATATTGCTTGACCATCGGGGTCCCTTTTAGTAAATGAAGAAGATGAATTTTAATTCCTTGAATATCAAGCTTTGCGACTTCTTTAGCTGTTTCTAACATCATTTCCGGCGTCTCCTGCGGAAGTCCGTTAATAATATGGGAACAGACCTTAATGCCATGTTTCCGAAGCTTTGCAACTCCTTCTTTGTAACAATCATAGTCATGGGCACGGTTGATCAGATTTGCTGTTGATTCATGCACGGTCTGTAGGCCAAGCTCGACCCATAAATAAATCCGTTCATTCAGTTCGGCTAAATATTCAACCACATCATCAGGCAGACAGTCCGGTCTTGTTGCAATTGACAACCCCACAACGTCAGGCTGTTGTAAAATAATTTCATATTTTTCGCGAAGCTCTTCGACAGGTGCATACGTATTTGAAAAAGCTTGGAAATAGCCTAGGTATTTGCCATCCTTCCATTTCTCATGCATTTTCGTCCTTATATCATTAAATTGTTTAACTAAATGATCAGTACGATTACCGGCAAAATCGCCGGAACCAGCAGCACTACAGAAAGTACACCCGCCATAGGCAACCTTTCCGTCCCGATTCGGGCAGTCAAACCCGCCATCAAGTGCCACCTTAAATACTTTATGTCCAAACGTTTCACGTAAATGATAGTTCCATGTATGGTACCGCTTTTGATCTGACGTATAAGGGAATGAATTCTTCATTTAATTCCCTCCTTCTATAAGAGTTACTTTTGTGTGTTAATCAAATGCGCCTTGGCGTATTTGTGCCCAGATTTTTTAGGCCCACAGGACGTGGGTCACAAAGACGTTGCCACAGGATGTGGCGTTCTTAGTCTTTGATCTGCTCGAAAAACTACCTCTGAAAATCTGAGGCATCCGCCGGAGGCTTTAACTTTATTCGGTTGTTTGAATAAAGTTAACACAAGTGTCATTTTAGCATGATAACCGCTTTGGGAACAAGGGGGCGAGTTTTGGGACGCCGAGTCGGAGTTCCCGACCCTCTGACCCGCATAACAAATAGGAAAACTGTACAAAATATAAGTGTTCCTACTTCATTGTTTAAAGGGGGATACAACTATGGCAACACGTGCATCAGTTGACCAACATATCAACAGAGCTGAAGAAGCTTGTAAATACGCGTTAGACCAATTAGAAATTGCGAACCAGCAGGAGCACTACAATACGACCGAGTATACAGATGCGCAAATGATGTTAAATGAATCCTATGTGGAATTGCAAAAGCTGATGTTAAGCTCCGATAAGCAGCAGAAAGAACGTTTATACCGGATGCAATTACAAATCAATCGCATCCAAAATGATATGATTTTGGATCAGGAAAACTTATTAATGTAAACTCATATTTGCTTATGGGCTTGACAATAAACCGGTAAATTCTTAAAATACAGACTATATGATGTAACAACTATGATGAGGAATAGTAGTGGTTGATGGGTCTTATAGAGAATTGACGGTTGGTGCAAGTCAATAGCTTATCAGCATGAACTCGCCTTTAAGTTGCAAATGTGAAATTAACTAAAGTAATGTTTGCCGTATGATCCGCGTTAAGGAATTATAAGTGAGTTTGATCTTTATGTGAATTTATATAAGGATTTAACTAATGTGGGTGGTACCGCGGGAAGTTCAAAATAGCCTCTCGTCCCTGGTTATTTACAGCTGGGGCGGGAGGTTTTTGTGTTGCTCCATACATAATACATTGAAATAAAAAAAGCAGGAGGTTTTTTTATGTCTTTTGATCATAAAATTATCGAAAAGAAATGGCAGAACTATTGGGAAGAAAATAAAACATTTAAAACAACAGAGGACAAGGACAAGCCTAAATTTTATGCGTTAGACATGTTCCCTTACCCATCAGGTGCCGGTTTGCATGTTGGACACCCAGAAGGCTACACAGCAACAGATATATTATCTAGATTGAAGCGTATGCAAGGCTTTAATGTACTTCATCCAATGGGATGGGATGCGTTCGGCCTTCCAGCTGAGCAATACGCTTTAGACACAGGGAATGACCCAGCCGAATTTACAGCTAAAAATATTAATACATTTAAAAGACAAATCAAATCATTAGGATTTTCTTATGATTGGGATCGTGAAATAAATACAACTGATCCAAACTATTACAAATGGACACAATGGATTTTCCTAAAGCTTTATGAAAAAGGCTTAGCCCATGTTGCGGAAGTGCCTGTTAACTGGTGCCCTGCATTGGGAACAGTTCTTGCAAATGAAGAAGTAATCGATGGAAAAAGTGAGCGCGGTGGACATCCGGTTGTTCGTAAACCGATGAGACAATGGATTTTGAAAATAACGGCCTACGCTGATCGTCTTCTTGAAGATTTAGAGGAACTTGACTGGCCTGAAAGCATTAAAGACATGCAGCGCAATTGGATTGGACGTTCAGAGGGTGCTGAAATTACATTTGAAATTGCTGGTACAGATCAAAGCTTTGAAGTATTTACAACAAGACCAGATACTATTTTTGGTGCGACCTATACGGTGCTCGCTCCAGAGCATCCATTAGTAGCGGAAATTACAACCCCTGAACAAAAAGCAGCGGTTGAAGCCTATCTTGATCAAATTCAATCAAAGAGCGATCTTGAGAGAACGGATTTGGCGAAAGACAAAACAGGCGTATTTACAGGTGCCTATGCGATGAATCCTATTAACGGGGAGAAAATGCCAATCTGGATTGCAGACTACGTTTTAATGAGCTATGGTTCAGGGGCAATTATGGCAGTGCCTGCACATGATGAACGTGACTATGAGTTCGCTGTGAAATTTGACTTGCCAATCGTAGAGGTTGTAGCGGGTGGAGATATTTCGAAGGAAGCCTACACAGGCAACGGCGTTCATGTGAACTCCGATTTCTTAAATGGCTTAAATAAAGAGGATGGAATTAAAAAGGCGATTGAGTGGTTTGAGTCGAACGGCAAAGGAAAGAAAAAGGTATCCTACCGCTTGCGTGACTGGTTGTTTAGCCGTCAACGTTATTGGGGTGAGCCAATTCCAGTCATCCATTGGGAAGATGGCATAACAACAACTGTGCCTGAATCTGAATTACCATTAATTCTTCCAAAAACGGATAATATTAAACCATCTGGAACAGGTGAATCACCGCTTGCGGTTATTGAAGATTGGGTGAATGTGGAAGATCCTGAAACAGGCAAAAAAGGTCGTCGTGAAACGAATACAATGCCACAATGGGCAGGAAGCTGCTGGTATTTCCTCCGATTTATCGACCCAGATAACAGGGAGGCCCTCGCAGACCCTGATAAGCTAAAACAATGGCTGCCAATCGATATTTATATTGGTGGAGCTGAGCATGCTGTATTGCATCTATTATATGCACGTTTCTGGCATAAATTCCTTTATGACATCGGTGTTGTCCCAACGAAGGAACCATTCCAAAAACTATTTAACCAAGGTATGATTCTTGGCGAAAATAATGAAAAAATGAGTAAATCAAAAGGAAATGTCGTTAATCCTGATGATATTATTGAAAGCCATGGTGCTGATACACTTCGCCTTTATGAAATGTTTATGGGACCGTTAGATGCTTCAATTGCATGGTCAACAAATGGACTTGATGGTGCCCGCCGTTTCCTAGATAGAATTTGGCGTTTATTTGTAACAGATACTGGCACATTAAATGAAAAAATTCAAAAAGGTACGGATCTAAAATCGTTAGAACGTGTGTATCACCAAACGGTAAAAAAGGTAACCGATGATTACGAGTACCTGCGATTTAATGTCGCTATTTCACAAATGATGGTATTTATTAATGAAGCCTATAAAGCTGAAGTATTACCATATGAATATATGGAGGGATTTGTGAAATTAATCTCTCCAGTTGCACCGCATGTTGCTGAAGAGCTATGGGAGAAACTTGGACACGGTCAGGGTTCTATTAGCTTCGAACAATGGCCAACTTACGATGAATCAAAATTAGTAGAAGATGAAGTACAAATAGTTGTTCAATTGAACGGAAAAGTACGTACAAAGCTTAATATTCCAAAGGATGCCACAAAAGAAGTAATGGAAGAAATTGCAATGAACGATGAAAAAGTCAAAGAAGGCATCGAAGGCAAAACAGTACGCAAAGTCGTTGCCGTACCAGGGAAATTAGTGAATATTGTAGCTAACTAAATAAAATAAAAAACACGACATTTGCTAAGTAAAAGCAAGTGTCGTGTTTTATTTTTGGATATGTTATTCTTATAACAAAGAAACCAAAAAACAATTTTTTCTTAAAACAAGAAAATTGGTATAAAAATAAAAGGAGTGATCATAAATATGAGTATGGTACAAAAAGAACAGGAGCGAATGTCCATGCCAAGATCAAATCGTCCTAGAAAAATGAAGAGAGTAGCTGTTTCAAGTAAAAGGCAGATTAGCATTCCAAAAGAATTTTATGAACAGTTAAATATCGGAGCAGAAGTAACTTTGGAGCTATATGGAAACTATCTAGTTTTAAAACCATTACGCGAAAACTTTGATGATTTTTCAGATGAAATTTTAGAGGACTTGATTGCAGAAGGGTATAGTGATGCAGAGTTATTAATTGAATTTAAAAATCGCAAAGCACAAATTGGCAATGCTACAAACTCTTTAATTGCTGAAACTATAAATCATGGAAGGAAAACAACGATTGATGAGCTATTTGGAGAAGATGATGAAATTTGATCTGATACTGTCACCAGCTACAGAGAAGTTTGTTAAAAAGTTGAAGGAAAAGAATTTAAAAAATAAATTTAAAGTAGCTTTTCAAGAGATCCTGCTAGATCCTTATAGTGCTGGTGAACAAAAAAAGGGGGATTTAGCAGGCGTTTATGGATACGACATTTACTATAACGGTACAAATTATGAAATTGCCTATGCGATTCAAGAAGACGAGGATGGTAATTTAGTTTTAGTAATCCTAGCTGGAACAAGAGAGCAATTTTATCAAGAACTAAAAAGGTATATCAAAACGACAAAAGTACATGAACGATAACAACTTTCCTGCATAGCTAGAGAAGTTATTATTATTTTAGATGGAGGAACTTTCCCTTGCTACACAAGGGTTTTACACTAAAAAAGATTAATAAAATAATTATAGGAAAGGATGTTATTTTGAAAAAAAGCGCTTTTTATTTATTAATAATTGCATTTTTGCTTACTGGATGTATATCACCTAAAGAGAAAGATTTGAATACAGTTGAATTAAATAAGGAGAAGGATACTTATACGATTTTTGCACCTTTAAACTTAGAGTATATGAATAAAATGAGGGAAGAAACAAAAAATCAATCAGGAGGAGATCCATTTCAAAATATTAATAGTTTAGATGAAAAAGGTACTAGAATTAATTTAGACATAAGTTTTTCAAAATTAGAAAACCAATCACTTGCATTAGCAGAAGGTAATCTCCTTTTTAACGGTGAGTCAATTAAGTTTTTAAGTGAAGGTGTACTTATTGAATTTACCGCTCCAGATACAAAGAAAAAATATTATTATGCAGATTTAAGAGATAAAGAAACCAATTATGATTTTATAGTTATTTTCAGTCTAGAAGATAAAAGGGCATATATCCAAAGCCCAATGGTTGTTCCTTTAGGAGAATTTAATGGTTATCTTGTTTTTGGGGAATCATTTGTAAATAAAGCATATTGGGATGCAATAGATGAGAGTATGCAAAAGGTATTAAGTAACTAATTTTATATTTTAAGACCAAAACGAAAAAGTTTCAAAACTAGTTAAATGGCTAGTTAAATTTAAAAACACGGAAAAAAGCACTTAACTCGGGTTAAAAATAAAATAAAAAACACGACATTTATCTTTGCGGCGGTAATGTCGTGTTTTTTTTTTATATTAATGTTATAGTTTCTTTCCCCGCATTCAACCCAGCCAGTCGCCCTGTTACTAATGCCGCCGTAATATTATAGCCGCCCGTGTACCCATGAATATCTAAAATTTCACCGCAAAAATAAAGCCCGCTCATTATTTTTGATGACATTTCCTTCGGGTTAATTTCTTTCACCGAAACGCCGCCGCCAGTAACGAATGCTTTTTCAATAGGCAAAGTACCATTTACCTTGACTTCAAATCGTTTTAAATCTTTAACAAACCCACGAATTTTATCATTGGGTAGATTCGCATGGGTGATTGTTTCATCAATTTCATTTTTCTCAAGTAAAAATAATAGCAATCGTTCAGGAACGAAGCCTTTTAAAACATTTTTGACCGCCTTTTTAGGATCGGTTTTGATTTTTTTCATTATTTGTTGAAAAAGCTCTTCTTCGTTCACAGTAGGAAAAACATCAATAGCAACAATAATTTCGTTCACTTTAAACTTTCGTAATGCCTTTACCACAAATTGACTACAGCGTAAAATCGCCGGGCCAGACAACCCGAAATGTGTGAAAATCATATCCATTTGATGGGTAATGATCGGTTTTCCTTTTTTCGGCTCCAAAACAGAAACAGCAACATCTCTGAGTGACAGACCCTGTAACGCTTTATTTTTAATAAAAGGCTCTGAAGATGTCAAAGGAACTTCAGTAGGGTAAAGGTCCGTTATTGTGTGACCTGCTGCTTTTGCCCAAGCATAGCCGTCACCTGTTGAACCTGTATGGGGAACTGATTTTCCACCTACTGCAACTACAACAGCCCTAGAATGAAAAGTCTCCCCATTTTGCAACTCCACACCAACGACATGGTCCACTTCGTATAAAACTTTTTTAACAGGTGCCTTAGTACGCACATCCACATGTAGTTTTTTCAGTTGATACAAAAGGGCATCAATCACTGTTTGCGATTGATTGGAAGCGGGAAACATCCGTCCATGGTCTTCTTCTTTAAGCCTGACCCCCAAATTTTCAAAAAAACGAATAATATCAAGATTATTAAATTCAGAGAAGGCACTATATAAAAACCGGCCATTTCCCGGGATATGTTTGATAATTTCATCAACCGGAAGGCGATTCGTAACATTGCAGCGTCCGCCACCAGAGATTGCTAGTTTTCTACCAAGGTTGTTCCCTTTATCAACTAGCAGAACCTTACTTTTTTGTTCGGCAGCAGCAATGGCCGCCATCAATCCGGAGGGGCCACCGCCAATGACGATTACATCATAATTGTTCATACTTACACCAGCTTCCTATTTCGAATGCACAAGTGTGCAAATTATTACTTACTTTCCTCGGCCTATACTGTATGTTAAAATACAGAAGTTGCTATTGCTTGTCAAATAATGCATAAATTGATGCATATATAGTTTCAATTTACATACTTGGAGGGCAAAATGTCCGGTTCAAAATTTCTTAAAGGAACATTAATGCTTACAGGAGCCACTTTCCTGTCTAAATTTCTAGGAATGATTTATGTATTTCCTTTTTATTCGATTGTTGGTTTAAAAGGTGGAGCACTCTATACCTATGCATATATTCCTTATACAATTTTATTAAGTATGGCAACAATGGGGGTACCACTTGCCGTTTCAAAATTTGTTTCAAAATACAATGCATTAGGAGATTATTATATTGGCAGAAAGCTTTTTAAAACAGGCTTATTGTTGATGTTTATAAGTGGTCTCGTGACCTTTTTAATCTTTTATAGTATTTCTCCTTGGCTTGCACCGAAAATTGTTGGGCAAAATGAATATGGGATTAAACATGAAGAAGTCGTTTATGTTCTCAGAATGGTGAGTACAGCCCTTATTATCGTTCCGATGATGAGTATTATTAGGGGTTTTTTTCAAGGCTATCAATCAATGGAACCAACGGCCATATCACAGGTCATTGAGCAAATTGCCAGAATCATTTTTCTATTGACTGGAAGTTATCTTGTCATGAAAGTATTTAATGGCGATTTGCATACAGCTGTCGGTTTATCTGTTTTTGCGGCTACAGTGGGTGCGCTAGCGGGTATGGGTGTCCTCATCTGGTATTGGGTAAAAAGAAAACAGAATCTTGATGAATTGCTAGAAACGAGCACAACCCAAAGTAGTTTAACAACAAAGGAAATGCTGTTGGAATTGCTTTCCTATGCCGGACCGTTCGTATTCGTTTCATTAGCGATTCCGTTATATCAATTAGTCGATGAATTTACATTTAGTCGTGCCATGGAAAGTATTAATAAAGGCGGCAAATATGCCGAGGAGCTGTTTTCGATCTTTAATATGAATAGTCATAAATTAATTATGATTCCTGTCTCACTTGCAACAGCATTTGGTTTAACGCTTGTACCAACGATTACGGAATCATTTGCCGCGAGAAACACTCCACGATTAAACAAGCAAGTTTCACAAGCATTGCAAATTATTATGTTTTTAACCTTACCGGCGGTGTTTGGACTGGCGATGGTGGCTGGGCCGGCAATTGGGGCCCTTTTTAGTGTAAATGACATTAATATCGGGGAAGGGATTTTATTTTATTATTCTCCTGTTGCGTTATTTTTTGCACTCTTTACCGTTACTGCTGCAATTTTGCAAGGAATCAATCAGCAGCGGTTTGCTGTCTATAGTATGTTCGGAGGCTTCTTTTTAAAGCTGGTTTTGAACATACCACTTATTAAGGAGTTTGAAATATATGGTGCCATTAGCGCAACAGCGATTGGCTTTTTATTTTCAATCTTATTTAACTTTTGGGCGATCAAAAAATATGCGAATGTCCGTTTAAGTATTACGATTCGCCGTAGCCTACTAATTACTATTTTTGTAGGAATTATGGTTGCTGTTGTTCAATTGGTAAAATGGCTTCTTTCCTTTGTTATTTCATATGAAGATGGACGTGGTCAATCTATTGTTGTGTTGGTTCTTTCGATTACAGCAGGTGCCGGAGTTTATTTATATTTAAGTATTCAAAGCAATCTTGCGGGAAGTATTCTAGGCTATCGTTTTAAACTTTTACAAAAACAAAAACGGGAAAAGGCGAACAGTTAAGTCCGCCTTTTTTCAAAAACTTGGATAGAGAACCTGGTCCTGTGACCCGTTATTCCCAGGATTCAAGAGCGTAGCCTAATTGCCGTTCAACACGCTGCAAGCGGCGATTTAATCGGTTAAGACGATCTGTATGACGCTGTAATTGATTTTCGATACGGTCTAAGCGACGGTCAACGATGCCGCCACCACCGGGGAAACCACCGCTAGGAAAGCTACCAGTGAATCCGCTTGAGCCACCTGGGCCTCCTCCGGAAAGTCCGGGAAAACCAAATTGACGTTCATAATCATAATAGTAGTCCATTATCTTCTCTCCTTTTTTCTATGTGCATTGATTACGTTATTAATCTATGCAATATGGATATTCGTGGACTAAACTATAGCCTATAGGAGGACTTTAAATGAGAATTGACAAGATGCTTGCTAATACAGGCCACGGCAGTCGGAAAGAAGTGAAAAAATTACTAAAAACCGGTGCTGTACAAATAAACGATACCATAGTAAAAGACCCTCAAACACATCTTGATCCGAAAACTGATTCAGTAACGGTTCACGGTGAGGTAGTAGTATATAAAGAGTTTATTTATTTGATGATGAATAAACCGGATGATGTCATTTCAGCTACAGAGGATGACCGGGAGGAGACGGTTATTGATCTTCTTGAGATGGAGGATCAAATTTATGAGCCATTTCCGGTTGGACGGCTTGATAAAGATACAGTCGGCTTATTGCTATTAACAAATGACGGCCAATTAGCCCATCAGCTTTTATCCCCTAAAAAGCATGTACCAAAAACGTATTATGCGAAGATAGCTGGGTTTGTAACAGAGCATGATATTGAGGTTTTTAAGCGTGGTGTAACACTTGACGACGATTATAAAACAAAACCAGCTGAGCTCGTCATTTTATCCACAGATGAAGGTGAAAATAGCTCAGAAATTGAATTGACAATTACAGAAGGGAAATTTCATCAAGTAAAACGAATGTTTGAGGCTGTTGATAAAAAGGTGACTTTCCTAATGAGAATTAAAATGGGCCCCTTATCACTCGATGAATCATTAAAACCAGGTGAATATCGGGAATTGGATGATGAGGAAGTTGAATTATTAAAACAAACAACATAAGGGCTGTGCCCAAGTTGCTTGGCAATTGCAATTTGAGACAGCCCCTATTGTCTAGTTCCAGCGCCCAGCGACTAGTGGACTTCGCCCACCTCCCTGCGATAAGTCAACATCGACTCAATTCTTTCGTCGTGTTTCCTTTATCTCAGTCGATGTGCTCCAGTCCTTACGTCGCTAGACGGGCGCTTCCACTTTTCTAATCTATGATATCTTTACCTTCTTTTCAGTTGTTGTCCATACTCCTCGGCTTGGACTGCAGACTAAATCATTATAAGTCAGCACATTTAAGTCCCTTTGAATAGTCCGAGGTGTTGTACCAAATTCTTCAACAAGTTCTTGTGTTGAAACCATGCCTCTTTCATTAATAAATAAGTAAACAGACTTGATGCGGTTTATCATCCGGGTAGTTGGGCTCAAAAAACCACTCCTTAATATAATGTTCAAACCCATTTGAACAATAATATCAAATGCGCCTTGGCGTATTTGTGCCCATAAAAATCTGAGGCATCCGCCGGAGGCTTTAATATTATTCAGCTTGCTGAATAATATTAAATAGAGTTGAATTCATACTCTTGAAACTCCAAAACTAAAACGATTAACAATACCAACACTTGGTATATATCATTGTACATGTTATTGCTAAAAGTTTCTACTATAATACATGAATTTACGAAATATTTACACTTCTTATACAATCACCCCGCTTAGCGCCATTTCACTATAAGCATATGTACTATAGTCTGAATGTTATGATTATTTATCTGCAAAATTAAAGTAGTTTTACGCGCGTTACTTAATAAAAAATAGTATATTGATAAAAAATAACATTATTAATTTCGATGGGAGGATAATTTAACATGTCAAATCAAATCAATTGGATGGAAGCGGTTTTAAAAAGAAAAGAGCAGATCATCAAAGATACTCAAGCATTTTTACAAATCAAAAGTGTTTTAGATGAAAATGGTGGGACAGCACAAGCTCCATTAGGTCACGGAATTGACCAGGCTTTAAAGTTTATGCTTAATAAGGGTCAAAATGATGGCTTTACTGTAAAAAATGTCGATGGCTTAGCAGGGCATATTGAATTTGGGGTAGGTACAGAGTTATTAGGAATTTTGTGCCATGTTGACGTAGTTCCAGAAGGGGATGGTTGGACAAGTGATCCATATAGTGCAGAAATAAGAGATGGCAAAATTTTTGCAAGAGGAGCGATCGATGATAAGGGACCAACGATGGCAGCCTATTATGCGATGAAAATCGTAAAGGAATTGGGACTTTCTGTACCAAAAAGGGTTAGAATGATTTTAGGTACGGATGAAGAAAGCAATTGGCGCTGTGTAGACCATTACTTTAAAAATGAGGAGATGCCTACGATTGGTTTTGCACCAGATGCGGATTTTCCGATCATAAACGCAGAAAAAGGCATTTTTGATTTTATCCTTGAGCAAAATGGTAAAGAACAAAATGAGAATGATGGCACAGTGGTTTTAAAAATGCTACAAGCTGGAAGACGTCTAAATATGGTGCCGGATTTGGCAGAAGCAAGCATTCTATGTAGAACAAAAGACGAAGCCGAACAAATTAAATCTTCGTTTGAACAATACATAAAAGATAATAACCTAACAGGTGCTGCTATAATGAAAAAGAGCAACTTGCAACTTCGTCTTGAAGGCATATCAGCTCATGGAATGGAACCCAATAAAGGAAGAAATGCGGGCCTGTTGTTGAATAGCTTTTTAAACAATAGTCTCTTTGATGAGTTCGATCAAAAGGCGCAGGCCTTTGTTTCTTTTGTTCACCAGTATTTTGGCGAGGATAGTCGTGGCAAAGCATTAGGAATTGCTTTCGAGGACGAAATCTCGGGGGAATTAACAATCAATAATGGTACACTGTCCTATCAAAAGGAAAGTGGCGGAAAAATTGGATTAAACCTTCGTTATCCAGTTACTCATGATATTGAACCATCCAAGCGAAAAATAAAGGAAGTTTCGGAAAATCATAATTTTACATGTAAAGAGGTTAGTGATTCAAAACCGCATCATGTTGATGAACAGCATCCATTAATAAAAGTGCTGCAAAAGGTTTATGAAGAGCAAACAGGTGAAAAGGCAGAGTTAATCGCTATTGGTGGAGGCACCTATGCTCGTTCATTACGTGCTGGTGTCGCTTTTGGTCCGTTATTTCCGGGGCGTCCGGATGTTGCCCATCAAAAGGATGAATATATCGAAATAGAGGACTTATTAAAAGCAACGGCTATTTACGCGCAAGCCATTTATGAATTAATAAAGTAGCAAAAAAAGGGAGAAATCTGGGGGTTTTTATGGGAAACTATATTCGAATTGTTTATCAAATTGGGATACTTTACGTTTTTTATTACATTGGTTTATGGATTCAGCAAACATTCCAACTATTAATGCCAGGGAGCATTATCGGGATGCTTTTATTATTTTGTTTATTAATGACTAAGAAATTTAAGGCAACATGGATTGATAAAGGGGCTAGTTTTTTGCTATCCCATTTACCGCTATTATTTATTCCAGTAACGGTTGGAATTATTGACTATTTCGAACTTTTTAAAGGCCGTGGATTTCTTTCGGTTGTTGTAGTAATCATTAGCACCATTTTAGTGATGATAACCTCCGCATTCGTCGCCGGGTGGATTGCAGAAAAAAATGTAAATGCAGTAAAAATGCGCACACAGGAGGGTAAAGAAATATGAGCCTATTCTATGCCGCATTTGCAATAGCGGGTACCATCCTAACCTATAACCTAATGAAAAAAGTATATGTAAAGTTTTATACGCCAATAATGGTGCCAATTGTAACATCAACGGTTTTTATCGTACTTTTCTTGCTGTTATTTCATATACCGTATCAAACCTATATGGGGGGAGGCAAGTGGATTGTCCATTTATTAGGACCGGCCGTCGTTGCCCTTGCTTTTCCGTTATATAACCAAATTGATACAATTAAAAAATATGGACTTTCCATCGTGACAGGGGTTTTTGCCGGTACTGTTATCGGAATCGTGAGTGGGATAGGCTTGGCACTTCTATTTAATATCGAATCATTTGCATTACTTTCCTTAGTTCCTAAATCAGTGACATCACCGGTCGCCATGGACATTGCTAAAGTAATAGGAGGAAACCCGACTTTAGCAGCAGTTTTTGTTATGGTTGCAGGGGTGCTTGGTGCCGTCATTGGTCCATATCTGTTAAAATGGATGCGGATTAACCATTTTATTGCAAGAGGTATTGGCTTTGGAACGGCAGCCCATGGAATAGGAACGTCAAAAGCGCTTGAAATGGGTGAACAGGAAGGAGCGATCAGCTCCATTGCGATGACTTTAAGTGCTGTTTTCGCCTCCGTCTTAAGCCCACTGCTTGTTCAGCTTTTATTATAAGGCGCTTGCGCTTTTCTAAGTTTGGAGGAAATAATGTGGCACAATTAATAAAGCTTCAGGATTTTATATCCCGCTACGAAACGGATATATACCGATATCCAAGTCAGTTTATTCGTTTGAAAAAAGAACGTTGGGAAAAAATCAATGCATCATTAGACGATCAACAACCTAAAATAAGCGACTCAACATTTTTTGAAGGTTTTGATGATTTTGATCAAAACTGGCTTGAACCCGAGAAAAAAGGTTTGTTCGGAACAATAAAGCATTGGCTAAAAAAGTCAAAAGGCAGCATTGAGGATATAAACGAAAACGAAACACCTTTTCGGGAGTTCAATCAAATATCAGCGGACAGAAGAAAAACGAAAGCAGAAATTAAACAGGAGTTTCTAAATGAATTATTTCGTTTTCAAATAAACTGGGCAAGCTCGACAATCAGGGATTACTCCTATGTCGATCAAAACATCTATAATGATGAACTATTAAAATACTTTCTACAGCATTTCCCGGATAATTATTTATTATTATATAAGCCGACTTTACTTGTAAAAAAAGCACCGATAGAATTGGAAGTTATTTTAATCAGCCCTGTAACAACGTTTTGTATTACAGTCATTGAGAGTGATGATATGAGTGTTTTTAAGACGGATAGAGGCAATTATTGGTCTGAACTAATAGAAGATAAAGAGATTAAAAGAATAAATCCAATGCATTCTTTAAATAGGGCAGAGAGTTTAATTAAAGGTTATTATAAACATTACGAGGTTGAAATGCCGGTTCAAAAAATAGTATTGTCACGAACCGGGTTTATAGAGGGAGAATACGAACCATCCAATACATTGTTAATTGATAAACGAAATTATAGCGAATGGTATACAAAGTTAAGAAGGCTGCCTTCCCCGATCAAATTTGTTCAATTAAAGGGTGCACAAGCCCTATTAAGACATAGTCAGTCAGCCTATGTTCGTAGGTATGAATGGGAACAGGAAGAGGATGAAATCCATTTTGATGAGTTTCTTGATGAAGACAACTTAAAATGAAAGGTGTTGAAAGCTAATGAAAATCAGTGGCTTTCAACACCTTTTTTTGTAGAATCATATATAATAATAGGTAAAAGATGAAAAAGCAGAAAAGCAGTATGCTAAACAAGTCGTAACGTTATAGTTGGAGTGTGAATTATGAACTGGTTTGAGGCTTATTTAGATGAAATGGATATCGTTACAATCTTGTTTTCTAAGGAAACACCTTCAATAAACAATCATGAATTTTACTTGCATGATGGCATTCAAAGACACTCATTAACAGTAATTAAAAAAGAAGAATTAGTAACAGAAATTAAATGTACATGTAAGTCACCGATTGACATCGAACTGGGCAAATTTAATTTAGTATCAGACTCTTTTGGAAATCAAACCGAACTATTAATCGGTTCGGTGATTAGAACGGAAAAATTTGATCAATTATATTTTTATAGCGGAAACGATTTAGGGGCCAATTATTCTCTGACGGAAACGACGTTTAAAGTATGGGCTCCATCCGCTGAAGATGTTTCTCTTTTGTTTTATAACGGAAAAGGCACGATCCACCAAATGTATCCGATGATGCGGGAAGATAAAGGAGTATGGACGATCACTTTACATGGCAATTATGACGGCTATTTTTACCGCTATAATGTTTGCGTTAATAAAGTATGGCGTGATGCTGTTGATCTATATGCAAAAGCAGTTTCCGCCAATGGTGAGTATGGGGTTGTCGTTGATTTAACCAAAACTGTTGTTCCTAAATTTTCAAAGTCATTGCCGTCTTTCAAATCACCAACAGATGCTATTATATATGAAACCCATATCCGTGATTTTTCCATACATCCAGAAAGCGGTGCGAAAAATAAAGGGAAATATGTAGCCTTTTGTGAAGAAGGCACAAAAGGACCGTATGAATGTAAAACCTGTCTCGATTATTTAGTAGATTTGGGCATTACCCATGTTGAGCTACTTCCTTTTAATGATTTTGAAGGAATTAACGAAATTAGCAAACAGGAACAATATAACTGGGGATATAATCCGGTTCATTACAATGTTCCTGATGGAAGCTATGCCACTGATCCGTCCGACCCTTATGTGCGAATTCGTGAAACAAAAGAAATGATCGAAGCCCTCCATCAAAAAGGGATCCGGGTCATCATGGATGTTGTTTATAACCATGTTTATAAGCGTGAATATTCGTCATTCCGCAAAATAGTTCCCGGTTATTATTTCCGTTTTAACGAGTTTGGACTTCCATCAGATGGGACAGGTGTTGGCAATGATATTGCATCAGAACGATTAATGGTAAGAAAGTTTATTATAGATTCAGTTGGATATTGGGTTAAAGAATATAATGTTGATGGATTCCGGTTTGATTTAATGGGTATTTTAGACATTGAGACAATGAATGCCGTTCGACAAGCGATTGATGAGATGGATCCGTCGATTATCATGCTCGGGGAAGGCTGGAACTTAGATACACCACTGCCTGAAAAAGACAAAGCAACCATTAAAAATACCGGAAAAATGCCGAGAATAGCCCAGTTTAATGATGTATTTCGAAATTCTGTTAAAGGTAGTATTTTTGATTTTTCGGATCAAGGATTTATTTCTGGAGATCTAAGGTATAACGATAATTTTAAGACGCTTTTCGCAGGGAGTATCGCCATTACGGAAGAAATGGACGGTTTATTTCAATCGCCGCAGCAAAGCGTTAACTATGTAGAATGCCATGATAATCATACATTATGGGATAAGCTTGAAATAAGCAATGCGGAAGAATCGCTAGAAACTAGAAGAAAGCGACAGTATTTAGCGATTGCCATTGTGCTACTTTCCCAAGGCATCCCTTTTCTACATAGCGGGATGGAGTTTTTTCGGACAAAATATGGCGTGAGCAATAGCTATAATCAGCCTGATAATATTAATCAGCTTGATTGGGCAAGAAAAAATATGTACGAAAACGATATACTGTTATTCAAAGCTTTAATAGCAATGAGGAAAGCACATCCAGCCTTCCGTTTATCCACTTCAAAGGAGATTCAAAAGCATTACAAGTGGCTGGCTCCGTCGCCCAATCTAATAGGTTTTTTATTGGATGATCTTGCTGAAATAGACTCGTGGGATGAGATCATTGTCCTGTTTAATAATAGTGTCCTACCAAAGGAATACTTATTAGAGGATCATGAACATTGGAATGTTGTCGTTAGTGGAGATCAAGCGGATTTGAATGGAATAGAACAAATAACAAAAAAAGTCATGATTGAGCCACTGTCAACCATTGTCCTTTGTAAAACTAAAATCTAGTAGTTTCCTAATGAATTGATTTACGTTATACTAAAAATGATAGAATCACGGGAATTTTATCGGAAATTAACATTAGTTGTCGATTTTCGTTAAATTTAGATAAGTATTCAAGAAAATGTAGGTGAACAGCATTGGAAATCAGTTTAGATTTAGGAGAAGGCTGGAAGGTCTTTCCTGCAGGTGGTGCCACTGGCGAAGCCTACATCGCTCAATATGAAGGCCAAAATAAACTTTTCCTTAAAAGAAACTCCTCCCCATTTTTGGCTGTCTTGTCCGCAGAAGGAATTGTTCCGAAATTAATGTGGACCAAAAGAATGGAAAATGGCGACGTAATTACAGCACAGCATTGGTTAAAAGGGAGAGAGCTTAAGCCAATAGACATGACGGATAAGGCTGTTGCAATGCTTTTAAGTAAAATTCACAATTCTAAAGAGCTGTTAAATATGCTGAAAAGAATCGGAAAGAAACAACTTCAGCCATCACAATTGTTAGAGGACTTAATACAGACGCTTGGACAGTCTCTTTCTACTGAAAAAGAGATTTGGAATTCTATTCACCTTTTGGAGCAGAAATTACCCTATATAAGTTATGAAAACCTAGGGGTATGTCATTGTGATGTTAACCATAATAATTGGTTAATAAGTGATGGACAAGAATTATATTTAATCGATTGGGATGGAGCAATGATAGCTGATCCGGCACTGGATTTAGGTCCATTATTATACTGGTACATACCAAGGAATAACTGGAGTGATTGGCTTCATCATTATGGTGTGGAGCTGACAGCCGACTTGGAAAGAAGAATGAAATGGTATGTAATGTACCAAACAATTTCATCAATTGTCTGGTACAAGAGTCGTAATGAAGACACTGAATACAAACAATGGGTAGCCCATTTGGAAAACATGTTTGCGACTTTCTCAATTTCCTAGGAAATATTGTATGTTTATGTCAAATTGTAACTAGTAAGGTCATCAATCCACATCGATAAATTGTCTTGATGCTGATTAATATGGTCATCCATGTTTTTTGAGTTTTGGGCATGTCGACTATAGTTGTAAACATCCATTAAAGTGTTTTTTATTTGTTCGTCGACTTGTTGATTGCCAATCAAAGATTGAATGAGCCGCTCTAGTTGTTGGCATTCAGACACTGTACCACAGCAATCAACTTGATGGTTTTTTAATATATCTTGTAGAATTGTTAATTGATGTTGTTCATTCAATGGCATCAGAATTCCTCGCTTTCTTTTCTTATCATGAACGAAACGACAAAATTATATTCGAAACATAAAGCCTCCGGCGGATGCCTTGCAATTTTAATCTGAGCGCAAATACGCCAAGGCACATTTGATAGAAGGAGGCATTGAATTTAATGAGATTGCGAAACAAGCCAGGAGCACATGATAAAATTAATGAATATCCTGAAAAAGTAATTTCCACACCGGCGGATTTCCGTGGCAATTGGAAAAAGGAAATATTTAAAAATGAAAATCCAATTCATATTGAAATCGGAATGGGAAAGGGAACTTTCGTAAATGGTATGGCTAGATTACATCCTGACGTGAATTTCATCGGGATTGAAAAATATACAAGTGTGATTGTAAGTGCATTAGATTTAACTTTAGAACAGGACTTGCCGAATGTAAGGTTATTAAATATAGATGCAAACACTTTGCCGGAAATTTTTGGACAAGGGGAATTAACACAAATTTATTTAAATTTCTCTGATCCATGGCCGAAAAATCGTCATGAAAAAAGACGTTTAACCCATGAGTCATTTTTAGCAATGTACGAATCCGTACTTGTTAAAGGTGGAGAGGTCCATTTGAAAACTGATAACCAAGGGTTATTTGAATTTTCGTTAGAGAGTTTTTCAAGATACGGCATGATTGTTAAAAATATTAGTCTTGATCTACATAAGAGTGATATTGAAGGGAATGTCATGACGGAGTATGAACAAAAGTTCTCACGCAAAGGAAACCGAATATACCGCTGCGAAGCCCAATTTAGATAGGCATTTGGATACTAGGACTTGATATGAAATAAGCCCAATATCGCTCCTTAGCTGTTGATCGGACATACAAAATTTTCTATAAGCAATAAGTCTTTAAGCTAACCCGAACGAACATCTGGGCATTTTAGGAAGTGAGACTACGTTCGGGTCTTAACGCTTAGAGACTAATTAGCATTTTATGAATAGTTAAAAGTAATGTTTTTTACAACGGATTAACCTCAATGATCGTCCCTGTCATTGCATCAACCAAAAATTCGTACTGCTCCACTTCGTTATTAACTGTTCTTGTAATTCCGCCCCGATAAATTTGATAAGATAAGTCATATCTTTTTATACTTTCCGGATTCATATGAATCCAAGACCCATCAATTGGACCATTCTCTTTAAATGCCTTCTTTGCTAACCCTAAAGCTACATCAGATGAAATTGTCTTTTTCTTAGCCGCTTGGCTTATTAATGCGCCCGCAATGATTCCTGTACTGAAGCCGATTAATAATTTATTCCATTTCAAATGCAATTCCTCCGTTTCTAATACTTGTAATACTTTATAATATAAGTGCAGGATACGAAAAAATTCAAGCCAATACCATGTTCTTTTTGGATAGTGTACAATACTAATATTACATAATATAAACAATAATTTAAATGAAGGAGTTTTGTGGAATGAATCAAGAAACACTTCAGCTTTTTAAAACATTGACGGAACTTCAGGGTGCTCCCGGCTTCGAACATAATATACGTAAATTTATGCGATCTAAAATTGAAAAATACGCTGACGAAATCATCCAAGACCGCTTAGGTGGAATTTATGGAGTGAAAAATGGTTCTGACGAAGGGCCAAAGGTTTTAGTCGCAGGACATATGGATGAAGTAGGCTTTATGGTTACCCAAATCATGGAGACTGGATTGCTTAGGTTTCAGCCATTAGGTGGATGGTGGAGCCAGGTGCTACTTGCACAGCGTGTACAAATAGAGACTGACAAGGGACTGGTTGTAGGTGTGATTTCGTCTGTCCCTCCACATTTGCTTGATGAAGAGACAAGAAAAAAGCCAATGGACATTAAAAATATGTTGATTGATATCGGTGCAGACGGTAAGGAAGATGCAATGCGGATTGGAATCAAACCGGGACAACAAATTGTCCCTATTTGCCCATTTACACCGATGGCAAATGAAAAGAAAATATTAGCAAAGGCATGGGATAATCGTTATGGCTGTGGTTTAGCTATTGAACTGCTAAAAGAGACGAAGAATGAAAAGTTGCCAAATAAATTATTTGTAGGGGCTACTGTCCAAGAAGAGGTTGGCTTGCGTGGGGCTCAGGTGGCTGCTAATTTAATACAGCCTGATATTTATTATGCATTGGATGCCAGTCCAGCAAATGATGCGTCTGGGGAAAAAGATGTATTTGGGAAGCTTGGTCAAGGCGTATTATTAAGGATTCTAGATCGGACAATGGTCACTCATCGCGGAATCCGGGAATTTGTATTGGATACAGCGGAAAGCGCCAATATTCCTTATCAATATTTTGTATCACAGGGTGGAACGGATGCTGGACGTGTCCATACATCCAATAACGGTATTCCATCAGCGGTAATCGGTATTTGCTCACGATATATTCATACATCAGCGTCTATTATCCACGTAGATGATTATGCTGCGGCTAAAGAACTATTAATTAATCTTGTAAGAAAAACAGATAGAACAACAGTGGATACAATTCTAAAAAATAGCTAAGGTGATGGAAAATACAGATGAAAGTAGCAGTAGGTTCAAAAAATAAAACGAAGGTCAGTGCGGTTGAAAATGTATTTATATCCGCTATCAATCCGCAAATAGTTGCAGTCGATGTTCCTTCGGGTGTATCGGCTCAGCCTTTCTCTGACGAAGAGACAATGAAAGGCGCGTTAAATCGCGCTTACCAAGCATTAGTTGAAACAGATAGTGATATCGGGATCGGACTTGAAGGAGGAGTAATGGAGACTAGTGAAGGATTACTCCTCTGCAATTGGGGTGCCCTTAAGCTAAAGGATGGAACCGAATTAATTGCAGGTGGGGCCAGAATTCTTTTACCTGAGGAAATCTCAAACGATTTAAGAAAAGGCTTTGAGCTGTCCCATGTGATGGATGAATATACATCAAAGCATGATGTACGCTCAAACGAGGGGGCGATCGGAATCTTTACCAATAGCCTTGTCCAGCGAGAAGAGATGTTCACCCATATTGTTAAATTACTATTCGGACAATACCTATATTCTTCACAAAAGGAAAGATAAAGGGGTCAAAAATATGAAAGCTTTTAGTAAATTGGCAGTAATACTTATAAGTTTTGGATTGCTGGTAGGATGCAGCGGTTCGAAGGAGGAGGCTATTAGTCAATCAAAACAAGCAGTGGAATCAATATTTAATGAACCTGCCCAAAAGACTACCGAAACAACCGAAGGGTTTAGTTATTATTTGCCGGAGGGATTTAAGATTGAGGAGGAATTTGGAAACAATGTTATCCTATCAAAAGGGAAACAGGAATACATATTATTTGTGAATCCGCATGAATCTCTTAATAGCGACGTTATCTTTAATGAAATTAAAGGTGCGAAGGACGAAAAAGGAACAAAAACATTTAAAGACAAGGATAGATTCGGTTACATAAGCATATCCCCAGGTGCCGATAAAAAGTATGAATTAATAGTTGGTATCGGTGGTGTCAAAACGACAACAATGTCAACAACCAGTGATATGGTGGAAAATGCAAAAAATATGATGACCATTGCCAATTCAGTGGAGTATGGTCAAGAGGGAAATGAAGAAAAGAAGGAAAATAAAGATAATAAAAAGGAAGAATTGGATTTGGGCAAAGTAAAAGAAAAGGATCAAAAAAAGAATGAAAATGACAAGTAATAAGATGAAAAGTCTTTTAATGGAAAGACTTAAGCGAAACAACTGGACTTTGGAATACGACCATAAAAACGAACAGCTTCGAATTGAAGATAATGAATCGAAAAAAGGTGTTACGATTTCAGTGCCAACGGTCGTTTCTAAGTGGGAAGATCGAAAAGAGGAGGCGGTTGATGAAATAGTCTATTATGTTGAAGAAGCATTAAAGGCTATGTTGGATATACAAAACCTATCAGGAAAAGAAAAAAATATTTTTCCAGTCATCCGTTCGACTTCTTTTCCGATCGAAACGAAAGATGGCAAAAAGTTGATTTTTGAAGAACATACCGCTGAAACAAGAATTTATTATGCACTTGATTTAGGCTCATCTTATCGCTTAATTGATTTATCTTTTGCGGAACAGGAAGGATGGAAGGATGATCAAATTAAGCAGGTCGCCCGCTTTAATGTAAGGTCGTTGGACAGTAATTATAAAAAAGACATCGTCGCAGGTAATCTATTTTATTTTATTAATTCGAATGATGGCTATGATGCAAGCCGAATTTTAAATGATGCGCTATTGGAAAAAATGTCTTCATTAATAGAAGGGACAATGACTGTAGCCATTCCACATCAGGATGTTTTAATATTTGGTGATATTAGAAATGAAGATGGCTTCAAGATACTAGGCCAAATGGCGATGCACTTTTTTGCTGAAGGACGTGTACCAATTACTGCGCTTCCATTCTTATATGAAAATAAAGAGCTTGAGCCTATCTTTGTTCTGGCTCAAAATAAAAAAGAGTAAGATTAAGGCTTTAGAAAGAGTGATAGTAATGAATAACTGGTTTAAAAGGTTATTTGGTTTAGAACATGAAGAGGATGAACATGGACCGACTGGGATGCTCGATCAAGAAATAAAAAGACCGCAACAGAGCAGCTTTTACAAGAGTACTACTAAAGAGGCCCGGGTTGTTTATGATTATCCAAAAGGTCAGTTTCGTTTTCCGTTAATACCGGATGAAAACAATCAATCGAAAACAATGTCCAATCGTAATGCAAATATTTCTTCTCAGCGTATGGAGGAACAGCGGTTTAATGAGAGTTGGGCGGATTCTGAATATTCTTCAGGTATTACGAGAAAGGAATATCGCAGTCAGGGCAAAGAACGCAGCCGATCGAGAGACCAAAGCCAAAAACGGGACCAAGGTGTAAATAGGGAAAGCAATCAAAGTAAAAGTAGTCAAAGCAGTGCTAGTAAAAGTTATAAAAGCCCATTTAAACCAACAGAAGTACCATCACCCATTTATGGATTTAAAAGGCCGGAACCTGAACAACAAGAACCTATCCTTAACCACGAAGAGGTTTCAGCGACGGTTGAAGTTTTTGACATACAGGACACTATAGAGGAATCTAGCTCGACAATAATTGAAGAGGATGTCCATGAGGAGCCTATTATTCCTGAACAAATAGTAGTGAAAGAGGAAGAGAATGAAAAAGAGGAAGCTTTAGAACTAGCTGTTAGTTCAGAAATAATAGAAACGGTAATACCAGATGATGAAATGATGATTGAGACAGTTACCGAAACTAAGGAAGAAAGCCGTAAACGACATGGTGTTCCATTCAATGTAATGATGCTAAAGCAGGACAGAGAATCTATTAAAGAGACTCCGCCTATTAACGAAAGCCAGCAACCAAAAGAAAGTCATCTAAATAAGCCGCCATTAAGTCTTCTCGATATTCCCCCTCTTGAAGTTGAAGAGGATGAAGAGTGGCTTCATGAACAGAGCCGCTTGTTGGATCATGCATTCGAGAGTTTTAATGTAGGCGCTAAGGTAGTGAAAGCAACGAAAGGTCCGGCGGTTACTCAATTTGAGGTACAGCCGGATATGGGAGTTCGAGTTAATAAAATTACTAATTTATCAGATGATTTGAAGCTGGCTTTAGCAGCGAAGGATATCCGGATTGAAGCACCCATTCCGGGTAAAAGCACAGTTGGAATTGAGGTTCCTAATCGGAAAAGCCGTGCTGTATTAATACGTGAGATATTGCGCAGCCCTGTTTTTCAAAGTGATAAATCTCCGCTTGTTGTGGCTCTTGGTCTCGATATTTCTGGCCAGCCAATTGTGACAGATCTGAAGAAAATGCCGCATGGTTTAATTGCCGGTGCAACAGGCTCGGGAAAAAGTGTTTGTATTAACTCAATCATTATCAGCTTGTTATATAAAGCTTCCCCACACGAAGTGAAGCTTATGTTAATTGACCCAAAAATGGTTGAACTTGCCCCTTATAACGGCATCCCACATCTAGTCAGTCCTGTAATAACGGATGTAAAAGCAGCTACGGCTGCTCTAAAATGGGCTGTGGAGGAAATGGAACGTCGTTATGAACTATTTGCGCATGAAGGGGTTCGGGATATTTCCCGCTTCAATGAAAAAGTTCAACAAGAAGACCCTAAAGCGGAAATTATGCCATATTTAGTCATCATCATCGATGAGTTGGCAGATTTAATGATGGTTTCAGCGGCAGATGTTGAAGATGCTATTTGTCGTATCGCCCAGAAGGCTCGCGCATGTGGCATCCATTTGCTATTAGCAACACAACGGCCATCGGTCGACGTTATCACGGGCTTAATAAAGGCCAATGTTCCTACTAGAATTGCATTTTCTGTTTCCTCACAAGTAGATTCAAGGACTATAATAGATATTAGTGGAGCCGAAAAACTGCTTGGTAGGGGAGATATGCTATTCTTAGAGAATGGTTCAAACAAACCAGTGCGAATCCAAGGGAATTTTGTTAAGGATGAAGAGATTGAAAGAGTAACCCATTTTGTAAGAAAACAAATGAAGCCCAACTATCTATTCGTTCAAGAGGAGCTTATTAAGCAAGCGGTAGATTATGGAGTGGATGACGAATTGTTCGAGGAAGCCTGTCAGTTTGTGATTGAACAAGAAGGGGCATCTGCTTCTAGTCTGCAACGCCGTTTTCGGATTGGCTATAACCGCGCTGCTAGATTAGTAGATATGATGGAGGCCCAAGGTATCGTCTCTGAAGCAAAAGGTTCCAAGCCACGCGAAGTTCTCGTTTCAAAAGAGCAGTTAGAAAATAATTTGCAAATATGATTTAAACTACAACAAATGACAAAAGATATGTATAATGGAAAATATATTTAACTAGGCGCATTTGATAATATACAGGCTCGTTATTTTTTGTAAAACATATACTTAACCATAGCTACGATTTGGATTGTGGAGGTTCTTTTTATGACAGTTTACCACTTTGTTGGAATCAAGGGGACTGGAATGAGTGCATTAGCACAAATTCTTCAGGATATGAATTATGAAGTTCAAGGTTCTGACGTTGATAAACGCTTTTTTACACAGCAAGCATTGGAAGATAAAAATATAAAAATCTTACCATTTTCAAAAGAAAATATAAAAAGTGACCAAATTATCATTGCAGGAAATGCTTTTCCTGATGATCACGAAGAAATTAAAGAAGCGTTAAATCAAGGTTTACCTATGTTTCGATACCATCATTTCTTGGGAGATCTGATTGGAAAATCGATAAGTATTGCTGTTAGTGGCGCACATGGAAAAACATCAACTACAGGGCTATTGGCACATGTATTGAAGGCAGCAGAACCGACATCTTATCTTATTGGTGACGGAACTGGGGAAGGTACGGAAAACTCAAAGTATTTTGCATTTGAGGCATGTGAGTATAGACGTCATTTTCTGAAATACTTTCCTGATTATGCGATCATGACGAATATTGATTTTGATCATCCGGATTATTTCAGTGGCATTGAAGATGTTTTCGATGCTTTCCAACAGATGGCATTGCAAGTAAAGAAAGGGATCATTGCTTGCGGTGATGACGAACAATTACAGAAAATACATGCAAATGTACCTGTATTGTTTTATGGATTCAATCAGGAAAATGACTTCCAGGCTAGAAATGTGAATAAAACACCAGAGGGAACATCATTTGATGTCTTTATTAGACATACTTTTTATTCGTCTTTTAGCATTCCTACCTATGGTGACCATAATGTACTTAACGCGTTGGCTGTTATAGCATTATGTCATTATGAAGAAATACCTGTTGCTATCATTAAAAGTCAGCTTTTAACCTATCAAGGGGTAAAAAGAAGGTTTAGTGAAAAAAAGGTCGACAATCAAGTGCTAATTGATGACTATGCGCACCATCCAACCGAAATTAGAGCCACAATTGAAGCAGCACGTCAAAAATATCCGGATCGTGAAGTGGTGGCGATTTTCCAACCGCATACCTTCACTAGAACTCAAACGTTTTTAAATGAATTTGCTGAAAGTTTGAGTGGGGCTGACTACGTCTATTTATGTGATATATTCGGTTCCGCCCGTGAGAATGATGGCGACTTAACTATCGGTGATTTGAAGGCTAAAATTGATAATTCAGAGTTGATTACCGAAGAAAATACTGAGATATTAAAAAAGCATGACAACGGAGTTTTAATCTTTATGGGTGCTGGTGATATTCAAAAGTTCCAGGTTGCTTATGAAGAAGAAATGAAAAAAAAATGCTAAGATGAGACAGGGCTGCACTTAATGCAGTCCTGTTTTTTATGTCTAGCTTCAGCGCCTAGCGACTCGTAAACTTCGCCCGCCTCCTACGATAAGTCAACATCGATTAGCAAGCTAATCGTGTTTCCTTTATCTCAGTCGACGTGCTCCAGTTTATACGTCGCTAAACGGGCGCTTCCGCTTTTCTATATACAATTGGCGAAAATCTTTGGTATATTGTAATTGGAATGTACTAATTAAAAGGGGGAATTCTAGCAATGATTGAAATTTTATATTTTAGTGTAGCATTAATCGCAATTGCCTTTACAATCCTCGTCATTTACTTGAACAAAATGCTTAACTCTGTTAAACACACATTAGACAGCGTCGCACATACGTTGGATGGACTGGAAAAACAACTACAAGGCGTTACCTCTGAAACTACAACCCTGCTACATAAGACGAATGAATTAATGGATGATGTACAAAAGAAATCTGAAGCTTTAAATGTGTTAGTGACATCTTTCTCAGAAATGGGTGAAACCGTTCAGCGTTTAAACTCTTCAATCCGTAAAGTTTCAGATAAAGTAAGTTATGAAGCTGAGCATAAAACTGAATCAGTCTCACAGGTTGTTAGCTGGAGTTCTGCTGCGATTGATATATGGAAGCGAATCAAAGATAATAAAAATAAAAAACAAAAAATTGAGGTGGGAGAATAAGTGAAACGCAAGTAACAACGATTGAAACATAAAAAACAGCCCAGGGCTGTTTTTTTATGCCATTACAGGCCATTGAATTAAAAGTTCATCACCCGGAGCCAATTTATCATAAAAAGTAGCATTCTTCCCATTTCTTAAAAGTGTAAAATTGCCGGAATGAACAGATGGTAATTGGATTTTTACGTAACGGAATATGTCTTGAAAAATAAACGGTTCAATTCTTTTTTCAACAGTTTGGATGTCGTCGCCTACAAATAATAAGGACTCCTCTTGCAGCAATTCTCCCTTTCGGTATACTTCCATCACATTTTTGTGAAGTGTAATTTGCTCCCCATTAAAAATAACAGGTATTTGATAATGGAATGAAAGCCCTTTTTCATTTAATAAATCTATAAGCTTAGGTTGGTTTTCCTTTTGAATTGTAATTTTATCCTTGTCGTGAATAGGCGAAGATAATTTAGTTTCCAGACCGTTTTTGAAAAACTTCGTTGTAAACTTCGGTAGCAGTACTTTTGTACGGTTTAAATATATATGGAAAGACTCTGTTAATGGATGAAGATTAATGCGCTCAAACAGTTCTTGAATGGTCTTTGGATAAACAGTTTCAACAGTGTTGTGGTCTGTTAACTCTTCCTCGATGGTAACCTTTTGTCCATTTTTATATATTTCCATTTCGATTTGAATGGGTCGGTCATTAAGCAAGATCTGCAGGGATGGTTTGACTTCGATTAAATCTTTTATTTGAATTCGTGCCGCTTGTCCGTCCATTCCTTTTTCAACTACAATATAATCCCCATCAACAATCGTATCATCATCAAGCGTTGTATTTTTCCCGTTTTTTATGATTGTTGGCGCCTCTCCGTGAATACCGGGGACTGTTATATCGCGATTATTTAATGTAATAATCATCGCCATTCCGGGCTTTCCATAAAGTTTATTTAACTCAATTCCAGAAGCCAATAGACAATCCCCGACTGTTAGCTTTTTCATATCAAACAGGCGAACCGTACGGTCGTTCACCGTGACAGTGATATATTGGATTGGATTTTTCTGGGCAGCAAGGGCAATGCCAATAGGAGTTACTAATTCTGGGCCTTTATTAATATGCTCTCTAAACTCCAAGTTTTGAATAGCTTCGATCCCTCGAATAGCAACACGATTATCCGGCAGATTTAATTTTTTTGCTAAAAGCTGAGGCAACTCCGGTGTTAAACTACCACCCCCAACAAGCATGACAGCTTTAGGTGACTTATTATTATTTAAAGTTAGAATTTCATCACCTATGGCGGAGGTAAGCTTGTCCAAGCTACCCATAATATTTTGAATCACTTCTTCTTTTGGAACCTCTGTTTCAAATCCTAAAATATCAGTAATTGTAATTTCATTAGCAGTAGACAGATCCCTTTTTGCTTTTTCAGCTAGCGGGAAATCGAGCAAGTATTGATCACTGATTGCTTCTGTAATTTCGTCACCGGCAACTGGGACCATACCATAGGCAATAACGGTTCCTTCATCGGTAATCGCAATATCTGACGTTCCGGCCCCAATATCCACTAGGGCAACATTTAATCTTCTCATCGACGGTGGGATGAGAACATTAATGGCGGCAATGGGTTCCAAAGTTAAGGCGTCCATTTCAAGATCGGCACGGTTGAGGGCTGCGATTAATGATTCTACAACAACCTTTGGTAAAAAAGTAGCGATAACTTCAACGGAGGCAACCTCCCCCTGTTGATCAACCAGACTGCCAATTTCATCGTCATCCAATAAATATCTTAAAACAGAATAACCGACACAATAATAATGGGCGCTATGAACAGTCATATTTTCCGTTGCTAATTCTTTCTGGGCCTGTTGAACAGCCGTTAATTCAAGGTGTAAGATATCCTGCTTATTAATAATCGGTTTGCCAGCGATTCCAATGCTGACTTTTGCCCGTCTTGTTTTAAGGGCACGCCCGGCCGCAGCCACGCAAACCTTATTTAAAACGCCGTGTCTTGACTCTAGTATTTCTTTAATTTCTTTTACTAATTTTGAAACTGAAAGAACATCATGGATTTGTCCATCCAGCATAGCCCGGTTCCCATGCTCTTTAAACTCAATATCTATTATTTCATAACCGTTTTCAAGTTCTTTTAAAATAATTCCAACAACAGACCTCGTTCCGATATCAAGGGCAAAAATAGAAGATTGTTCGACCAAGAAAAACACCTTTCTTTCAAAAAAATTCCGAAAGTGACATTTAGTTCTATATTGTTTATAATAAACGTTAACTATTTAGAAATGTACCATAATTTTATTGTCTTATAAACAATTTAAGAGGAGGACATACAAATGAGCAATGTAGAATTAGAAACGCTACGGTCCCAACTTGATGAAGTGAACTTAAAACTTCTGGAAATGATTAATAAACGCGGTGAAATTGTCCAAGAAATTGGTAAAGTGAAAGAAAAACAAGGGGTTAATCGTTTTGACCCTGTGCGTGAGCGTCATATGTTGGACTTAATTTTGGAAAATAATAATGGACCATTTGAAAACTCGACTATTCAGCATATTTTTAAAGAAATTTTCAAAGCAGGTTTGGAAATGCAGGAGGATGATCATCGTAAAGCACTTCTTGTATCACGCAAGAAAAAGGCTGAAGATACGGTCATTGATATAAAAGGTGAAAAGATTGGCGATGGCAACGTCCATTTTGTAATCGGTCCTTGTTCTGTTGAATCTTATGAGCAAACAAAGGCGGTGGCCGAGGCTGTTAAAAAGCATGGTTTAAGGCTGTTGCGTGGAGGAGCTTATAAGCCTAGAACATCTCCCTATGATTTTCAAGGTCTTGGCTTAGAAGGGTTAAAAATTTTAAAACAAATTGCAGATGAATATGATCTTGCGGTGATTAGTGAAATCGTAACTCCATCCGATTTAGAGGCAGCTGTCGAATATCTGGATGTAATCCAAATTGGTGCCCGTAATATGCAAAACTTTGAGCTTTTAAAAGCTGCAGGGCAAATTGATAAACCAATCTTTTTAAAGAGGGGCTTATCGGCTACCATTTCGGAATTTGTAAATGCGGCTGAATATATTTATTCCCGTGGAAATGGAAATATTATTCTATGTGAACGTGGAATCCGCACATATGAAACAGCTACAAGAAATACACTAGACATTACGGCTGTACCCATTCTAAAACAAGAAACGCATTTACCGGTAATGGTTGATGTTACACATTCTACCGGCAGAAGAGACTTATTATTACCAGCTGCAAAAGCGGCCATTGCCATTGGAGCAGATGGTGTTATGGCAGAGGTGCATCCTGACCCAGCTGTGGCACTATCAGATTCGGCGCAGCAAATGGATATTCCTACCTTTGATAAATTTATCAACGAATTGTTTAAGAATGTTAAAGTAAGAGCGTAGTTTAAAAAACTTAAAAAAATTGAAAAAAACATTAAAACCTGTATTATGTAGATGATGCAGGTTTTTTTTCGTAGATAATTTGTACTTGACAACAGTTTAAGCTACAATCAAAGTGAGTTTTAACGTATAATAAACTTAAAATTGGTAACTTTGTCCGGATTAGAGGAGGAAATAATTTGAATAATATTACTATATATGATGTTGCGCGAGAAGCAGGAGTATCAATGGCAACGGTATCCCGCGTTGTTAATGGAAATCCCAACGTTAAACCATCAACAAGAAAGAAAGTATCTGAAGCAATTGAGCGCTTGGGATATCGACCTAATGCTGTTGCCCGTGGTCTTGCCAGCAAAAAGACAACAACAGTGGGAGTTATTATTCCGGATATTTCAAGTGTATTTTTCGCTGAACTTGCAAGGGGTATTGAAGATATTGCCACAATGTACAATTATAATATTATTTTGAGCAACTCTGACCAAAATAAAGATAAGGAGCTGCATCTATTAAATACAATGCTTGGAAAGCAAGTGGACGGTATTGTTTTTATGGGCGGCTCGATCACAGATGAACATGTCGAAGAATTTAAAAAGTCACCTGTTCCAATTGTGTTAGCGGCAACGATTGAAAAAAATCATGAGATTCCATCTGTTAATATTGATTATGAACAAGCTGCTTATGAGGCCGTTCATTTCCTTATCGAAAATGGTCATAAGGAAATTGGCTTTGTTTCCGGACCGAATGAAGAACCATCTAATAATGATTTGAAATTAGCAGGTTATAGAAAAGCGTTAGAGGAAGCTGATATAAGCTTTAATGAAGACCATATCTATTATGGCGACTACACACATGAAGCTGGTTTAGAAGCTGTTCAAGAATTTAAAGAAAAAGGCTTTAAACCAACAGCCGTTTTTGCTGCAACGGATGAGATGGCTTTAGGTGTTATCCATGGTGCCCAAGATGAAGGCTTACATATTCCTGATGATCTTGAGGTAGTCGGCTTTGATAATACAAGACTTGCCGTCATGGTACGTCCGCAACTATCAACAGTGGTTCAGCCGACATATGATATTGGTGCAGTAGCTATGCGTTTATTGACAAAATATATGAATAAGGAAAAAGTGGAAGATCATATCGTGGTGTTGCCACACAGAATAGAGTTCCGCCAATCAACGAAATAAAATAATTTAGAAAATAAAACAATCAAAGAAACTGGTTCACTTGAGTTACCCAGTTCCATTTAAGGAGAAAAAATAAAATTAGTATATTAAATTACACATCGAAATGCACGTATTTTGGATAGCAATAGCTATCCTTTTTCCGTTCTTGGCTTATTTATAAAAAGACTGTAGTTTTCTGTCGCAATAAGGGGCTATTGTTCAACAAAGGTTGAATCCCTTTTCATCGTTGCCCTCAAAAACAGTTTTGAGGACAACACAGCGTTTGACTCACCTATGCTGTCCTCAATCCCATCGATTGAGGACAGCAGCCATGCTCTAAACACCAATCTTGTCCTCAAAAGCATTGTTTGAGGACAAATCCAGCCCTTGCCTCACCTATACTGTCCTCAATCCCATCGATTGAGGACAGAACTTACTCTCTAAACACCAATCTTGTCCTCAAAAGCATTGTTTGAGGACAAAGCCAAAGCTTGCTTCACCTATACTGTCCTCAATCCCATCGATTGAGGACAATGCTAGTGCCCCACCTATCAATCTTGTCCTCAAAAGCATTGTTTGAGGACAAATCCAGCCCTTGACCCACCCATACTGTCCTTAATCCCTTTGATTAGGTATAGCGTATTCATTAATTTCGATCCCCTGACCGAAATTATCTTTATTCTGAATTAAGAACGAACATTATTACTGCACAATATTTTTCTAATGTTCACTGCGAAAAACATTTGAAATTCACTATAAATATTGATACTTATATCAATAAAAATAGCGTTGCTAATTCCTGTGAAATTAGCAACGCTATTTTGTATAAATTTGCTGTGTTTTTTCTTTCGTCCAGCCGAACGAGTTTAAGTGGACCAGCTTTTTTAATTCGCTTTTTTTCTTGAACTTCTAACATGCTGTAAAGTCTTTTCCATCGTTTGCATATTCTTTTCGGTAATCTCTTGTTTCCTTGGAATTGGCGGGTATAGATTGTTTGGATCCTCCCAGGTAGGAATCAATGTTACCGGAGATTTTGGTTGCCATTTTTCAATCCACTCTGCTGGCAATGCTCCTCTTGCGATTTCGTCTTGCTTTTCTAGCATTTCTAACCAGATTAAAGACCAAGCTCTAGGGACAACACGGAAGTGGTCATAGCCCCCTCCGCCAACTGCAATCCACCGGCCATCGCAATACTCATGTGCTAACTGATGAGCCAGCTTCGGTATTTCTCTGTAAGTCTTCATCGTAGTAGATAAATGAGTTAAAGGATCCAAAACATGTGAATCAACCCCATTTTGTGAGATGATGATATCCGGTTTGAAAAATTCAGCCACTTCACGGATTGCAGTTACATAACATTCAAGAAAGGATTCATCTTCTGTAAACGCATCAATCGGAATATTAAATGATGTTCCATATCCTTGACCTTGTCCTTTTTCTGATACATTTCCGGTGCCCGGGAAAAGGTACCTACCAGTCTCGTGGATAGAAAAAGTACAAACATTTGGGTCATCATAAAAGGACCATTGAACCCCGTCGCCATGATGGGCATCCGTATCAATATATAAAACTTTAATACCATACTTTTGCTGCATATATTTGATGGCAATCGCACTGTCGTTATAGATGCAGAATCCTGAAGCCTTACCACGAAATCCATGATGTAATCCGCCGCCCAAACTTAGGGCATGGTCAGCCTTTCCTTCCATTACTATGTCTACTGCTGCAAGCGTTCCACCCACTAATAAAGCGCTTGCTTCATGCATGTTTGGGAATATCGGAACGTCTTCTGTGCCGAGACCGTAATTATTTGCAACGTCTTCAGCTAATTCACCGTAACCAGCTTTTCTAACTGCTTCAATATAATTCGGGTCATGAATAAGACCGATTTCTTCATCAGTTGCAATTCTTGGTGGAATGATCTGTGATTCTTTTAGTACACCAGACATTTTTAATAAATCTGTTGTCAGCTCCACCCTTCTTTGGTTGAAGGGATGGCTTTCATTAAATTTATAGCTTTGGAAATCATTGGAGTATACATAGTAAATACTTTTGCTCATGATGTTACACCCGGTAGATTGGGCCATAATACTGTATAACCTCGTTTATTTAATTCAGCTATAGCTTTCATTGGATTCATAGTCTGGACTCTAAACAATAATATTTTACTACCGTTATCTTTTTTATCAGGATATACTAATACGCTAATGATATTTACGTTATTTTCACTAAATACTTGGGCTGCCTCAGAAAGTTGTCCAAGTTTATTTTTTACTTTTATTTCTATTAATGAACTTGGTTGATCGGCCCCCATCAGTTTAACAAGTGTGTGTAACATATCAGTTTCAGTGATAATACCAACTAATTTCCCTTCCGTTACAATCGGTAAGCACCCAATCTTATGCTCATAAAACATAGCCGATACGTCCTCAACGAAGTCTAGTGGATGACCTGTAATAACATTTTTAGTCATAATTGAAGCAACAGGCCTCTTAGTATCTTCCAAATGTTCCTCAGCATGAAAAATGGATGGGCTTACATCTCTTATATCACGGTCTGTCACAATTCCAACAACAAATTCATTTTCATCAATGATTGGAATATGGCGGATCCGATTGGAATGCATAAGCTCCATTGCTTTTCCGATTGTTTCATGGGGTTTCATCGAAATGACAAGTGGGTTCATAATTTCTTCAATAATCATGAAAATTGCCTCCCTTATTAAAATATATAAATCAAAAACTATTATGTCCAGCTCCTAGCGACTCGTATACGTCGCTAAACAGTCGCTTCCGCTTTTCTATTAATACATAAACCTGTTCATGAATCTTAGTTGATCAAATTGTTGGATCGATTCCTGTGAAACCCTTGTCCCTATTCGTGCCATCAAACAGTTGGCAGGATGAGAGCTAATTTCAGGGTCATCTGTTGCATACCATATAAGTCCACCGGCATTCATCATTTTTTCCATTGCTTTTCGATAGTCCCAGACATTAAGGCCGTTGCCTTTTAGATCCCAATGCCAGTAATATTCGGTAGTGATAATAATGTAATCTTCCATTGCATCATCCATCATAGAAACTCTTAATAAGCTTTTTCCGACACCTTTCGCGCGAAATTGCGGAATTATTTCAATCGCCCCTAATTCTATTAGGTTATCCATTTTCCCTTCAGACCATCTTTCTAATGGATCAGGGTATACATAAGTCACATAGCCTACTATCATATTATTCTGTCTTGCGATTAATATTCTACCTTCTGGTAAACTAGCGATTTCAACTATTGCCTTATGCTGTTCCTTCGGTATTCTAAAGGCTACTAAATCTTTGTGAAATTCATAATTTTCTAACAGGTTTGGGTCTACTGGTCCTTCTATTATTAGGGGACCATGTTCTGTCATCATCTCTTTTGAATAATAAGTTTTGTTGTGCTCCAATCGGGACACCGCCTTGTTTTATTTATTCTACTTAAAAACGATAAAACCTTTTGGATAAAATCTTTTAATAGAAAAAAAGTAATATTTTTATTCTTATCCTATTATACATGAAACAAGGGAGTGTTGATTAAAAACCGGTGTAATTTGTCAGATTTTGTTCATGATATTATAAGTTTTTTAAAGAAATTTTAACTTAACGATTGAAAGTTCTGAAAATTGGTATTATAATGGAATCATTCACAGAAAAATAAAGGGGGAGATTTAATGAAAGTGGAAACGCTTTCTGCAGTTCAAGGGGACTATAATTTAAAAGATTACAATGAGGTATATGCTAACTTCGATTGGAAAGAAGTAGAAAAGAACTTTTCATGGTATGAAACTGGACGAGTTAATATCGCTTATGAAGCAATTGACCGTCATGCGATTGGTGGAAAAGGGGACAAGATCGCACTTCATTACCGTGATGCAGACAGAAACGAACAATATACGTTCAAAGAAATGATGGAGCGCACAAACCAAGCTGGTAATGTTCTAAAAACTGCAGCTAATATTGTAAAAGGTGATCGTGTATTCGTGTTTATGCCACGTTCTCCAGAGCTATATTTTGTTTTATTGGGAGCATTGAAACTAGGTGCTATTGTTGGTCCGTTATTTGAAGCATTCATGGAGGGAGCAGTACGTGACCGCCTTGAAGATAGCAGCGCTAAAGTAATTGTCACTACACCACAATTACTAAGCCGTGTACCAGTAGCTGAATTACCACTTCTTGAAAAGGTCGTTGTTGTGGGAGACAACGTTACGGAAGATGGTAAACTCGTAGATTTCAAGTCTCGTTTGGCTAATGCTAGTAATGAACTAGACATAGAGTGGGTAGATCGTGAGGATGGTAGTTTATTACACTATACATCTGGTTCTACTGGAAAGCCTAAAGGGGTATTACATGTTCACAATGCGATGATCCAACAATATCAAACGGCCAAATGGGTACTGGATTTAAAAGAAGATGATGTTTATTGGTGTACAGCAGATCCAGGCTGGGTAACAGGAACATCTTACGGAATATTCGGTCCATGGTTAAACGGTGTCACAAACGTTATCGTGGGCGGTCGTTTTAAACCGGAAACTTGGTATCAAACATTAGAAGACTTAAAGGTTACTGTCTGGTATAGCGCACCAACTGCGTTCCGTATGTTGATGGGTGCTGGCGACGAAGTAATTAAACAATATGACTTATCCGCGCTTCGTCATGTTCTAAGTGTGGGTGAACCACTAAATCCAGAAGTTGTTCGTTGGGGACATAAAGTATTTGGATTACGGATTCACGATAACTGGTGGATGACTGAAACAGGCGCACAATTAATCTCAAATTACCCATCTATGGAAATTAGACCAGGTTCAATGGGTAAGCCGATTCCAGGCGTAGTAGCTGCTATTGTAGATGACCAAGGTAATGAGTTGCCACCATTTCGCATGGGTAACTTGGCAATCAAAAAAGGCTGGCCATCTATGATGAGACAAATCTGGAATAATCCAGAAAAGTATGAGTCTTACTTCCTACCAAATGATTGGTATGTATCTGGTGACTCTGCTTATATGGATGAAGATGGGTACTTCTGGTTCCAAGGCCGCGTCGATGATGTTATTATGACAGCTGGTGAGCGCGTAGGTCCATTTGAAGTAGAAAGTAAACTAGTAGAACATCCTGCTATTGCAGAAGCTGGTGTGATTGGGAAGCCAGACCCAGTTCGTGGAGAAATTATTAAAGCATTTATTGCTTTACGCGATGGCTACGAGCAAACTGACGAATTGAAAGAAGAAATCCGTTCATTTGTTAAAACTGGTTTAGCAGCGCATGCAGCTCCACGTGAAATTGAGTTCCGTGATAAGCTTCCAAAAACACGAAGCGGTAAAATTATGAGACGTGTACTAAAGGCATGGGAGTTAGATTTGCCAACAGGCGACCTATCAACTATGGAAGACTAATAATAATGAAAAAACCCTCCGAGCTGCTAGAGCTCGGAGGGTTTTTTCATCTTAATTATGTTTTTTATTGATTTGCTCCATTGGGTCAGGGAATTTACCATCACTGGGAATTTCATTATCACCTGGATTACTATCGTTTTGGTTACCTAAAGAAACTTCCTTTGACGGAGTTGATTCATTTCCAGCTACATCAATTGCTGTTACATAAAAAATTGCATTTCCGTTTGAAACTTGGAAAGAAAGTTCAGAGCTTTTCGGAATACTCGCAATCTTACTAAATGGATCTGTTGGGCTGTTTGCTTTGTACACACGGTAGCCAACTATATCAGAATCCTGAACATTTTCCCAAGTTAACACCTTTCCATTTAACTGGATATTTTTAACCGAACTAGGTGCCTTCCCATTATCAGTTATTGTCTCTTTTTCAGGAACAATAATATTTTTCCATGTTGATTTATTGGAAATGAGATAATTGATATCTTGTACCTCGGCTAAATCCTTACTTTTTAAGAATTCGGGATTTAACATAACACCTCTTGTTGCAAACTCCTCTGGGAAGCCTTCTGGTGCCTTATAATACTTGTCACCGATGACAATATAGGTACCCTCGATTAAACTGTTGTCTACTTCAGTAGGTGCATATTTAGAAATAAATAGGTCGCTTGCCACTAGACCTGCTCTCTCACATAGATTAGATGGCAATTTGCCACTAACCGTACAATAAGATTTACGAACAATACCACTTGGCATGTTGAATTTCTCAGATGTGGCTACTATCTCTGGTTTCACATCATACACACCATTCATTAATTCAGCCCAAAGCTTTTGATTCCGTTGCGAATAGGAATATCCTTTATAGCTCTTTTCGAGCGATTTTGGTGTGTCATACCCCATCCATAACCCGAATGTTACTTTCGGATTTGTAGCTACGAACCATGAATCCTTATAGTCTTGGGAAGTACCTGTTTTTCCAGCCCAGTCTGCCTTGAACTTTAATTTACCGGGCACGCCGGCAGCTGTCCCTTTTGTTAATACATCTCTCATCATATCAATTGTTAAATAAGCTGCTTGTGGTGAAAAAACATCTACAGGATTAGTAGTATGCTGATAAATAACCTCTCCGTCTTTTGTTTCAATTTTTTCAATCATATAAGCATCAACGAATTTTCCGCCATTTGCAAATGTGGAATAAGCATTTACGTTTTCTTCAATCGTTACTCCTTTATCCATCGCACCTAGAGCCATGGACAGGTGGGATCTGTCTCCATTCGTTAATGTACTAAACCCCATTTTCTCTAAATATTCGACAGGGTCGCTGTTAATAATGGATGCATATATTTTGGCGGCAGGGATATTATAAGATTTGGCTAGTGCAACTCTTGCAGTTGTCAATCCATGATATCCTTCCCCATAGTTTTTTGGTTCCCACGGTCCCTGTGCGGTTTGAATCCTTAACGGCACATCAGGTATAACTGAACCCGGATGAAAGAGCCCCATATCCATGGCCGGACCATAGACTAATATTGGTTTCATCGTTGATCCGTTTGAACGTACCCCTTTAGTAGCATGGTTTAATTGTTTGCGATTATGGTCCCGTCCCCCGATAAAGCTAATGATGGCGCCAGTTTCATTGTCTATCAGAGTTGCTCCAACCTCGACCGGCTCCATTACTTTAATGATCTCACCGGTATCAGGGTCTTTCACCTTTTCCGGTTTATCATTTCCGTAATATTGGTAACCGTTTTTTATTTCCTGCATTTTATCGTATACATCTTTATCAATGGTTGAGTAGATTCGATACCCATTTTGACGTAGATTTTTGTCTGCTTTACTATCATACTCGTTATATAAATTCTTATCTTTTTTAAGGTCTTCTGATGAATAGCCATCTTTCTCGGCTAATATTTCTAATAATATTTTCTTTGCGCGGTCTTCGATTTCGAATGTAAGATAGGGATACTTTTCTACGATATTTAGTTTTGGTGGTGTGAAGTTACTTTTTATATCGTAGGTTAACGCTTCTTTATATTCCTTCTCGGTAATATAGCCAGCTGTTTGCATCCGGCTTAATACGGTTTTCATTCTATTTAAACCTGGTGTGATGTCTTCTTTAATCTCCCCAGTTCTTGTAAAAGGTGTATAGCCAAAAGGGCTTTGTGGCAATCCTGCTATGTATGCGGCTTGAGCTAAATTTAGGTCTTTTGCATCTACACCAAAAATGCCCTGTGCTGCTGTTTGGATGCCAGCGATATTTCGCCCAGATGAATTTCTGCCAAATGGTACAACATTCAAATACGCTTCTAATATTTCTTCTTTTTTAAAAAATTGCTCTAGTCTTAGCGCTATCATAATTTCCTTCGCTTTACGTTGGAAAGAAACCTCATTTGTTAAAATTTGGTTTTTAATTAACTGCTGGGTAAGGGTACTACCGCCAGTTTTCATAGAAGAGTTAGTGAATTCTTGGAAGATGGCACGTAAAATTGATTTTGGAACGATGCCGGGATGTTCAAAAAAGTTCTCATCCTCAGTGGCAATAACCGCATCAATGACATACTGAGAAACATTTGATATTTTTGTTTCTTCCCGATCAAGGTCAGAACGCAATTTACCAAGATACTTATTGTCGCTAAAATAAAGTTCAGAAGTCTCTTCGTAATTATAGATATCTTTTTTCATACTATCATAGCTTCTAATCGGCTCATCTTTAACAAGTGATGCAAAATAGCCGGCTCCGACACCCCCGGCAAAGGAAAGTCCAATTAAACAGGAAGCTATGAATATAATCGTTAAATTCCAAGAGACTTTTGTAAAAATCCTAGTAAATTTAAAAAGCTTATCTTTATTTAAATTCATGCCAATATCTCCCCCTAAATCAGCAATATTATAGCATAAAGCGACATTCATTGATATAATAGTTCGACGATGGTCAATGTTATTTGACTTAATAGCACTAAATATGTTAACTTTTATTGTATTACAATTGATTAATTTTGCAGTGATAGGAATAAGTAGTGAATATCTCCCTGTTTTAGAGAACTGACGGTTGGTGCAAGTCAGTACAAAGATATCCATGAATTACATCCTTGAGCATTTGCTTGGAAACGAAAAGCATTCGGCTTTTTTCAGCTTCGCTTTTTCTTAGTATAAGCAAACGGTATGGGCCGTTATCCAATGAAGTGGAAGACACGTAACGTTCTTCAAATAGGGTGGTACCGCGAAGCAATTCGTCCCTGTTTGAGGGGCGTTTTTTATTTTTTATTTTAAGGAGGAAAAAGTTGTGGATGTATTAAAGGATTTAGAGTTTCGCGGTTTAATCAACCAAGTAACAGATTTAGAAGGATTGCAAAAAGAACTTGCAAATGGACCCATTACATTGTATTGCGGCTTCGACCCAACAGCAGACAGCCTGCACATTGGCCATTTATTAACAGTATTAACATTACGCCGTTTTCAATTAGCAGGAAATAATCCAATCGCACTTGTTGGGGGAGCTACCGGCTTAATCGGTGACCCAAGTGGAAAAAAAGCAGAAAGAACATTAAATGAAGCAGATATTGTTGTTGAATGGAGTAACAGCATCAAACGCCAGCTTTCACAATTTCTTGACTTTGAAGGTGAAAATAAGGCAAAGGTTGTAAACAACTATGATTGGACAGGGAATTTAGATGTCATTACGTTTTTTAGGGATGTAGGTAAAAACTTTGGTATCAACTACATGCTTGCCAAGGATTCCGTTGAATCTCGTATCCAATCCGGTATTTCATTCTCAGAATTCAGCTATATGATTTTACAATCGAATGACTTCTTAAATCTTTATAAAAACGAAAATTGCCGTTTGCAGATCGGTGGCAGTGACCAATGGGGCAATATTACAGCGGGACTTGAATTAATTAGAAAATCAACCGATGAAGAAGCAAAAGCTTACGGCTTTACAATTCCACTTGTAACCAAAGCAGATGGAACAAAGTTTGGTAAGAGTGAAGGCGGTGCAATTTGGCTTGATGCCGAAAAAACATCACCATATGAATTCTACCAATTCTTAATTAATACAGATGATAAAGACGTTGTGAAATTCTTGAAGTACTTTACCTTCTTATCACAGGATGAAATTGAGACATTAGCTGCTGAGGTTGAAAAAGCACCGGAAAAACGTATAGGACAAAAGAGACTGGCAGAAGAAGTAACGAAGCTTGTTCATGGTGAAGAAGCTTTACAGCAAGCGATTCGCATTTCTGAAGCATTATTTAGTGGGGACATTCAAAACCTATCAGCAGCAGAAATAAAGCAAGGATTCAAGGATGTACCATCCTACGAATGCAAACAAGATGAGATCAGCTTATTGGATTTGTTGGTTGAGAGTAAAATTTCTCCATCAAAGCGACAAGCTAGAGAAGATATTAGTAATGGTGCAATCTATATTAATGGAGAAAGAACAACTGAGCTTGACCGAGTTGTTGCTGCTGCAGATCGTATAGAAGGACAATTTACGATTATTCGTAGAGGGAAGAAGAAGTATTATTTAATTAAATACTGATATGGAAAAAATAAGTGGCTATCCTATAGTCATTAAAATGAGGGAAGTGGAGATGAAAAATTTGTTTTTCTCCACTCCCTTTTTCAATGATAGCGTAATTTTATTAAAAGAAGTCGTTTAACTTTATTCAGCAGAAGTCTCCCCTTTCCATAAGTGGTGAGATGAATGCAAGTTAGTATTTTAAATTCAGTGGGGGTACAACCCCCTGCTGAATAAAGTTAAAGCCTCCGGCGGATGCCACAGATTTTCAGCGGAAGTTTTTCGAGCAGATCAAAGACTAAGAACGCCACATCCTGTGGCAACGTCTTTGTGACCCACGTCCTGTGGGCCTAAAAAATCTGGGCGCAAATACGCCGAGGCGAATTTGATTTGGTTCATGTATAGTCCGGAATAGGGACGTATAGTGAATATTGGAGAAATGTTGTGCAGTAGGCATAGCATGAAGACAGAAACTCAGGATCGGAGCGAAAGAAACAGTATTCATAAGGTTGATGCAAACCAAATTTCGGTGGACTTCGGACTCAAATTGTTCATATCTTGGATTATTGTCCGAACATGGGGCCAACTTCGGACTCTAATCGTTTAAATCTTGGATTACTGTCCGAACTTCGCCAAACTTCGGACTCAAATTGTTCATATCTTGGATTACTGTCCGAACTTCGCCAAACTTCGGACTCAAATTGTTCATATCTTGGATTATTGTCCGAACCTGGACCAACTTCGGACTCTAATCGTTTAAATCTTGGATTACTGTCCGAACTTCGCTTAACTTCGGACTCAACT
>DULJ01000073.1 GCA_012840465.1 Caryophanales bacterium
GACGGAGAGGAAGTTGAAATTGAGTGTCCTTTTTGTGGGGGCACTATGCTTCGAGCGAGAAATGTCCCAAGTGAATAATCTACACTTGGGACATGGAAAAAAGTCGCGTTAGCGATTTTGTTCTTCTGATGCACGTTGGAACGCTCATCAAGCAGGAGCAGAGTTAGGAAATTATCTCTCAACACCCGAAACAAGAAAAATTGACAGAATTTTTATAGAAGCATATTCTGAAACCTATGAGGAAATGAATATTGGTGGAATTGCTTGGGGGGTTATAGAATGGATAAGAGATCCAAAGAGTGAAACGTTACTAAAAAGTATTGGTTCAGCATTTAGAGTAACAAGTTTTGAATTTTTAATTAGATTTTCAGTCAATGCAGGGGAAAATATACTTGATTATGCACATGGAAAATATGATTGATTTTTATAGCGGAAAAATAATAAAATAAACGATAAAATAAAAAAATGGAGGTATAAACTTATTAAATTATTGGGAGTTTGTATTAGCTTTATAATATTGTATGTTATTTTTGGCTTAACTAAGGGTAAATGGATGTATTCGTTTGAAGATATTTTGGATTCACTAGCTTGGGGATTACTATTATTCTTTATTATTGGTCTTTCAAAGTGGAAAAAGTTAAAGTAGTTCCCTGTTAATGAATGTTAATCCTGATTCTTATTCATTAACGTCTTATTCACTAAAGATTTGTTGAAAAATGCGCTGACTATAGGGAATATAAACCTATGGTCAGTTTTATTTTATTACTAATAAAGATATATTAAGGAACGAGCTTGGCGATTTGAAGGAATATCGCTTCGAAACAGCGGATGGCATCATCTTAAGCCGGGAAAAGCATGCTTATGATGGCGATGGAAATACAACCATAATAACTTATAATGATGGGTCAAAACATTCGTTTCAATATGATTTAGCCAATCGCCTAACAAATGAACAAAAAACTGCAAGTAATGGAGCGATCCTATCCGCTATTTCCTACCAGTATGATTCGTATGGAAATCGACTCACGATCACAAAGAACGGAACGACGACAAGCTATAAATATGATTCTGCCAACCAAATTAGTTCCGTAAATGGGGCTGCAGGTCTTTACCAGTATGACCAGAATGGAAATCAAATTAGAGATGATCGCCATAAATATTACTACGATTCATCTAATCGGTTATCGTACGTAGAACAAGCAAATGCAGCAGTTGCCATTGCATCTTATTTTTACGATTTTGAAGGCAAACGGACAAAAAAAGTGGTGTATGGCAAGAAAACCGAATACTACTATTATGATGCCGGACATTTAACCTACATTGCCGATGAAAACAACCAAATCCTTTACAGTTTTACCCGGACTTACACTGGCGATTTAGTCACGATGACTGATTTTACAAGTGGAGCAGCAGTCAATTATTATTATGTCCACAACGGTCATGGAGATATCATTGGGTTGAAGGATAAAACCGGAACCACGGTGGTAACCTATGAATACGATGCATTCGGTACTATCATCACTGCAACAGGGACAGCGAAAACTGGAAACGGAAGGCTACTACGAGAAGAAAATCCATTCAGATATGCAAGCTACTTTTATGATGAAGAAACAAAACTTTATTATTTACGGATGCGGTATTATGATCCACTAATAGGTCGGTATCTTACAAGGGATATTGTGCCATCAGCTAATTTATACGTATACACTGAGAATAATCCAGTAAGGTATGTAGATCCGTTTGGCTTATCGTTCTTTTCGAAAATCAAATCATTATATCAAAGGTCAAAAGCTAAAGTAACTTCATTCTTTAAATCAGTATATAATTCGGTATCAACTACAATTAAATCAATAAAAACGAAAAAAGTTGAATTTTCTCCAGGACAACAAGCTGCGATTACTATAGGAGCAGCTGGTGTTGGAAGTTCAGTTGATTATAAAGTATCTAAAACGAACACTCGCATATCAAGTAAACAATCATCAATATCAAATGCTATAACTGTGGGAGCAAAAACCGACATTCCAAAGCAAGTTATAAAAAATCTAGGCAAGGGTGGAGTATACGGAATGGGGGTAGGTGTTGCTGTCGATTGGGGGATGAGTTATTTAAGAAAAGAGGAATTTGGTGTAGAGGAGTTAAAGGAAAGTTTAATTAATAATGTTACTTTGTCACTAGCAAGTGCTGGAATTGCTGGAATATTAGTTATTGGTGGTGTGCCAGTTTTAATGGCAGGGGTTGGTGCAGGGGGTAGGTATAGCTATATTATACACTTCATATAATTTAGCTACAGGAAATACGATTTATGATTGGTTCAATGGAGGAGACTTTTAATGAACTTTCTTTCAAAAGCAATACCCTTGAATATATGGGGAGTACTAGGTGTCCTTTTTGGTATTTACCTAATTTACTTAGTTATAAAAAATCCTCCAAAGGAAAGATACAAAAAAAAATTACTTTGGTTTGTAATAGAGGATGTTCAAAAAGTTATATCTAAACCGCCTACAAACCCAATGGACAATTTTGACTGCTCCCAGAAATGGAAATGAAAGTAACCTTATTATTGGTAGTCCTATCGGCGAGAAATCTTATTGAA
>DULJ01000074.1 GCA_012840465.1 Caryophanales bacterium
AGTTCGTCTAAAGTAACGTCAAGCTGAGCTTCAATCTTCTTTTCAAAAATAGATTGAGTCGCTTCAAGTTCTGCTTGTTGGATTAACCATTGTTCCTGTTCAGCCTTTGATTTACGACCACGTTTTTTGGGTTCAGTTTTAATTTTTTCCTCCTTCGGAGGTGCTTGGTCTCTTGCTTCAAAGTGAGTTGCATCAATCGCAACTGTATCATCCGAGATAAATCCTTCTGTGATTGCCTGATGTAGAATCATTTCTTGAACTTTTTCGAGAACGTTTGACTCGCTAATGAGTGTAACCATTCTTGAATAAGCTGCTTCTGATGGAACAGAATCAGATACCAAAAAACCGCAATCAAGGCGGAAAATCATGTCAGGCTTAAGTCTCTTAACTAAATCCTTAATGAAAGGAATTCGTTCAGTTAGTCTAGCCACTAAGGAATAAATCATAGCTGCATAGTTAAGCTCAACAGGTCTACCTAATAGTGATTTCTTCGTTACCCGTGCTAAGATAGGATCAATATCGATAGTAGAAAAAACAGCCTCAAATCGTTGGGTAGGTTCTAAATCGTATAAATCTTGTATGTCAAATAGGCTTCCTTGTCGTATAATAGTCATAGGGAGTCTTCCTCTAGTCTTATAAGTTGGTGTAGTAACTACTTATTTCGACATTTTGGGGAGGTACTCCTTTTTTAATTCTTTGGAAGCCTTGAGTCCGTAGGGCTCATATTAATGAAATTCATTCGACTAATTTAATGATAAAACTTAAAATTTATTTAGTGAATTGGAAGTACCAATCTCCTGCTCAATTTCATGGGAAGGGTACTTTGTTTTTTTATTTTCAGAATGACGAAAATTATTCGGTAAGTAAATGGAGGGTACTTTTAAACGACTATTAATTCCAATACAGGTTAAATAGAAAGGTGAAAAAACATGAAACTTAACAAAAAATCGATCTATTTCTAAGTACTGGGAAATTATAGTCTGAACCGAATAGATAAAATTCAGACGGTCCAGAGTATTATTCCCAAGTTGGGATATTAGTATTGTTCTGGAACAGAGTTTTTATCAAAATTATACCCCGAAATAGGTATATATTAGGAAAATGTTATGGGACGTGCAAATAATGGGAATTTGTTTAATATATTTTTAAAAAAGTGAAAGTGTGATAAAGGTGAAGGAAAAACCCCTCAATAAATACCCTTAAAAACTACATTGTACCCAGGATGGAAAAAATGAACAAATATTGAACTAATGGCTAAAGCGTTTATAAACCTATATGTAAATCTTAAAAATTATAACAATAAAAAGATCAGATCTGAATTATTCAGCTGATTTTTTTGTAATAACACTATTATCCATACTTATTATAAAATACGTAGTCCCTACTTTCGTTGTTGATGCTCCTGGTGGAGGCGGGAAAATTGCGTTGCAGCCCAATTATGTGATTTCACAAAGTCCGACGAAAACGGTTCTTCGCAACTTCGAAGGAGTCATTACCACCTACCCAGAGCCGGAAAACTATGTAGGAGGTCGGGCCGACGACTATATAAATGAATTATTCCCAGGACTCATAAAAACGCCATCAAAAACTGGAATTACCTCATTAATGAACGACGAACAATTTAATCTTGTTCCAAAATCGCTACAGCGCCATGATCGCCGCCAAAATTTTAAACAAAGTCCAACCTACTCCTCGTTGAAAGAAAAGCGAGAAAAGCGCGATGAACTCAAAGAGAAAAAGTTTCAAGCCCAACTCAAAAAGGAGAATGAAAGTGAATGAGCCACGGGGTCGGGTTCTCCGGCCCGGGGTCGGCGCTGGACTGGGCCAGAGGGTCGGGAACTGTGTCCCACCCCGAGAATTTTTCCATGAATGGAGTGAAATGAATGATTTGCGAATGGTGCGAGGCCGCTAATGCAGTGGAAACAACCTGTACTGTCTACTGGGAACTTCCGGATGGGTCAAGAGCAATTGAAATTACGGATACCCCCGGGATTTCATGTCCGGACTGTGGCATAGAATATCAGCCTGAAAACTTTATTGAAGAAATTGAAGACCAACTCATGCTTATTGATACAAAACAAATTGCCAAAACAATACCCTACGAACAATTAATGCAATTACCTAAAATGCTAAAAAGAAATTACTTTAAATTTTGATTGTGTGGGAACGCTGGGACGGTTCTCGTATTCCATGGAACAAATGTGGAACACACGAACCGTCCCCATGTTCCACAAAGAAAGAGGGGATTCGCATGAAGCGTTCCTTGTTGATTAAACCAATGATGAATGAATTTTACCCAACTGTTACCCATGGAGATGGAATTTATCTATATGATGATTCCGGAAAAAAATATATCGATGGCTGCTCCGGTGCGGTCACAGCCAGCATTGGCCATGCCAACCCTGAAATAATAGCAGCGATGCATGAACAAGCAAACAAAGTATCCTTTGTATATCGCTCTCAATTCACATCTGAGCCGGCTGAAGAACTCGCAAATAAGTTGAATTCACTTTTAAATACAAACGAAGACTATTGGTCCTTTTTTGTAAACAGTGGGTCTGAGGCAGTTGAGACGACCATGAAGATTGCCATCCAACATTGGCAGGAAAAAGGCAACTACCGGAAAAATAAAATACTTTCACGCTGGATCAGTTACCACGGGATTACCATTGGCGCCTTATCATTATCAGGCCATGTAAAACGTCGTGAGCGCTTTGTCCACATTTTAGAAGATTACCCGGTTGTATCACCGGCTTATTGCTACCGTTGTCCATTCAATCAAAAGTATCCGGATTGTCAGCTATCTTGTGCCAACGATTTAGAAACAGCGATTGAGCGGGCAGGTGCAGATCAAATTGCTGCCTTTATTGCGGAACCAATTGTTGGTGCAGCGGGAGGTGCGATTACACCTCCGGATGGCTACTATCAAAAGATTAGAAAAATTTGTGATCGCCATCATATCCTGTTTATCGCGGATGAAGTGATGACCGGGCTTGGCAGGACGGGAAAAATGTTTGGCTTGGACCACTGGGGAGTAAGGGCCGACATCATAGCACTTGGAAAAGGGCTGAGTGCTGGCTATACCCCGATTGCAGCGGCACTTGCTAGCGAAAAAGTTATGGAACCGATATTAAACGGTTCGAACTCTATTATGAGCGGCCATACCTTAAGTGCAAATCCACAATCAACGGCCACGGCTCTCGCTATTATTAATTTTATTGAAAAAAATAAGCTAGTTGAAAAGGTGCAGGGAAACGGGGAGTATTTGCTTCAAAAACTACAAGCATTAGCAGCAAACTCCCAAATAATTGGTGATGTCCGCGGTAAAGGACTCATGATTGGAATCGAATTTGTTTCAAATGTAAAAACAAAGCAACCATTCCCGAGAGTAGCACAGGTTACGAAAAAGGTAGTCGATAAAGCAAGGGAAAAAGGTTTACTTGTTTACCCAGCATCTGCCGGCAAAGAAGGAGCACAAGGTGATGCGATTATTATCTCACCCCCATTTATTATCACCAAACCGGAGATTGACGAGCTTGTTGCGATTTTAAAAGAAACCATTGAAGCGGTTCAAAATGAATTAGTGGGATAGGAGGTAAACAACATGCAAGCATCTCCACAAAGATTAATAAATAAAGTGGTTCCTATTGAGGAAGCAATGGCCTTTATCGAGGATGGATGCACCTTAATGTTTGGTGGGTTTGGAGGCGTCGGAAATCCACCAACATTAATTAATGAAATCATCCGAAAAGATGTTAAGGAATTAACATTAATAGGAAATGATACGGGCTTTCCTGATATCGGAATCGGCCGAATTGTAAGCCGTGGCATGGCTAAGAAAATCATTGTGTCACATATCGGCTCGAATCCAATTGCCGGAAAATTAATGATGGAAGGCGAGTTGGAGGTTGAATTTTCACCCCAAGGAACATTAGTTGAACGAATTCGGGCAGGGGGAGTGGGCCTTGGCGGGATTTTAACAGATGTCGGTCTAGACAGTATGGTTGAAGAAGGAAAACAAAAAATAACTGTCGCCGGAAAAGATTATTTGGTGGAAACAGCCCTAACAGCAGATGTGTCAATTGTCTATGCGAAAAAAGCAGATACATTTGGCAATCTAATCTATGAAACAAGCGCCAGAAATACAAATCCATTAGTCGCCATGGCTGGTAAATGGACGATAGCCGAAGTAGAAGAAATTGTTGAAGTCGGTGAATTAAATCCGGAAGAAATCATCACACCGGGAATTTATGTCGATCGGGTTGTCAAAAGCAAAGGGGTCGATTGGAAATGGACATGGGAGTAGATGTGCGAAATCAAATTGCAAAGCGGGCAGCAAAGGAAATAAAGGATGGAATGATTGTAAATTTGGGGATCGGCATTCCATCCCTTATTCCTAACCATCTCCCAAAAGATATACAGGTCATGTTTCATGCGGAAAATGGAATCTTGGGTGTGGGGAAATCTCCTGAAAAAGGGGCAGAGGACCCGACACTTTGTAATGCCGGCGGATTTCCGGTGACGACCGTGCCGGGGGCATCATTTTTTGATAGTGCCACTGCCTTTGGTATGATCCGCTCCGGTAATGTTGATTTAACCGTCCTTGGTGGATTAGAGGTTAGTGAAAAAGGTGATCTTGCTAATTGGATTGTACCGGGAAAAAGGGTGCCCGGGATTGGTGGTGCAATGGAACTGGCCAAAAAAGCAAAAAAAGTAATTGTCCTCATGAATCATTGCAATAAATATGGTGAACCCAAACTGCTCGTAAGCTGTGCACTGCCGTTAACGGCAAAGGCCTGTGTGAGTTTAATTATTACCGATATGGCTGTTATCGAAGTAACAGATCAAGGTTTTCTTTTAAAAGAGGTGATGGGACCTTACACAGTGGAAGAAATTAAAGAAAAAACGGCAGCCCCTATAATTGTTTCGCAGGAACATGGGGACGGTTCGGGTGTTCCTAAAATCACCGAATAAGCATTCCTTCTGGAACATGAGAACCGTCCCTATGTATCAAAGGAGGTTTGAGCCTTGGAAGATAACCGGCAGAAATTGTTACAGTCTCAAATTCATGACTGGCTTTTGAAAAATAAAGATTCTGGCACGCGTCTTTTACAAAAGTTAGTGCAGGCTGATAGCACACAAGCAAATGAAAAAGGTGCACAGGGAATCGTCATAGAAGCTCTTCATGAAATCGGCTTGCGGGTTGATATTTGGGAGCAAGACGGTGATGAACTAGTACAACATCCTTATTTTGTATCGCCACGAACGGAATTTAAAGAAAGTCCCAATGTCGTCGGTGTAAAAAAAGGAACAGGCGGCGGGCGCTCCCTTATTTTAAATGGTCACATCGATGTCGTTCCTGCCGGAGACCTCGAGCAATGGGAACATCACCCGTTTAGCGGGAAAGTGGTTGAAGGAAAATTATATGGGCGTGGTGCTACCGATATGAAGGGTGGGAATGTGTCACTCCTATTGGCATTATCGGCCCTTCAACAGCTAGACATACAACTAAAAGGGGACATTATTTTCCAAAGTGTAATTGAAGAGGAGAGCGGTGGGTCAGGTACGTTGGCGACTATTTTACGAGGCTATAAGGCCGATGCGGCGATCATACCAGAGCCGACCAATATGAGAATTTTTCCGAAGCAACAGGGGTCAATGTGGTTTCGGATTCATGTAAAAGGGCGAGCAGCCCATGGTGGCACCCGTTATGAAGGTGTAAGTGCGATAGAAAAAGCGCTATTGGTAGTTGAATATATAAACAAGCTTGAAAAAAAGAGAAACGAAAGGATTGCCGATCCACTTTACAGCAAAGTACCGATTCCAATCCCGATAAACCTGGGCAAAATCGAAGGGGGAAATTGGCCTTCCTCCGTGCCGGACCATGTAAAACTGGAGGGGCGGATGGGTGTTTCTCCTGAAGAAACAATGGAAGAAGCCAAATTAGAGATGGAAGGCTGGATTGCAAAACTGCAAGAAGTAGACCCCTGGTTTGCCGAGCATCCAGTTGTTATTGAATGGTTTGGTGCCAGATGGGTACCTGGTGCAATAGATCTTGAACATGAATTAATGAATAAACTGATTACGAACTATCAGCAAATTCAAGGCGAGACCCCAATAGTGGAAGCTTCACCATGGGGGACCGATGGTGGTTTGCTGACAAAAGTCGGAGGAACTCCAACCATTGTGTTTGGACCCGGTGTGACAGAAAAAGCACATCATCCTAACGAATACATCGAAATTGAAAAAGTGTTTGAAGCTGCTGAAATAATTGCATTAACGGTAATTGATTGGTGCAGTCTCCATTAATTTGGACCATGGGCGGTGGGCCACGGGGTCGGGAACTGCGGCTCGAATTGGTTCAATTTAACAAAAGGGGTGACTACTATGACAAAAAGGCAAGAGGAGATTCAACAATTGGAGGAGCTTGATAAAAAGCACTTTCTTCACCCAACCACTTCAATTAAAGAACAGCAGGAAGCGGGTCCTGCTTTTATTTTTCAAAAAGGAAAAGGTATTTATTTAAAAGATATTAAAGGAACAATCCTCATTGATGGTGTGTCCTCCCTTTGGAATGTTAATGTTGGCCACGGTCGGAAGGAGTTAGCCAACGCTGCAAAGGCGCAGATGACAAAGCTTGCGTTTACTTCATGTTTTAATACGTTTAGCAATGAACCAGCGATTCGATTAGCCAAAAAAATGGCTGACCTTACCCCGGAGACTTTGACAGCTACCTTCTTTACATCCGGTGGTTCAGAAGCCAATGATACCGCTTATAAACTTGCCCGCCATTATTGGCTTCTAAAAGGCCAACCGGAGCGAAAAAAAATCATCTCAAGAACAAAATCCTATCATGGCGTATCAATGGGGGCTACAAGCGCTACAGGATTGCAAGGCTTTCGTGAGTTTACAAAATCATTGGCGCCAGATTTCCACTTCGTTGACCATTTCGATACAGGGGCTTTACGCCGGTTAATTGAAGCAGAGGGACCCGAGACAATTGCGGCTATTATTGCCGAGCCGGTGCAAGGAGCTGGTGGGGTTCATGTTGTACCAAAAGATTATTTCAAGGAAGTAAAAGATATTTGTACACAATATGGGATTTTGCTCATTACCGATGAAGTGATTACCGGGTTTGGACGTACCGGAAAATGGTTTGGCATGGAGCATTATGGTGTTACCCCGGATATGATGTGCTTTGCAAAGGGAATAACAAGCGGATATGCCCAGCTTGGTGGGGTTATGATTTCGGAGCAAATCCATAATGATTTGAAGGAGCTTTCTAGTGGCACATTATTGCATGGTTATACGTATAGCGGGCACGCAATGGCCTGTGCTGTAGGGTTGAAAAATATTGAATTGATTGAGAAGGAAAACCTTGTTGAAAATGCAAGAGCAAGAGGAGAACAATTGCTTGAAGGCTTGGAATGGATTAAAAGCGAGAGAAAGATAGTAAGCACTGTTAGAGGGCTTGGGCTTATGGCCGCTTTAGATTTTGTTGATCAAAATCAGCAACCATTTCAACCGCCTGTTTCTCCGTTAATTTTTAAAGAAGCAGCCAAACTCGGGTTAATTTGCCGAGCGGTAACATTAAATGCCCAAGATACCATTGTTCTTGCGCCGCCACTTATTATCTCAAAAGAGGAAACTGAAAAAATTATTCATATTTTAAAAGAAGCCATTAAAACAGTTGAATTAAACTATTACAATTAATTACCATCATTAACCCGCCCCTCCTAAGAAAAAATAGAAGTTAGGGGGGAGTAAGTGATGAAGTTTAAGGCCATTCATTTTTTTCTTTGTTTTGTATTCATTTTTCTACCATCGAAATCCTTTGCTATAGAAGGAAGTAAGGATCTATACGAGGATAAGGATGACCCACTTAGCTTTATGGTTGAAGTATTGCCTTGGGATCAAGTCAACAATATCATGCCCAAATATACCATTTTTACAATTATTGATGTTGAGACAGGTCTTTCTTTTAAAGTCCAAAGACGGGCTGGAAGCCAGCATGCCGATGTACAGCCGTTAACCTACAAGGATACGAAAATTATGAAAAAAATTTACAATGGAAAATGGAGCTGGAACCGCAGGGCTATTCTTGTTCTCGTTGGGGATCAACTGCTCGCAGCCTCCATGCACGGAATGCCACATGGTGCTGGAGCTCTGAACAATGGCTTTCCAGGGCATTTTTGTGTTCACTTTTGGGAAAGCACCACCCACAAAAAAGAAAAAATGGACCCATCCCATCAGCTCATGATTCTAAAAGCTGCCGGCAAGCTGGAGAATTATTTAAATGGAATCAATCCATACAAGATGATTGAAATATTTGCATTAGCTGTTAATAATCACGATAAAAATATTCTTGGAGAGACACTTGCCCAAAATAAATATAAACAAAAGTTGACCACTAAGATGATAAAGGATATCTCGTATTTTAGTATAATTGAGATGCCATTAGTACCGATGGAGGACCTGCATGGTCAATTTGTGATGGAGGTACCTGTTAAGGTTGAATTTCTTGATAAAAATAAAGGCAAATCAAAAAAGTTCATTCATTTTGTGGTTAGAAGAGATAGTCTCATCGACCGATGGTATATTGAAGGGCAAACCGTTTTGAAAGAAGTAAACATAGGATAAAAAATAAATAGCAGAATTTAATCATAAAAAAACGACTGTTGATTCCCTACAGTCGTTTTTTTAATTATAATTTAACAATAGAAAACTTAATAAAATCAATACAAAAAGATCAAGCTAACAAGAACAATCTAATTTAAATTTTAGTGGCTATAGTATAAAGAAACTAAAGCTATGTCGCCAAATTGTGACAGATTCATTATGAAAAATCGAGTAAAATAGAAGTGGATTACTATTTTATAAAAGAATTCAAAATGAAAGTAGGGTGCTTATGTTTAGTTTTTCCAACACAGTAAGACCTATCCTAATTATGGTCTTACTTCTTTTGTCTTTTCTTCTAGTAAGCACTAATACTAGGGCGGCAACAACTGAATCGCTCATTTTCGTTGCCGTAAATGATGAGTTAGTCGAGTTTCCGGAAGCGAAGCCTTTTAACTTTGAGGGCGTTACCTATGTACCTTTAAGATCACTGGCGACTACAGTTAATGCTGAGGTTTTATATGACCCAAATGGAAATTCAGTTACTGTAACTAAAGGTAGCCAAACTATGAAAATTTTAATAAAAGAAAATATGTATGTAACAGAATCACTTGAAAAGCTGCCTATTGCTATTAAAACGGTGAATGATCGGACGTTATTACCGCTCAGATTTATCGCCGAATATTTGCAGTTGGAAGTTACGTTCCATGCTGAGGGGCCGATTGCAAGATTACTAGATCATAATGGGGTTATTCAATTAACAACTGAACAGCTGTATTTAAATAATAAAGAAAAGATGGATGCTGAAAAAGAAAAGTGGAAAAAAGCAATCGAAGAAAAGAAAATGAAAGAGGTCAATAGCAGTAAAATTGCTTATCTAACCTTTGATGATGGACCTAATGCAAACACCGCTCAAATTCTTGATATTTTACAAAAATACGAAGCGAAAGCAACATTTTTTATGATCGAGCCAAAGATTTGGAAGTTTGAGGAAGAGGTACGGCGTATGGTAACGGAAAACCATACGATTGCTTCTCATAGTGTGACACATGACAAAAACAAAGTCTATTCTAGTCCGGAATCGCTTTTAAATGAAATGAATGTAACGCGTGAAACATTATTTGCGTTAACAGGGATTGATAGTCATTTAATTCGTGTCCCATATGGTAGTAAACCGTATTTAACGAAAGATTATCGAGATTTATTAGCCAAAAGTAATCTTCAAGTATGGGATTGGAATGTGGATAGCAGAGATTGGAAAGGTTCAACAAAAGAAATGATCACAACAGTGAAGAGTCAGGTTGCCAGTCAAAAGAAAAAAAATGCCACACCAATTATCCTGTTTCATAATTTACCGAACACAGTAGAGGCATTGCCAGAAATCATTGAATTTTTGCAGGCTGAAGGGTATGTGTTGAAGGCTTATGACCCGGACCATCACTTTATGGTAAACTTTTGGAATGACACTCGAATTTAATAGGCTTAAAATGAGAGGTTTGATTCATTTATTTGAATCAGCCTCCTTTTTTAGGAAAAAATAATTGCTATTTCCAACCGGGAATATATACTACTAAATTATAGCATGCTTTATATGGAGGTTTTTTTACAAATGAAACAGCGGGAATTCTATTATGATAACGCCAAGTTTCTGCTCATTTTCCTAGTTGTCATCGGGCATTTCATAACTACATTTATTGAAAATCCTATCATTGAGCAAATTTATATTTTCATTTATTTATTTCATATGCCAGCATTTATTTTAGTGTCGGGTTACTTCTCAAAAGGGTTTCAAAAAAAAGGCTATGTTTTAAAGATAACGAAAAAAATATTAGTGCCGTATTTTCTTTTTCAAATTATTTATTCGGTGTACTATTATGTACTTTTCGATAAGAGTGAGTTAACGATTGCGATTTTTAAACCACAATGGTCATTATGGTTTCTATTAAGCCTTTTCTGTTGGCATTTGCTTTTATTTGTTTTTACTAAAATCAAATACAGCTTACTTGTGGCTGTGTTAATCGGGTTAATTGTCGGTTATTTTGATGTAATTGGAGGCTACTTAAGTCTTTCAAGAACCTTTGTCCTTTTCCCGGTCTTTTTACTCGGATTTTACATGAAAAAGGAGCATTTCGAGAAGCTGTCTTCCAATAAAGGAAAGCTGTTATCGGCCATAGCGATAGTTGTCATGGTATTCATAATCCACTACATCCTTGTTGATCTACCGAAAGAGTGGATGTATGGTTCCAAGTCCTATGAAAAACTTGGGGTCGGGTGGGAAGGCGGCATCATCAGACTCCTTTATTACGGAATGAGCCTGACCATGATTTTTAGCTTTTTTGCCTTTGTTCCAAAGAAAGAGTACTTTTTTTCAAAATGGGGGGCGCGCACCCTTTATGTTTATCTTTTGCACGGCTTTATCATTCGATATTTCAGAACGACTGACCTTGTCCCTTATATTAAAGAAACACAGTCATATTATCTGTTATTAATCTTTGCGGTTATTGTCACGTTAGTGCTAACAAGTAAACCTGTTTATATTGTAGCCCAGCCGATATTGGAGCTACGAGTAGATGGCCTACGTCAAGTTTTGAAAAAACCAAAAAGGAAGGAATGTGGAAAAGAAGATAAAATAAACCAGTAAAAAAGGGGAGACTCCATTATGTTAGAGTCTCCCCCCCGCTTTTACTATTCTTTATTTTTTCTAGTTTGATTAATCCGACGTTGGAATACTACATAGATTGGGAATGGAATAATGATCCATCCAAAACTTTTGATTAAACCATTAACAGCGCGCTGTTTAGCGTATTCTATTTGCTGTTCAACCATTGCGTCGTATTGCCTCTGAAGCTCCTCTTCTGTATATTCCACTTTTTCAGTTTGTTCTTTTTCATATTTATAATTATTGATTTTCATATCTTTATACTCTTCAAATGATTGATAGTATGGATTTGGTGATACGAAATCAGCAGCAGACATAAAGGCAAAGACGCCGCCGCCGATAACCATAATTAACGTAATAAAAGCAACTGCATATTGGTAAATTTGTTTAATCATCTCTTCCCTCTCCTCCTGATCTGCATTGAACACTCGTTTTGTTCCCAATGCTAAAAATAGGATTAAAGCAATGGTACCTACTAAAGCTAATAAAATAAAAGAAATCGCCATTGATTTCACCTCGCTATTCTAATCCACTAATCCAAAACTTTTCACTTTCAAAATATAGACGATGAAAGGGGGAAAAGGTTTCTTTTAAAGGGGTAGTTTTTATACTATAAGAAAGTATAAAGTTTTATGGATTATAGTATAAGAAAAGACATCGTAATTTGCCATTATGGGCAAATTACGTGTCTTTCTAATACAGTATATGTAGTTAGACAATAAATAGGCCATTATCCGGGTTGCTGTACAAGATAACTGAATCATACGTTATAAGTGAACTTTATTCAGCGGAAGCCTATAACTCCATAAGTTGCGGGGGAGATGGGAGATCTGTAATTAAATCTGTGGGGGTCAAATCCCAGTTGAATAAAGTTAAGCCTCTGGCGAATGCCACAGATTTTTTAGTGGTATTTAACGTTAATTATAAAAAAAGAGGAGTTGTCAAAATGCATTACTATAACACAACGCCAAACCCATATGGCATGCAACCAAACGTTTATCCAAATAGTGTTGGGCAACCTTATTACGGCTATGATCAAATGGCTAATCCAAATGAAATAAGAAATCAATACCCTGGGATAGATTTGAATGGTTCTCCGAATCCAATCGGTTACCCGGGTGTTGGCGGAGATCCAATATCCTGCGTAAATCCATATGGTACAGGATGGGCCCCTTATCATTATCTTGACGGAATTGAAAATTCCGTCCGTGAAAATGGGGAGTTTTTAGATGAACTGGAAATAATTGATTATGGTGAAGGCGACAATAATTGGTTTGAAGAATCCAATATGATCGAACAAAATATTTATAGGCAACATCAACCTCATCAATATAAAGGAGCGGAGCATGGAAAAGGCGGCGGTCATACACATGCCCACTTTGGTGCAACGACTTGTCAAGATGGCCATACACACATACACCCAAGTGTAACAAGCACATCAATCAAGACACAGCAAGGTCATGTCCACAAAATTTATGGCAACACATCGTTTGATGACGGCCATATTCATTCCTATGAGGAGCATACAGGTCCGGCAATTCAATTGCAGAATGGCTTTCATACCCACTATGCAGAATTTAGAACTACTGAAAATGATGGCCATGTTCATATAATCAGAGGTTTTACTGCTCCATCTAAAAGCTAATGTGTAATAACTTGGGCAAGGAATCGTAATAGATTTCCTTGCTCTTTTTCTTGTCCTCAAAGTGGATGATTGACACCCAAATCGAGTTTCAAGTAGGTATCCATGTCCTCAAAGCGGGTGATTGACCCCTAAATCGAAGTTCAAGTAGGTCCCGATGTCCTCAAAGCGGGTGATTGACATCTAAATCGAGGTTGAAGTAGGTATCCATGTCCTCAAAGCGGGTGATTGACACCCAAATCGAGGTTGAAGTAGGTATCCATGTCCTCAAAGCGGGTGATTGACAGCCAAATCGAAGTTCAAGTTGGAAATCTTGTCACTCAGAAGGATAGTAAATCTGCACTAGTTTAAAAAATAATGAATCACCCATGACCAATAAAAGGCAAATAAATGGTAAAATAATAGGTGTGGTTGCTAACTAAAAGTGGGTAAAGCTGCACGCTACTAGAAATATAGAGAAATGAGTGATTATATTGCAATTCCTTTTATTGGAGGCAGGGCCGGGTATTAATGTGGGAGACATAGCCTTTCAGTTGATGTCATTTTTAATATTGTTGGGTATTCCGTTAGCCATTATTTTGATGATTAGAGTGGCACGTAGAAAGAGTAATAACCGTTTAGACAGAATTGAGGAAAAGCTAGATCAATTGTTGGCGGAAAAAGAGCCAAAAAATAAAGGTGAATAGAATGAGGTTAAAGTTTAATAAATTCATTCGTGTAGGAATCCTTATTGGTGCTAGTCTTTTCTTCTTTGCTCTATTTTTTCGAGGCGGCCTTATCCTTGAGCATCTAGGTTTTGAAATAAATATGCCGTTTATTAAAGCTATCGACGTTCCAGAAGATTATTCAAAGGTTGACAGTAATCAAAATGGAATCGCAGACCCAATCGATATTGTTAATGAAGCCAGAAAAGGTGTGCAAGAGCGAACATTCTACAAAAGTGCATATTATGCCGGCGGTTATCCGCCAGAGGGCGAAGGTGTATGCACTGATATGATTTGGCGCGGCTTCAATGGTGCGGGGATTCCATTTAAAGAGCTTGTAGATGAAGATATTGCGGCTAACACGGACCTATATCCACGTGTCGCCGGAAAGCCTGATCCTAACATTGATTTTAGACGAGTACCCAATCAATATGTATTTTTTCAGCGATACGCCGAGGAATTAACGATGGAATTAATTCCCCGAAATATTGATAATTTACGAGAATGGCAGCCGGGAGATATTGTTGTCTTTATGGACGGCAACTTTCATCATGTAGGCATTGTCTCTGACAAGCGGGCGAAAGATGGAACGCCATACTTTATTCATAACATTTTTCCTTATGCCGCAGAAGTAAAACTATCATCCTTTAAAACACCGATAACAGGGCATTACCGGTGGGGATACTGACATATGGGGACAGGCACGATACCGCGGAAGGGCTCCCAGTAGTGCAGGCAGCGGTGCCTGTCCCCATACCACGTTGACTTATCAATATTATTTGTTTACTGTTCTCCAAATTAATGTCGCAATCAGTAGAATAACACCGACAGTAACTCCGATGATTTGGTCTAATAAAAGTTCACCTGTTCTGAAATAGCGAATAGTAAAGGTACCACCAAAAATGACTATTATTGTAATTGCTAATTGAATAAGATATGAGTTAATTTTCAATACCATCCCTCCTAAATAATATTTTACTATAAAAATGTAGTAAAAATACTTCTTTTATTGTATTGACGTAATCATGGAATCTGAGTACAATGAAGGTAGATTAAATGATAACGGTTATCATTATCATTTGAAAATTGTTAAGAAGGTGGCAGAGGATTGTGAAAATTGGTAAGTTTATAAAACCATTGCTTGCAAGTGCGCTTCTGACGGTCGGACTTGTCGGTTGTGGCACAAATAATGCAGAACAACCAAAAAATGAAGCTGGGTCAGATATAGCACCCAAAACAACAGAGTCGCAAGAAGTAAACATATATACTGCAAGACATTATGAAGTTGATGATGAGATTTTCAAGAAATTCACAGATGAAACAGGAATTAAAGTGAATGTGGTAAAAGGGAAAGAAGCCGAGCTTATTGAGCGCATCAAAAGAGAAGGAGAGAGCTCACAAGTAGACCTATTCATTACAGTTGACGGTGGAGTCCTTGCCAATGCTAAACAAAATGGTATTCTTCAGCCGGTTAAGTCTGATGTGATTAATGAAAATGTTCCTGAACATTTCCGCGATACTGATAATAATTGGATCGGTATGGCAACAAGAGCACGTATCATTGCTTACGCAAAGGACCGTGTGAAACCAGAAGACTTGTCTACATATGAAGATCTAGCAACGGATAAATGGGCGGGAAAAGTATTAGTTCGTTCTTCAACAAGTATGTATAATCAATCGTTGCTGGCATCTTTTATTGAATTGAACGGTGAGGAGAAAGCTAAAGAGTGGGCAAGCGGTATTGTGAACAACTTTGCTCGTCAGCCTGATGGCGGTGACCGTGACCAAGCAAAAGCAATTGCAGCAGGTACTGGTGATGTAGCAATCATGAACACATATTATGTGGGGCTCCTAGCAAATTCGGAAGACGCTGAAGAAGTAAAAGTGGCAGATAGCATTGGTGTGTTCTTCCCGAACCAAGAAACGAATGGTACTCACGTTAACATCAGCGGAGTTGGTGTAACTAAGTACAGCAAAAATAAGGATAATGCCATTAAGTTTATCGAATATATTACAAGTGTTGAGACACAAGAATTTTTATCAGCACATAACTTTGAATTCCCAGTTAATCCAAATGCGAAAAAGCCAGAGTTGTTAGAGTCTTGGGGTGAATTCAAAATACAGGAACTTAACTTCGATACTTTAGGGGAGCATAATAAGAAGGCAATAGAAATCTTTAATAAAGTTGGTTGGAAATAAGATGAAAACTGAGGCTGTAAAGCGATTTGCTCAAAAGGAACTGAATGGTTGGTGGATTATTAGTATGGTGGGTGCGGCAGTTATTCTGCTGCCCATCCTTTTTGTGTTTTTTACTTTATTCCAAGAGCCGAATGAAAATTGGTTCCATATGAAGGAGTATTTACTCCAAAATTATATGGTTAATACTTTCACCCTCGTCATCTTTACTGGAATCGTATCCGCATTTTTAGGTGTAACATTAGCTTGGATTGTTGCAGCTTACGATTTTCCATTAAAAAACTTTTTTAAATGGGGGTTAATGCTGCCGCTGGCGATCCCTCCTTATATTGCAGCCTATACTTACAAGGCAATGCTCGGTTATACCGGCGTCGTGCAAACAACATTACGAAATAAGTTTGATTATCAAATCGATGCGCAAATTTTATCGATATCCTCACTCAAGGGTGCGGTTTTCATTTTCTCATTTTTTCTATTTCCGTATGTTTACATCATTACAAAAGCCTTTTTAGAAAATCAAAGTTCATCTTATATTGAAAATGCCCGTGTGCTCGGGAGAAAACCAGTACCCATCTTTTTTAAGGTAGTACTTCCACTTTCACGTCCGGCAATTGTCGGTGGGATTGCGCTAGTAATCTATGAAGTTCTGAGTGACTATGGTTTAACAAGTTATTTTGGCATTCATACAATTACAACTGCTATTTTTCAAACTTGGTTTGCGATGTACGATGTGCAAACAGCGATGAGACTGGCCGCATGGTTAATGGTAATGATTGTAGGTTTGTTTTTTTTAGAAAGACTTCTAAGACAACGTCGCCGTTATAATGTAAATAATAAATCACGGCCGTTAACACCGATGAAACTTAAAGGCTTTTCTGCCTTTGGTGCTTTTATGTATTGCTTTGGAGTATTTCTAATTGGATTTTTTATTCCATTTATTCAGTTAATTTCGTGGGCGAAACTAACCTTTGCTAAGGTGTGGGACGATTCGTTTATTACATTGCTTTATCAAACAGTATATGTAGCGATTATTTCAACGTTCTTAATACTTATTTTTGCAGTTATTGTTGCGAACGTTTCGAGAAAACATACGACATTTTCATTTGTACTCTCAAAAGTTGTAACCTCAGGCTACTCGATCCCAGGTGCCATTGTTGCCATTGGTGTGCTGGCGGTCTTTATTACATTGGATAAATGGTTAGCGCCCCTATATTCACAAATGGGATTAGGGAATGCGCCGTTAATAGTAAGCATGTCGCTTGGAATGTTAATTGTTGGTTATGCAATTCGCTTTATGGCAACTGGTTTTAATGCGATTGAGGTTGGTTTTGAAAAGGTAGGGACCAAATATACGGAAGCATCAAGGATACTAGGTAATGGAATTACAAAGACTTTCTTTAAAGTGGATCTTCCTTTAATAAAGGGGGCTCTAGCTAGTGGCTTTATTCTAACGTTTGTCGAAATTACAAAAGAATTGCCATTGGTATTGTTATTAAGGCCTTTTAATTTTGATACATTAGCTACAAAAACATACCAATATGCGAATGATGAACAAATTTATGAAGCCTCGATTACATCGTTAATGATTATTGGTATTAGTGTATTGTCTGTAATTGTCTTTCAAATAATAGATAGGAAGAAGGTGAAACAATGACTGTTTTAGAAATTAAAAATCTAACATTTTCGTTCTCTAAAGCAGCAGAGCCCGTTATTAAAAACTTTTCATTTTCGATCGAAAAAGGCGAAATTGTCGGTATTTTAGGGCAAAGCGGCAGCGGCAAAAGTACGTTGCTTCGCTTAATATCAGGTTTGGAGATGGCTCAAACAGGAATGATAAAAATTGCTGAAACATTAGTGTTTGATGAAGGGTTTTTTCTTCAACCAGAAGATCGTGGCGTAGGGATGGTATTTCAGGATTATGCTTTGTTTCCACATATGAATGTTAGAGATAATATTCTTTTCGGTCTAAACCGGATTCCAAGAAAGGACAGAAAACAGCGGGTAAAGGAAATGCTGGAGCTGGTGAAAATGGAGCAATTTGAGTCACGCTACCCACATGAATTAAGTGGAGGGCAACAACAACGGATCGCTCTTGCGCGTGCGCTGGCCCCGAAACCTAATTTGCTATTAATGGATGAGCCGTTCAGTAATTTAGATGCGGATTTAAAGGAGTCTATTCGTGAGGACCTACGGACAATTCTAAAAAAGGCCAATATGACGTGCATCATTGTTACCCATGACAAGAATGATGTAGATGCGATCTGTGACCGCAGTATTGTTTTTGACCAGCCCCAAAATAGCAAAGGGAATAAGAATGGAAAGATAACGATTGTTCAGTAAAAGGGTTAAACAAATGTTTGATTAATGGAAATAATTTAAAACTCCTTGTGTTTTATTGGAAAATCAATTACTATTTGATTAGCAAAAAAGGAAGGGTGACCTTGGAACAATGATCTTTTAATCCTATTTTTAAGAAAAAATTCGTAAAGAGAAACTTTAAAGATACGAGCAATTTTCTGGATAGGATTAGTATGTACATTGTTGATACAAACCATTGGTCATTGTGTCCCTTTTGTTGTAGGGATAAATGAATTTTTGATGTTGTATTGTACTGCCTCCTGTCCAGAATTACGACAGGAGGTTTTTTATTTGGATGGAGTTCAGGCTAAATCGTCTCGTTTATTTCAAAACCGTGTATTTCAAGCCATAATTATTTCAGGTTTATTTTTACAAATCGGCATATGGGTTCGAAACTTTGCTATATTGCTTTTTGTAATGGAAAAAACGAATGGGGATTCGTTTGCAGTTTCGATGATCTCTGTTGCTGAATTTGCCCCGATATTTATCTTTTCCTTTATCGGTGGAACATTTGCCGATCGCTGGAGTCCGAAAAGGACAATGGTATGGTGTGATGTTTTAAGTGCTTTATCGATATTTGCAGTACTCATCACACTAGTAGTTGGGACTTGGCAGATCGTGTTTTTTGCAACATTAATTTCTGCAATCCTATCACAATTTTCACAGCCCTCAGGCTTGAAGTTGTTTAAAATGCATTTGCCAATGGAACAAATGCAGCAGGGGATGTCGTTTTATCAAACGATCTTTGCCGTATTTATGGTATTAGGACCAATTGTCGGAACATTTGTATTTGAATCCTTTGGTATTAATGTATCAATTGCGATCACTGGAATTGCCTTTCTTCTTTCTGCTGTTGCCTTAGGTTTCCTTCCAAAAGATCGTAAACTGGAAGAAAATAATGGTGACACGACTTTATGGGAGGAAATGAAAAGTGGTATAAAGTATGTGTTGCAAAAGAGGGATTTAAGTTTACTTGGACTATGCTTTATGGGGGCCGGGCTTGGCCTTGGTTTTATTCAACCGCTGGGGATTTTTTTAGTTACAGAAAGACTTGGATTACCGAAGGAAAATCTGCAATGGCTTTTAATGTCTAACGGCATTGGTATGATCCTTGGAGGAGCCGTCATTATGATGTTCGCAAAAAATGTTGCGCCTCAAAGGCTGTTAACCTTTGGAATGCTATCAAATGCCATTGGCATCGCGATCGTTGGTCTTTCAACAAATCTTTGGCTAACATTGACTGTTGAGTTTTTTATCGGCTTCATGATGCCGTGTATTCATATTGGTATCAATACATGGATCATCCAAAGTACGGAAGCGGCATTTATCGGAAGAGTAAATGGGATATTAAGTCCACTCTTTACAGGCTCAATGGTTGTAACGATGAGTATGGCAGGGATATTAAAGGAACAATTTTCTTTGGTTATTATGTTTGAGGCAGCTGCTATCTTGTTTATTGTTGGCATGAGCTTTATCTTGCCGTTATTTAATAATTCAACAAGTGTCAAAATAGTTGAATGATTCTAGGAACGGTATGATAGACTAATAAAGTCGAATTAAAGATACAAAATAAAAGGGGTGTTTATTTTTGTGGGAATCAATCATGACATACGAATTCTTATATGAAGTATCAGTCTCCGTTGGGATATTTCTACTATTTCTGATCTTAAGAAAGGTTTTCACCAAATATATTTTTCACCTCATTTTAAAACTGGCACATAAAACTCCGACAGATCTTTTTTCACATATTTGGCTTTCTTTTGAAAAACCGATTCGCTGGTTGTTCGTAATCATCGGTTTGTATGTTGCAGCTAGTTTTTTTCCTTATTTAGATCAAAACAATATTTTGTTTGTACGTATTATAAAATCCCTTATTATAATAATAATTACATGGGGTTTTTATAATGTTGCTTCTGCCAGCTCTATTGCCATCATGAAAATAAATAAAAAGCTTAATGTTGAAATTGATGAAATCTTAATTCCCTTTTTATCAAAGACGATACGGTTTATTATAGTTGTAATTAGTTTTACCATCATCCTCCAAGAATTCGACTATAATATCAATAGTTTAGTGGCTGGGCTAGGAATCGGCGGGGCTGCGGTTGCCCTCGCTGCTAAGGATGCCCTTGGGAACTTCTTTGGCGGTCTCATTATTATTACAGAAAAGCCATTTTCAATCGACGATTGGATTGTGACACCAACCGTTGAAGGAACTGTTGAGGACATCACGTTTCGTAGTACGAAGATCAGAACGTTCGCCCAAGCATTAGTAACTGTTCCGAATGCAACGTTAGCTAATGAGGCCATCACGAACTGGAGTAAGATGGGAAAGAGGAGAATTACCTTCCAACTTGGTGTCGCATATGATACTCCAAAGGAAAAGTTAGAAAATACTATCAATAAAATAGAAGATATGCTTAATAACCATCCTGGTATTCACTCGGATACGATCTTTGTTACATTAGACAATTACAATGTTAACAGTTTAGATATTTTCCTATATTTCTTCACAAAAACAACAGTTTGGGCGGAGTATTTGCAAATCAGACAGGATATCAATTTTAAAATTATGGAAGTCCTCGAAGCAGAGGGTGTACAAGTGGCCTTACCAACAAGAACGTTGATAACAACAAAGGAATCTGAAAGTATGATGAAGGCCGCGACAAAAGAAAAAGATAAAGTAAGAGGAACTGATTTTTAAGAAATCAGTTCCTCTTTATTAGTTAGCATCCAAAAGATCAAGAATTTCTTCAGGTACATACGCCTTGCCATTGTTAATCTCTGGCGTTACTTTAAAAGAACCTAGGCTCTTATTATAACCATATTGTTCTTTTCCAATGGAGATTAACAACGAACTGTTTTGTTTACGAATTTCTATCGTTGATGATTCGTTTCGCCATTCAACTTTGTAGCCGAAATGCTCCGCTACTTTTCGAATTGGAATCATCTTTGCTCCTTTTTCCATATAGTAGTCATCGCCGATTGCAAATTGTGCCTTTTCCAACTTATGTTTATTTGCTATATCGAAAGCAATAATTTTAGTCGGTGTTGTTTGTGCTGGAATGCTTTTTGTAGTGACGGTGTAAAAGACAATCAAATCTTTTCCATTCAGTTCATCTGCACTAATGGTTTCGCCTTTTTCATTTAAGATTACGGTTTTATCACCGATGTTTAGCTTAAGTTCATTGTCCAAGCTAACTAAATTCTCATCAAATAATCCGACTTTCACATTTCCTGGTTTTTCTTCATCTTTTACAATGATGATTTCTGGTGTGATTCTCGGTGGATAAATCATGAGCATCGGTTTATGCTTATCATTATAAACATCAATCGCAAGTCCTTCCTTCAAAGTATCCTTTTTCATTTGTTCTGTTGTGCCACTATTAAAAATAAGGACTTCGTCTGTAATAGGCAAATGGGTTTCCGTTTGATTTTCTTTGTCTTCGATTATTAATGTGGGAAAGGTAACCCCATCTTTGTTTATTTTGGAAATTACTCCAGATCCCTTTATGAAGTTTGATGTCACTTGTTGTTGAATATTTTCCGCAATGGGCATTACGCTTAAGTCCACTGGTGCAATAGTTTGTGCAGACATTGGTGCTTGAAATAGAAAAGGTCCAGAAACTAGAGCTGCGATTGTGAGCATGTTTAATTTTTTCATTTTCATTTCTATTCTCCTTCCTCATATATAATTTGTCGTCGAAAGTTAACAAAGGTTACATGTTCATACATCTTTTAAACTTAAATAGAAGAATATGTAATATAATATATAGTAGGTAGTGTTTAGATAATAATCAAATAGAGGGGTGAGATCATAGTGAATCAAATGGAAAATGAAATGAATGAAAAAACTGAACAGCTTGTCTTCATTGACTCTTTAACTATGCTTCCGAATTTTAGGTATTTCAAAGATGTTTTTGATCGCAAATGGAAAAATGCAGTCAGAAAACAAGAACCCATTTCTTTAATTATATTTGATTTAGATCATTTAGCACTTTTCAACGAACTTCATGGTTTTGAAGAAGGGGATAAGCTTCTGATAAAAATGGCGCAAAAAGTGAAAGCAATGCTAAACAGACCTGAAGATTTTCTTGCGCGGTATGAAGGCGGTAAGTTTATCATCTTACTGCCTGAGACCAATATGAATGGAGCTTTGCAGGTTGCTGAAGTGATTCGTCAAGGCATTGAAACCCTGCAAATTCCCCATGAAGGCTCAACTACATCTAGCTTTGTTACGACAAGCTTTGGAGTGGGAACGAAAATTCCGTTTGTTTGGGAGGATCCATTCCAGTTTCTCAAAGCGGTTGAACAAGCCATGCACAGCGCCAAGAAAAGGGGAAGAAACCAAGTGATTTGGAATAATGTGTTTATGCACGATGATAGCCAGTAAATAAGAGCTAGGCGGGAAGTCGCATTGATTTGAAAAAGGAGAAATCCCGCCGACCTCTTATTTTTTTAGAATACCTAAAGATCATGATATAATTAGGTGAAAAGGGGTGGATTGGGGGTGGATTGATGGAAAAAGATTTTTTAACAGAAGAAATAAAAAAACAAATGTTGCAGCATCAGAAGTTAACAAAAAGCAAAGTGGCAAAACGGGCTTTCTTCTTAACCTTTGGTGCAGTTTTAATGGCTGTTGGACTTGAGGTTTTCCTTGTTCCCAATCAAATTATGGATGGGGGCATTACTGGTATTTCGATTATTTTATCATACTTGCTAGGCGCCAAATTAGGGTTGTTTCTATTCCTCTTAAACGTACCTTTCGTCTTTATCGGTTATAAGCAAATAGGGAAGACCTTCGCTATTTCCACTTTATATGGTATTGCCATTATGTCATTATCAACAGCTTTTTTTCATTCTGTACCTGCATTTACAGATGATATTCTACTTGCAACGGTTTTTGGTGGAATAGTTCTAGGTGCTGGTGTTGGCCTCGTTATTCGCTACGGTGGTTCTCTTGATGGTACTGAAATACTTGCGATCATCATTAATAAAAAGCTTCCATTTTCTGTTGGGGAAGTAGTCATGTTTTTTAACCTATTTATCTTTAGCTGTGGTGGCTTTGTTTTTGGATGGGATCGCGCTATGTATTCCATTTTAGCCTATTTTATTGCATTTAAAACAATTGATATCGTAATTGAAGGTCTGGACCAATCGAAATCTGTTTGGATTATAAGTGATAAAGATCAAGAAATTGGGAAGGCTTTAATGGCACGTTTAGGTCGTGGAGTTACATATCTTAAAGGTGAAGGTGCCTATACAGGTGATGAAAAAAAGGTTATTTTTTGTGTCATCTCACGTCTTGAAGAGGCCAAGTTAAAGTTAATAGTAGAAGAAGTTGATCCTTCTGCCTTTTTAGCGGTAGCAGATATTGCCGAAGTGCGCGGCGGAAGATTTAAAAAGAAATCTATTCATTAAAAACAAGGGATAAAATATTTTGTTTTGAAGCACTCTATATGTGTACAAAATACACATATGGGAGGAAAAAACACATGGCACAAGTAGATGTTAATAAGTTAAAACAGGCGGAAGCAGTTTCATCCCTTGTAAAGGATTCTATCACTAAAGCAATAGAACAGTCTGCGGCGAATACAGACCTATGTTCAGAGGCATTAAAGCAAGCGTCCAATGAAATAGCCCAAGCGCAGACGTTAATCAGCCAAGTGCAATCGCAGTTGCAAACTCAACAGCAGCAACAATCTTTAGGTGATCCAGAATTTCAAATATAACTTTATTCAGTAGACCCCTACTGAATAAAGTTATGCCTTCTGTCGACCAAGGCGCATTTGATTCGTAAAAAGGTGTCATAACATTATGACACCTTTTTACTTTAGGAAAGTCAAATAAAGTTTTAAAAACATGACATTTGTTTATATTAAAACGCGGAATGCTCTGATACCCTGATAGTGTCTATATCATTTTTTGAAATGGGGTATTAATTTGGGAATTCCAAATTTACAAATTGCACATATCAAACCTAGTGTTCCAATTTTTCAAGGAGGAATGGGAATCGGCATTTCTCTTAGTGGATTAGCTTCAGCTGTAGCCAATGCAGGTGGGGTCGGTATTATTTCCGGTACAGGTATTACGTTAGAGGAAATGAGATACCATATCCGCAAAGCCCGTGAGCTTACAAATGGGCAAGGCTATATTGGAGTTAATGTTTTGTTTGCTATGAATGATTTTGCAGAAAAAATGAAAGCAGCCATGGAAGAAAAAGTGGATTTTATTATTTCAGGTGCAGGCATATCAAGGGATATGTATGCATGGGGAAGAGAATATAATGTTCCGGTTATTTCCATCGTCTCTTCGGCAAAGGTAGCAAGGCTTTCTGAAAGATTGGGAGCAGCGGCTGTTGTAGTAGAAGGCCATGAAGCGGGTGGACACCTTGGCACAGATCGACCGCTGTTTGAAATTTTACCAGAGGTTCTTGAAACGGTAAAAATCCCAGTACTTGCGGCTGGCGGTATAATGACAGGTGCGGATGTAGCCAAAGCAATGAAAATGGGTGCTACTGGAGTACAAATGGGAACTCGGTTTGTTGCAAGCGTAGAATGTGATGCCCCAATGTCATTTAAACAAATGTACGTGGATGCTGTGCCCGAGGATTTAGAGTTGGTCAAAACAACAGTAGGGTTACAAGGCAGAGTGATTAAAAACAAGTTTATTGACATGATTCGTGCTGGCGGTAAAGTTAAAGTTGATAAATGCACTGATTGTCTGAAAAGTTGTTCATACCGTTTTTGTACATCAGAGTCATTAAAACGGTCGGTAGCTGGTGACACTGAAACGGGCCTAGTATTTGCCGGTGCCAGGGTTGGCGAAATTAAAGAGATCTTACCTGTAAAGCAAATTATTGATAAAATAATGGAAGAATGTAAACAGGCCTATCCAATAGATCAAAATAATTTAGCGTTAAGCTAATATGTAAAGTGGTTGTCTTCATGTTTAAGACAATCACTTTTGTTGTTTACATTTTGCATAAACAGGAAATCAGTAGTAAATTAATAAGTGCATATCAAAACTTTTAATAATGGCGGTAGAGGATGTGAAGGAATGGAGAAAAAATTCAGCTTTAGCATAATTAATTTTATCAAAGGAATGTTTTTAGTCCCTTTATTTTTCGTATTCTTTGTAATGAGTGCGTGCTCATCAGGAGAGGCACCAAGGGAAATTGAACTTAAACCATATACTTTAATGGATTTAGCGAAACAGGATTTTGCGGGCGTGGACAAAATCACAATTAAAAGTGGTGAAACAGGGGAAGAGAAAACGTTTCAAGACCCTGACCAAGTATCAAATTTTATAAAAAGCATGGAAGATGCCTATTTTACACCAGACATCAATCAAGAAAAAAGAACAGGCTGGACATATTGGGTGAAATTATATGAAGGTAAAAAAGTGGTTTATGAATTTTATCCAAGTTACGCAGAGGGTGTTTATTTCAACCCTGATGAAAAAGTAGTAGCAAATATTGAGGAATTATTTAATTCAAAATAAGGATTTTTAACTACTTAAGGGGCGGTCGGTTAGGTTGCCTCTTTTTTGACATTTACTTGACATACTTAAGTGGTATGAATGTTATAGCTTAAAAGTGAATGAGGGAGTTTAATGAAAACGATTTTAGTTGTTGAAGATGAACTTGCCATTTCTATTGTTTTAAAAGCCTATCTTGAGAAAAATGGCTATCAAGTTTTACAGGCTTTTAGTGGAAAAGAAGCAATCGAAAGATTTAACCATGACAAGCCATTGCTAGTTTTATTAGATGTTATGCTTCCTGACCTAGATGGCTGGAGTGTATTGCAGTATATTCGGGAAAGAAGCTCTATCCCTGTCATCATGCTGACAGCACTTGGGGATATTGATAATAAGTTGAACGGTTTTAATCAAGGTGCGGATGATTACCTATCTAAGCCGTTTATAGGCGAAGAGGTCGTTGCTAGAGTGACTGCAGTATTGCGCCGCTCTACTCAAATCATAGAAAATGATCATATCGTTTATTACGGTAGTTTGAAGATAGACTTTCAAGCCCATGCTGTCTTTTTAAATGGGATTGAGTTAACCTTCCCACCTCGTGATTTATCGCTATTTCTATTTTTGGCAAAGCACCCGAATCAAACCTTTACAAGAGAGCAATTAATAGAGTATGTGTGGGGGATTGATTTTGACGGCAGCGACCGGGCAGTGGATTTAGCGATAAAAAGGATAAGAAAGATGGTATCTAATTGGCCTGAAACAGAGGGTGAAATAAAAACATTAAGAGGATTGGGGTATCAATTTAGTGTTAAAGAAAAAGGATGAGCGACCTTCTCTTATTCGCTATTGGACAACACGCTATTTCCTAACATTATGCATTGGTTTACTTATTATAGGTGTTCTTACTACGCTGTGGATCAGGCATACTGCGACAGAGAAACGCTTGGATATATTAGAGATGACGGCAGAGGAAATTGCTGGGCGGATTACGGAATGGGATGGGCTTGTACTCCCGAATTTATATCTACAAAGGGTTATTGATGATCGCTTCCGTTTTTTAAAATTAGAGGGAAAACCACTCATTTATGTGGCTGATGAAAATGGGAATGTTGTGTATGGGATGAAAGATAAGCTTTTTTCCATGTTTAATTTTAATGAAATCATCTCTCACTCCAATAATAAAAATGTACAAAAGATTTCGATACCCAGGGGCGAAGACTTTTATCTGGTGAAAAAAGAAATTATAAAAAGCAACGAACATATTGGCTGGGTTTTGATCCTGTTACAAGAAAACGAGATTAAGCGCAGTCCGGAAGAACTAAAGCTGATGCTTATCATGCTTAGTAGTTTGGCAATATTGGGCTGGGCTGTTATTTATTTTTTATTAAAAAAGTTGTTAAAACCGATAAGCAATGTCGCCCATTCCGCCGGACAAATTGTCGATGGAAATTATGATATAAAACTCGACCAAAAGGTAAAAGAGAAGGAAATGTACGAACTATTGCATTCCTTTAAAGAAATGGCCAACCGTCTACAGCAACTCGAATCGTTGCGAACAGAGTTATTAGCGGGAGTAACCCATGAATTAAAAACACCGGTTACAGCGATAAGCGGATTAATCCAAGCTGTAAAAGATGATATTGTAACGGGTAATGATGCAAAAGAATTTTTAAATATTAGTCAAAAAGAGGTGGCAAGGCTCCAAAAGATGGTTGAAGATTTGCTTGATTTTAATACATTTGCAGCAGGTAAGGTTAGGATTTCAAGTGAGACCATCAATCTAGGGAAATGTCTGCAAGAAATTTTACACCAATGGGAACTTGTTGAGGAGGAAACGATTGAGCTAAAAACGATAGTTCCAACTGATGTTATTATGATTTCCACAGACCCGCTCAGATTACAGCAAATCATCATCAATCTTTTAAATAATGCAAAGCAGGCATGTTCGGGGACTTGTTCAATTGAAGTAAGCGTTTATGAAATGGACTTATTTTTTGGAATTGACATAAAAGACAATGGAACAGGGATACCAGTAGAGGATCAGCTATTCATTTTCGAGCGGTTTTTTAGAGGAAATAATAAAAAGCATAAAGTCCGCGGTTTAGGTTTAGGCTTGGCATTTAGTAAAATGATGGCCAAAGCACTTGGCGGGGATTTGCTATTAAAAGAGAGTACGGAACAAGGGACGATATTTACCATCCAATTGCCCAAAAAGGCACCTTCGCTGTAACTAGTGAAGGGGCCTTTTGTTGTGATCTTCTATTGTTGCTTTTCCTCACATCGAGGAATAAATTCAAATATTTCATGTGTTTCGAAGCTATCCACAAGCTTATTAAGCCAGCGGTAATAGGCCAAACAGGAATAAAGCTTTTCGATTAATTGCTGGGCTTCTTCTCGAATATCTGCATCGATATTCTCCTGTTTTGCCAAGATTTTAAGCTCCTTCATTGATTTTTCAATTGACGAGACATTCATAGAGATAGCTGGTCGCCACTTTATTGTAAATAGATCGATAAACGTCTGATACCAGTCTTCTTCCGCTTGATAAAGGTCTTTCCGCACACCTTTTTTCCAGACTTTATCCACCATTTTTAAATCCATTAAATTTCTGACCGATGTGCTCATGCTTGTTTTGCTCATTCCGAGCTCATCCTTCATTTCATCCAAGGTCATTGGATTATTACTGAAAAATAAAAGTCCGAATAATCTCCCGACTGAATCCGTTATTCCGTATAAATTCATATTATGGGCAATTGTGTCGATAACACGTTCTTTTGCTAGATCTAATTGCTCTTTTGGATCAACTTCCATTACTGCTATTCCCACCAATCTTCCGATTACTACTACATATTATGAATATAGACTACCATTAAAAATTTGAAAGTAAAGAGGGAAACTTGATAGCATTCGGGAGTAATATGGAGTAATTTAAAGAATTCTCCGCATTTATTATGTACAGTTTTTTCTGAACAAACTTAACGTACGGATATAATGGTATATGGGGTTTGATGGAATAGCTGGGAAGGTCTACAATTAATAGGTCAGGGTCGGTAAAGTTATTCGATTCTAGTAGGTGAGGTGGAAATATGGAACAGGAGCAAACGGTAAAGCTTCAAGTTCAAAATGTTACAAAGATATTTGGAAAAAGTCATAAGAAAGCGCTTCAATTAATAGAAGAAGGTTATTCAAAAGCAGAAATACTGAAGCAAACAGGTTGTACGGTTGGTGTAAACCAGGCAAGCTTTGATGTGTATGCTGGTGAAATTTTCGTTATTATGGGTCTTTCCGGTAGTGGAAAGTCAACACTTGTGAGAATGCTCAATCGCTTGATAGAGCCAACAATGGGGAAAGTTGAGCTTGATGGCAAGGACGTTGTCAAAATGAATAAGACTGAATTACGGGAAATTCGCCGCAAAAAGATCAGTATGGTGTTTCAAAAGTTTGCCCTTTTACCACATCGAACCGTTTTAGAAAATACAGAATACGGTTTAGAGGTTCAAGGAGTGGATAAAGAATCACGGAAACAGAAGGCTTTGGAAGCTCTTAAGCTGGTTGATTTAGTAGGTTACGAGAATCAATATCCGAGCCAGTTAAGCGGTGGGATGCAGCAGCGGGTTGGCTTAGCTAGAGCGTTGGCAAATGATCCCGATATCCTTCTAATGGACGAAGCTTTTAGCGCATTGGACCCATTAATTAGAAAAGATATGCAGGATGAATTGCTGGAACTGCAAAGTAGGATGGAGAAAACAATTATCTTTATTACACATGACTTGGATGAAGCACTTAAAATTGGTGATCGGATCGCTTTAATGAAGGATGGTGCCATTGTCCAAATCGGGACTGCTGAGGAAATTTTAATGAATCCTTCGAATGAATATGTTGAAAGATTCGTAGAAGATGTTGATTTAAGTAAAGTATTAACAGCCGGGCATGTCATGAAACGCGCGGAATTTGTACAAGTTGATAAAGGTCCACTAGTCGCATTGCAAATGATGAAAGACTTAGGAATTTCAAGTATATACGTCGTCGATAGAAAACAAAAATTGCTTGGTGCCGTAACAGCGGAAGAAGCAAGTAAAGCTGTAAACGAAGGCCAAGCTCTTGCAGCTATTTTAGAAGAAAATATTAAAACGGTTACAAAAGAGAGGTTATTAGTGGATCTTTTTGAACTAGTTTCAGAGGCGGTCATACCAGTTGCGGTTGTTGATGAGGAAAACCATCTAAGAGGTGTCGTTATCCGTGGGGCTGTTCTAGGGGCCTTATCAGGAAATGTGCGGTATATCAACGATGTATCAACTATAGCACAAGAAGAAGGGAGGAAGGTAAATGGCTAGTAAGACAGAAGGATTATTGCCAAAACTACCTCTTGCCGATTGGATTGATTCCCTTGTTGATTGGCTGACCGCTACGTTTGATGTAGCTTTTGAAGGGATTTCAGGTGGCTTAAAGGCATTTGTTGAAGGTATGGTCGATGGCCTTGGGGTCATCCCACCCATTGTAATTGTTATTATAATGACTCTATTAACCTGGAAAATTTGTAATCGAAATATAGCCTTATTTACATTAGTAGGTTTACTTTTAATTGATAATTTGGGCTATTGGAATGGGATGCTAGATACGATTGCTTTAGTGCTCACATCGGTGATTTTATCAATCTTGATTGGTATACCGGTTGGGGTTTGGGCATCACAAAATAAAGTTGTCCGAAATATCGTAATCCCTGTATTAGATTTTATGCAAACCATGCCAGCGTTTGTATATTTAATTCCAGCTATTTTCTTCTTTAATATCGGGGTTGTACCGGGGGTTGTTGCATCGGTTATTTTTGCAACACCACCAACGATACGTTTGACGATATTGGGGATCGGGCAAGTGCCTATGGATATTATTGAAGCAACTGAGGCATTTGGTTCTACAACAAAACAAAGATTATTAAAGGTGCAGCTTCCACTAGCCATGCCGACCATTATGGCGGGGATTAATCAAAGTATCATGTTAGCCTTGTCCATGGTTGTTATTGCCTCAATGGTTGGAGCACCAGGTCTTGGTACTGATGTATATCGTGCTGTAACACAAATCAAGACAGGAGTCGGTTTTGAAGCTGGTTTGGCAATCGTTATTATTGCGATTATTCTAGACCGGATTTCTCAAAATATAGGAAAAAGTAAACAAGGGGGAACAGTATAATGAAGAAATGGTTAAGCTTTTTACTAGTTTTAGTGCTAACGATTGGTTTAGCAGCCTGTGGCTCAAAAGGAGCAGGCAATGAGGGCGGGGCAGCAACAACTGCAGGTGAAGCGGCTGCTGCTGTTGGTAAAAGTGTAGATTATGAGATTATCGGAATTGACCCTGGAGCAGGCATTATGAAAGCAACTGAAAAGGTCATTGAAGAATATGGATTAGCAGATTGGACACTTGTCGAAGGTTCAGGAGCTGCCATGACAGCTGCGTTAAAAAAAGCGTATGATAAAGAAAAGCCAATCATCATCACTGGCTGGACACCACATTGGATGTTTGCAAAGTTTGATTTGAAATATTTAGAGGATCCTAAAGGTGTATATGGAACAGAAGAAAATATTCATACAATTACACGTAGTGGCTTAGCGGAAGAACATCCAAATGCCGTTAAAGTATTAGATCAATTCCATTGGACTGAGGATGATATGAGTGCCGTAATGGTCATGATTGAAGAAGGTACAAAAGAAGAAGAAGCTGCGGCAAAATGGGTTGAAGAGAATGCTGAAAAGATAGCGGAATGGACTGCAGGTGCCGAAAAGGTTGATGGCGACAAAATTACGCTTGCCTATGTTGCTTGGGCAAGTGAAATTGCCAGTACAAATGTCCTTGCTAAAGTGTTAACTGATCTTGGGTATGACGTAACAATGACTCAATTAGAAGCAGGTCCATTATGGGCAGGTATTGCCGATGGTAGCGCTGATGCATCTGTTGTTGCGTGGTTGCCAGTTACTCACGCCGATTATGCAGACAAATTTGAAGGCAAGTTTGAAGACCTAGGTTCTAACATGGAAGGAACAAGGATTGGATTAGTCGTTCCAAGCTATATGGATATTAACTCTATTGAGGATTTGAAATAAATAAACGTTTGTTTTATTTGCCGATTGGCTGAAAAAGATGATAATGTAAAGATAATTCCAAATCCTATAAAGGGGAGGACGTTTTCATGGATATTGCAGCTTTATCTACTGCTATGAATCAGGTTAATTTAAGTCAACAGGTAGGCATCGCGCTTACGAAAAAAGTAATGGACACAGCTGAAGTGAACGCCAATGCATTGACTGAAATGCTCAAAACCTTAAGTGCCCCGGCGCCACACCCGACACTTGGGAAGTTTATCGATATTAGCAGGTAGGAACGTTGGTGAGGAACATGATCGGTTGCTTATGTATACATGGGGGTGAACTAGGTCGCTTAAAAGGTGTCACCTACCAAGATTGGGTTCGAGAAGCTGAACAAGCTTTACAAGGAATGCTTACAAAATGCGGCACTGTCTATTTAGTGGCTTCTCCATGGGTGGGGTCATTTCGGGCTTCCTAGCAACAAAATATCCGGTTAAATTCTTAATAAAAGGCTGAACGAAATCGTCAGCCTTTTTGTAATAAATCAAATTCGCTATGATTTAAACGAAATAACAATACCGCCTTCACCGGCATATGTTCCTATTAAGGGTCCAATTTCAGATAAAATGGTTTCCTTGAAATTATATTTTTCCTTAATTTCCTTCAGTAGACTTAAGGCTTTTTCTTCACAATTGCTGTGAGTCATCGTTAAAACCTTTTTCTCAAAATCCTTTCCGCATTCACCAATTTGTTCGATGAATCGGCGCAGCACTTTCTTATCACCGCGAACTTTTTCACGCACCTCAATAAGGCCTTCCTTGCTTACCTCAAGCATAATTTTGATGTTAAGGGCATTGGCGATAGCCGCTTTTGCTTTGCTTAGGCGTCCGCCTTTAACAACGTTTTCTAGCGTTGCCAATAAAATTAATGTATTCATGGAATCAATGGAGGCCTTTGCGTTAGCGAGAATCTCATCAAAACCAGCACCGTTATTAATTAATTTCAATGCTTCGTCCATTAAAAGGATTTGGCCACAAGAGCCTGTTTTTGTATTAAGGACCGCGATTTTGCGGTTGGGCTGTTCCTCTAACAGCATATTCATACCTACGACTGCGCTTTCATATGTTCCACTTAAAGCCTTTGAAAGTGAAAAAACGATAATAGCCTGATCCTCAGGCACTTCCTTATAGGCCTCTAAAAAGTCATATGGAGCGGGACGGGATGTTTTCGGAAGTTCTTCTGAATCTTTCATCATCCTGTAAAAAGTTTTATTGTCTATATCAATCCCGGTTTTAAAACTTTGTTCTCCAAAACTAACATTTAAAGGAACGACTTTGATGTCGTGCTTTTCTATAAACGATAATGGCAAATCTGCTGCACCATCTGTGATGATTTTTATCGTCACGATCCATACCTTCTATCCTTTGAGATGTACCATCCATTCTAACATTTGGATGGATTCAGCGATATTTCTTTTTTACATTGCCATAAAGTGACAAGGACAACTGAACTTGCAATAGATGTATAATTTAAAGATTCGAACCAAAAAATAAAATGAAACGCTAAAAATACCCCTGCGATTATAGAATAGATCCAGTCCTTTTTTCAATAAGACGGATTTCCTTCCAAAAATAAGGGTTTATTTTTGGGTTCAAGACAATCTCCTTTTTAGTTATTGATAATATTTCTATTCTATCATAGCGGTTATCTTATTTATATTTTGGAGGAATTTTTCATTTTTATTGCAAAATTGACTAGAATATGCTAAGATTAATAATTATGCCAAAAAGTAGAAATTAGGGAGTTTTGAATACATGACAATGTTTCAAGAATTAGGAATAAGTGAAAAAATTATGAAATCGGTTAAGGCAATGGGCTTTGAAGAGGCTACACCAATTCAATCAGAAACCATTCCTGTATCATTACAAGGAAAAGATGTTATCGGACAAGCACAGACTGGTACCGGAAAAACGGCTGCCTTTGGTATCCCGATGATTGAAAAAATCGATATTAAAAATACGTTTATTCAAGGAATCGTCGTTGCTCCAACCCGTGAATTAGCGATTCAAGTTGCTGAAGAGTTAAATAGAATTGGTCAATTCAAAGGTGTTAAAGCATTGCCGATCTATGGTGGTCAGGATATTAACCGCCAAATCCGTGCTTTAAAAAATAGACCGCAAATCATTGTTGGAACACCTGGTCGCTTAATGGACCATATGAATCGCAAAACCATTCGCCTGCAAAATATCCAAGTTGTTGTTTTGGATGAAGCGGATGAAATGTTAAACATGGGCTTTATTGAAGATATTGAGGCGATTCTTAAAGAAGTGCCGGAAGTACGTCAAACATTATTGTTCTCTGCGACAATGCCGGAACCAATCCGTAAAATTGCTGAGAACTTTATGAATGATCCAGTTCTGATTAAGGTTAAGGCAAAAGAGATGACTGTTCCAAATATTGAACAGTACTATATCGAAACGCAAGAGAAAAAGAAATTTGATGTATTGACTCGCTTGTTGGATATGGAATCGCCTGAATTAGCGATTATTTTCGGACGTACAAAACGTCGTGTTGACGAATTAAGTGAAGCATTAAATACAAGAGGATATGCGGCTGAAGGAATCCATGGCGATTTAACGCAAGCAAAAAGAAGCTCTGTTCTTAAAAAGTTTAAAGCTGGTACGATTGAGGTTCTTGTGGCAACAGATGTGGCTGCACGTGGACTTGATATTTCCGGCGTTACACATGTATATAATTTTGATATTCCGCAAGACCCTGAAAGCTATGTCCATCGTATTGGACGTACAGGTCGTGCCGGAAAACAAGGACTAGCCTATACATTTGTAACACCAAGAGAAATTGGTCAATTGAAAAATATTGAGAGAACTACAAAAAGAAGCATGGAACGCAAACCAGTTCCTTCCATGGATGATGCATTAGAAGGACAAAAGCAGATTACAGCAGAAAAGATATTATATACTATTCAGAATGAGGATTTTTCATTCTATAAACATATGGCAGAGGAATTACTTGACGAGCATGATTCAGTTACAGTCGTTGCGGCAGCTATTAAATTGTTAACGAAAGAACCGGATCAAACACCTATTCAGTTAACAGCGGAAGCACCTGTTATTGTGAAGGACCGCAAAGGACGTGGAGACAACCGTTCACGAGACAACCGCTCACGCGATGGCTATTCACGTGATAACCGACGCCGTGAAGGTGGAGGTTCGAGAGGAAAAGGCGGCAACTTCCAACGAAATAGCAGAGGACGCAGTTCAAGCCCAAGTGCAAGTCGTAAAAAAACATTTAAATAATAATGAAAAAATTTGAAAAAGCATCTCGTTAATAAAAACGGGATGCTTTTCTTAATACGATCGGTGCTAAGGCTGCCCCACTGATCAACCCGAAAATATGGGCGTAAATATTGATGTTCGATCCAAAAAAAGTCATCACCATACCAATGACTAATATTGAAATAATAATCTGCGAGTTCATGTGATCAATTAAATCCTTGCGGTAAATGACCATGTACAAATAAACTCCGAAAAGGCCGAAAATGGCACTGGAAGAACCAAGATGATAATAATTAATCGGTGCCACAAAATAAGTGCCGATATTGGCCAGTACACCGCTTAATAAATAGGTAATGATAAATATAGGTTTGCCCAGCATTCTTTCAAGGGCAGGGCCGAAAATGGCTAATGAAAAAGAATTAAAAAGCATATGACTAAAGCTACTATGGAGAAAGATTGGTGTTAAAAGCCTCCAATATTCACCGTTATAAACATCATAGTTGGATCCGATTCCAAGGTAGAGCAGCTGCTGTCCACTGGGAAGAATGGAAAAAACAAACCATAGTAATATATGAATGATGATAATTCCGGTTACAATTGGATAATGCCGGGTAAAAGATCGGAAATTTTCATGGCGGATAAACATTCGTGATACTCCTTTGTTATACTTTATTTATTACTAGCCTTTATGGACATGCATAGATCCATTATATGGCGTCTTCCTATTAATTAGAAGAAAGGGAACCTGATGATGATAAAAGGGATTGGTATAGATATCGTCGAACTAAATAGAGTGCGGACAATACAGATAAGACAACCGAAATTTTCAAACCGAATATTAACAGAAAATGAATTGAAACTATTCAAGGCATTATCAAAAAACCGTCAAATAGAATTTCTAGCAGGCAGATTTGCTGCTAAAGAAGCTTATGCAAAAGCAAAGGGGACAGGCTTTGGTGAATACTTAAGTTTTCTTGATATTGAAATTTTACCAGACTTGCTCGGAAAACCGGAAATAAAAACAACAGAAAAAGAAATCGTGCATTTGTCTATATCTCATTCAAGGGAATATGCTGTTGCACAGGTAATCATAGAGGAAATATAGTATAAAAAAAGTTGCTTGTCAGGGCTAGTCTGCATATTACGTCACTTTGTCTCATATATATTTAGTGCGGTTAGGAGGGAACATATTGCAAGTAGTGACTGCAAATGAAATGTACGAAATTGACCGCTTTACAATGGGCGAAATAGGTCTTCCAGGTGTGCTGTTAATGGAGAATGCCGGCCAGGCTTTTGTTCAAAAGGCATTAAATTATTTGAATCAAAGCGAGAAAATAGCGGTGCTAATCGGTACCGGCAATAATGGCGGAGATGGTTTTGTCATTGCAAGAATTTTAAAAAGCTTAGGGTACGACGCTGATGTTTACCTAATAGTGAAAGAGGAGAAAGTGAAGGGTGATGCATTGTTTCATTTTGACGCCTTTCGCAGCTCTGGTTATGAGGTAATACCCCTTTGCGATTTGAATGATTTGCAATACTATGACGTCATTATAGACGCAATGCTTGGGATTGGGATTAAGGGAGAGGTTAAATCCCCTTATCGCGAAATTATTACAGCTTGTAACGGGCTAAATAATTTTAAAATCGCTGTAGATATACCAAGTGGTGTACCTGCGGATGGATCGAAACCTTTTAATCTAGCATTTAAGGCGGACGTTACCATCACACTCCAGCATCCCAAGCTAAGCGCCTTTACTTATCCGGCCCGAGAGTTTTATGGAAGGCGGCTTGAAGTGGTTCCAATTGGTATTCCACCGAAAGCAACGCAAGCAGTTGTAAAGCTTGATCGTAAGTGCTGGACGGAAAAGGAAGTTAAACAAACGCTAACAAACCGGTCGCCATCTTCACATAAAGGCACACATGGGAAGGGTTTAGTAATTGGGGGTTCATTACCTATGACGGGTGCACCTGTTATGACAACAAGGGCTGTTCTTCGGGCTGGCGGGGGTCTTACTACATTGGCTATACCAGATGCTATTCATTCCATTGTTGCAAGTCAAATTGTTGAGGCGATGTTTTCACCGTGGAAGGCAGTTAATGGTCATTTCAGTGGTGAATTAGGAACGGATGTCTCACGGTTTGACGCTGTTGCGTTCGGTCCTGGTGTAGGTCGAGAAAATGGCGGTGAAAAGATCCTTTCAACTTTACTTGACAACGTGAAGGCACCGCTTATAGTCGATGCAGATGGGTTGTTTTATCTTGCAAAGCTCAAAGAAAAGTTGAAACAAAGGTCACGTCCGACAATTATTACTCCACATACAGGTGAATTTGCGCGGCTAACCGGTTATTTACCAACAGAGATTGAAAATAACCGCTTTGAATTATCACGGCAGTTCGCTCTTCGATATGGAGTTTATATTGTACTAAAAGGACCTTATTCTATTGTAACGACCCCAACAGGTTCGCAATTTGTGAACACGAGTGGAAATGCAGCTCTGGCAAAAGGCGGAACCGGTGATGTTCTCACTGGTATTATTTTAGCTTTTGCTATGAACCATTCCAATTTACAGGAAGCTGTCAGTAATGCTGTTTTTGCCCATGGAAAAGCGGCTGATGTGTTAGTGGAGGGTAATCATTCTACGCGAGATGTTATTGCAACTGATGTGATTGATGCACTGCCATCTGTATTTCGTGCATTTCATTAATTATATTCACTTTCACGTTCCCTTCTTTGTCCGAAACGAGACAAAGGGGTTGAAGAAATGAAGAAAGGATTTACACTATTAATTTTAGGACTATTATTCATCATCGGATTATCAGCATGCGGGGCAAAAAGCCAGGTAGATGTTCAGAAAGCTTTAAATAAACAAATGGAGGAAATGACAGGCTATCAAGCCATTGCGATGTTAACTTTGCAAACAGGTAATGAGCCGCAAAATTATAACATCGATATTTGGCATAATAAACCTGATTTCTATCGAGTTCATTTAAAGAGTGACAATAAAGACCAAAGTCAAATGATTCTTCGCAATAATGAAGGTGTGTTTGTCATAACACCTGCATTAAATAAAAGCTTCAAATTCCAAAGTGATTGGCCGGAGAATACTAGTCAGGCCTATTTATATGAATCATTGGTTCGTGATATTTTAAATGATAAAGATGCTAAATTTACTGCAACTGATAGTCAGTATATTTTTGAAACAAAAACAAACTATCAGAATAACAAAACGCTTCCTACGCAAGAAATTACAATTAATAAAAAGGATTTGACACCTGCCATGGTGAAGGTGTTGGATCAAGACCGTCAACCGCTTGTACAAGTGGAGTTTACGAGTTTTAAATTTAATCCGAAATTCGATGCCAATGCCTTTGATTTAGAGAAGAATAAAACAGGCGCTGAGATGGATACACCAACAATGGCTCAGCCGGCTAATGCGAAATTAATGGTGCTATATCCTGAAAATACACCTGGTATGGAATTAATGGAAGAGAAGAAAGTGGCCACTGAAAGCGGTGAACGACTTGTATTAACATATGCCGGTGAAAAGTCATTCACTTTATATGAGGAAGTAGCATCAGTTTTACCTGCAAGTACACCTATCCTAGTGGATGGGGAGCCAATGGATTTAGGATTTACAATCGGAACATTAACAGAAAATGCAGTTTCTTGGTCTTATGGTGGTGTTGATTTCTATTTAGCTTCTGAAGATTTATCTCAAGCTGAAATGGCTGAAATTGCACGCTCCGTTCAAGGTCAAGCGATTAAGTAATTTTATTGAATAAAGTTTAAGCCTCCGGCGAGCCTTGCGATTTTCAAAGGTAGTTTTTCGAGCAGACCCAATTCGATAGTGTTTGGCAATATATCTTTGCCAAACACTTTTGGGTTGCCTTTTTTATGCTTAGCCCCAACGCCCAGTGACTCGTAAACTTCGCCCCGCCGTGTTTCCTTTATCTCAAGACCGATGTGTTCCAGTTTATACGTCCGTCGCTGAACGGGCGCTTCCGCTTGTCGTATTGACAATTCATTTGTAAGGGTTAAAATCGAAGAAAAAGAATACGTTGTTTTATTGGGGGCAAAATCGGTGGAAGCACCATTTTATCGCGACACTTGGGTAGAAGTAGATTTAAATTGTATATATGAAAATGTTCAAAACACGAAAAAGCATCTCTCTGGTGAGGTAGATATTATTGCTGTCGTAAAGGCAAATGGATATGGTCATGGGGCTTACGCGGTTGCGCAAACGGCATTGGCAGCAGGTGCTACCGCATTGGCTGTCGCTTTTTTAGACGAAGCGCTTGAACTTAGAAAAAAGGGAATTCAAGCACCTATTCTCGTTTTAGGCTGGACCCGACCTGAAGATGTTCAAATAGCGGCAAAACATCATATTACAATCACTGTTTTTCAATTAGAATGGCTTCATTCTGCAGTTGAATTTTTAGAATCAAATCAAACAATCCACTTCCATTTAAAAGTTGATACTGGAATGGGCAGGGTTGGAATTAAAGAGCAGCATGAAGCAAATGAAATCATAAATTTTACTTTAGAAAATCCGCAATTTAAAATGACTGGTGTTTTTACTCATTTTGCAACTGCAGATGAGCTTGATTTAACGTATTTAGAAAAACAATATCATCGTTTTTTAACAAGTTTAGGTTGGTTAAAGGATAGAAATATACAGCTTAAAACGGTTCATTGTGCCAACAGTGCTACCGCCCTAAGGTTCCCAGATAAAGCATTTAATGCGGTGCGATTGGGCATCTCTATGTATGGGTTATCTCCGTCACCGGCTATTAAGGAGCAACTGCCATTCCCGCTTAAAGAGGCTTTTTCATTAAAAAGCAAAATTGTCCATGTCAAACAAATGGTAACTGGTGAGCGAGTAAGCTACGGAGCAACGTATGAAATAATTGAAAATGAATGGATAGGAACGGTCCCAATTGGGTATGCTGATGGATGGATACGTAAGTTAAAATCTTCCGATGTGCTCGTTAACGGGGAACGGTGTCCGATTGTTGGGCGGATTTGTATGGATCAGCTTATGATAAGCTTACCGGGTCAAGCACCTGTGGGTACAGAGGTCACATTTATTGGGAAGCAGAACAATGAGGAAATACACATTGATGAGATTGCAAAAATATTAGATACTATAAATTACGAAATTCCTTGTATGATCTCATCTAGAGTTCCAAGAACTTATATAAAAATGTAATCGTAATGTAATTGAGATTTGCTTTGCATTCGAACTTATACAATGGTATTATTAATTTGGTGAAAAATTAATTTTTTTATACTGGTATGTGTAGTTCACATTTGGTTGGATATCAGGATAAGAAAGGACATCGCCTTCCGCTATTAAGGTGGAAGCCGTGTTTATCTGATATTGGTGTGTAGTTGATGGTGGAGGTGTATGTTTGTGTCTGAAAGTACACAAGAAATTTTAATTCGATTACCGCAAGCACTCATTAATGAAGTTGACGGTTTTCTAAAACAGGAAGAGAGTAATCGAAACGAATTTATTTACCAAGCAACAAAAATGTACCTCAGAGAGCGTAGAAAGCGACAAATCCGTGAAGCAATGAGACGCGGTTATATGGAAATGGCCAAAATTAATCTAAATATTGCGTCTGAAGCCTTTCTTGCTGAGGAGGAAGCGGATCACACCTTAGGGCGCTTAGTTAGCGGGGTGTAATTATTGAATGTTAAACGTGGCGACGTTTATTTTGCTGACCTTTCTCCAGTAGTCGGCTCTGAACAAGGTGGCGTTCGCCCTGTACTTGTGATCCAAAACGATATTGGAAATAGATTCAGTCCTACGGTAATTGTTGCAGCGATTACTGCGCAAATTCAAAAAGCGAAGCTGCCAACACATGTGGAAATTGATGCAAAAAAATATGGTTTTGAACGTGACTCTGTTATTTTGTTAGAGCAAATACGAACAATTGATAAACAAAGGCTTACGGATAAAATTACCACTCTTGATGAAAGTATGATGAGTAAAGTGGATGATGCTTTACAAATCAGTCTTGGTCTTATTGACTTTTAAAATAGTTATTTAGTAAAGGTTGCTTCTTTTAAATAGTAGCAACCTTTTTTATTTGCGCGGAATTTACCGGTCACTGTCGGATATTGATTGAAAGGTTATTTGAAAAATGAAATAATATAAAAAGATGCATATTCATTGGTAGACTTTCATAGTTTGAAATCCCGATAGAAGGGTATAGTGCTCTAGCGGGGTAATACCAAAATTGAATAGGAGGTAATATCAATTCGGGTGGTGTTGTAATTGTTATGACAAAACACCTAGCTAGAGATGAGGTGGGACATAGTGGCGACACAATCTCAACCTCCGCACCAAAATAATGATGTGTATAAGTGGATTGCAGCCTTTCAAGAAGGTGCGGATTCAGATGTTCAAATGAAAATTGTGGACCAATATAAAAATTTGGTGGAGTTACTTGCCTTTAGATATTCAAGGGGAAGAGGGCTGCATGAGGATATAGTCCAAGTAGGAATGATCGGGTTGTTAGCAGCGATCCGCAGATATGATCTAGCTTATGGAAAAAGCTTTGAATCTTTTGCGATCCCAACCATTGTAGGTGAAATTAAAAGGTTCATTCGCGACAAAACCTGGAGCGTTCATGTGCCTAGACGTATAAAAGAACTAGGCCCTAGAATTAAAAAAGCGGTGGATATTTTAACTAATGAGTATCAACGGTCACCTAAAGTGGCGGAAATTGCAGACTACCTTGAGGTATCAGAAGAAGAAGTGCTTGAAACAATGGAAATTAGCAGCAGTTATCATGCGCTTTCTATAGATTCCCAAATTGATACGGATGCTGAAGGCAGTCAGGTTACGATTATTGATATGATCGCAAGCCGTGAGGACGGTTATAATGAAATTGACCGTACAATGTTGATTGAAAAGGCATTTGTTGTTCTGAACGAGCGGGAAAGGGAAATATTAAATTATACTTTTTACCAAAATATGAGCCAAAAAGAGACAGGGGAAAAAGTGGGGATCTCCCAGATGCATGTATCTCGTATTCAAAGACGTGCATTGAAAAAATTAAAAGAAGCGCTTCAAGTAGATACACTTGAATTATGATGGAAGTAATAGATAGGTGGCAGACAAATGAGTAATCGTAATGAAACGATCATTAAGAATATTGCAAAGGAATTAAATATACAACCTAAGCAAGTACATAATGTTATTACGTTAATTGAGGAAGGAAATACTGTTCCCTTTATTGCTCGATATCGAAAAGAAAGAACAAGCGGGTTGGATGAAGTTCAAATCCGTTCTATCACGAATAAATGGGAATATGCACAAAATCTCGAAAAAAGAAAAGAAGAAGTTATCCGCTTAATTGAGGAACAGGGCAAATTAACGGAAGAGTTAAAGAAAAGTATTGAGAATGCGGACAAGCTCCAGCAGGTTGAAGACTTATATTTACCGTATAAGAAAAAACGTCGTACAAAAGCAACAATGGCTAAGGGAAAAGGGTTGGAACCTTTGGCTGAGTGGTTGTTTGGCTTGCCAACCGAAGGTGATGTTTTTGAGAAGGCGAAAGACTTTATCAGCGAAGAACATGAAGTGGGGACAGTAGACGACGCTCTCCAAGGTGCCCGAGATATCATCGCTGAGTACATATCTGATACCGCTGCATTTAGGGAGTGGATCCGAAATGAAACATTTAAAAAAGGTGTCCTTAAATCGAACGTAAAAGATGAAGAGAAAGATGAAAAGAAAGTGTATGAAATGTATTACGAATATGAAGAGGCGATTCATAAGGTAGTGCCTCATCGTGTTCTTGCATTAAACCGTGGTGAGAAGGAAGAGATCCTAAAAGTAGGAATTGAACCTCCTGTTGAAAATGTTCTTATGTATTTAAATAAACAAGTGTTTAAAGAAATTGAGACAGTTGCAAAAGAACAGCTTGTCGTTTCTATTGAGGATGCTTATAAGCGCTTAATTCAGCCATCAATCGAGCGGGAAATCCGTAATAGTTTAACAGAGAAGGCTGAAGATCAGGCTATCCATATTTTTGCCGAGAATTTAAGAAACCTTCTTCTGCAACCGCCATTGAAAGGAAAAATGGTGTTGGGAGTTGACCCAGCCTATAGAACAGGCTGCAAACTAGCAATTGTTGATGAAACTGGGAAAATGTATTTGATTGACGTGGTTTATCCGCACCCGCCTAAGGCAAAGCCGGAGGAAGCTAAACAGAAGGTTTTATCATTATTGAAAGAGTATCCAATTGAAATTGTAGCCATCGGCAATGGTACGGCATCGCGTGAAACAGAACAGTTTATTACTGATTTGTTGAAAGAAGTTGATCGCGAAATATATTATTTAATCGTAAATGAGGCAGGAGCTAGTGTATATTCAGCGTCGGATTTGGCTCGTGAGGAGTTTCCTGATCTCCATGTTGAAGAGAGAAGTGCGGTTTCAATTGCACGAAGATTACAAGATCCGCTAGCTGAATTGGTGAAAATTGATCCAAAATCAATTGGTGTTGGCCAATACCAGCATGATGTTTCACAAAAGAAGCTGAGCGAGTCGTTAACCTTTATTGTTGAAACTGTTGTTAACCAAGTAGGTGTAAATGTGAATACAGCTTCAATATCATTGTTGCAATATGTGTCCGGTTTAAGTAAATCTGTTGCAACAAATATTGTGAAGCAGCGCGATTCAGAAGGTAAATTCATAAACCGCGATCAATTGAAATCAATCCCTCGTTTAGGGGCCAAAACATACGAGCAATGTATTGGCTTTTTAAGAATTATCGACGGCGACCATCCATTAGATCGGACATCAATCCATCCGGAAAGCTATGAGGAGACAAAGCAATTGCTTAAGAGGGCAGGCTGTACGCTCGGTGACCTCGGATCTGAGAAACTTAATAATGCTATAAATGAATTAAATGTAAAAGCAGTAGCCCTTGAACTTAATATAGGGGAACCCACACTCAGAGATATCATTGATGCATTAATCCGTCCTGAACGTGATCCACGGGATGAAGTTACAAAACCGTTATTGAAGAAAGATATCCTAAAGCTCGAAGATCTTCAAAAAGGGATGGAGCTCGAAGGGACGGTTCGTAATGTTGTTGATTTCGGGGCGTTTATTGATATTGGAGTAAAACAAGATGGGCTTGTTCATATTTCGAAATTAAGTAAGCGATTTGTGAAACATCCTATGGATATTGTATCGGTCGGAGATGTTGTAACGGTTTGGGTTGATGATGTAGACCAGAAGAAAGGTCGTGTAGCTCTAACGATGCTTTCTCCGCAATAATCTTAGAAAGACACGACTTGCCGCCCATAATGGCGGAAGTTGATGTCCTTTCTTATGCTATCTACAAACAAAAATATAAATTTAGATAGTATAAAAAGCACTGACTTACGAGCAGTGCTTTTTTCTGTAAAAAAACCAGCATTGATTTAATAATTTTATTTGATAGCTGTTTTTATCATGGTAAGCTTGCATAAGTTGCTTAACTAACCAATATGGCATCATAAGGAACACACCTCCTAAATGGAATGGGCCTTAGCCTACTTAGGTATTACTTAGTCTATGCAAGATAATGTTTAATGTGCAGCCCTTTTTCAAGTAATAAGAGACTTTTTTGGTAAATGGAGTAATGTGATATGAATCAAAATCAATTACAAACCCTTTGTGAGCAGTTGTCGATTGAACTTTTTGGTAAACAATTTCATCATACTGTCCGTTTTAATAATAGGTTAAGAACAACTGGTGGTCGGTATTTGCTAAAGTCACATGATATTGAAATAAATCCTAAATACTATAACGAACAAGGAATAGAAGCAGTAAGAGATATTTTAAAGCATGAATTATGCCATTACCATCTGCATATTGAAGGGAAAGGCTATCAACATAAAGATCAAGACTTTAAGATTTTATTAAAAAAGGTAGGCGGTCCTGGGTTTTGCAAGCCACTATCAACATCAAAAAGAAGAAAGCAATTAATAAAATATATATATGAATGCAACACCTGTAAACTAATATATAAGCGTAAAAGAAGGATGGACACAGCGCGTTACGTTTGCGGAAGGTGTAGGGGGAAACTTTCCTTAAAAGAAAATGTAAATCATAGTTGACGATGAAAAATAGGATATGTTATATTAAATAAGCCGTCGGAAGACGAGATAAAAAACGAATGATAGAATAAGAAATGTCAATTCGTTTTCTTGACAACTAAAAAACATTATTGTATTATATAAAACGTTGTCATTAAATATTCCACAGTAGCTCAGTGGTAGAGCTATCGGCTGTTAACCGATCGGTCGCAGGTTCGAATCCTGCCTGTGGAGCCAGAGGAGAAGTACTCAAGTGGCTGAAGAGGCGCCCCTGCTAAGGGTGTAGGTCGGGTAACCGGCGCGAGGGTTCAAATCCCTCCTTCTCCGCCAGCTGCGGCCCGTTGGTCAAGCGGTTAAGACACCGCCCTTTCACGGCGGTAACACGGGTTCGAATCCCGTACGGGTCATTAATCTTTTTATGAATAATATTACTTTTGTTAGAAAACAATAATGGAGGATTAGCTCAGCTGGGAGAGCACCTGCCTTACAAGCAGGGGGTCGGCGGTTCGATCCCGTCATCCTCCACCATTGTAATGG